>JBNJHQ010000039.1:0-16361 GCA_051748705.1 Bacteroidota bacterium | reverse complement strand
GAAAGGATATATATAAATAAGTAAATTTTGTTTTCCAGCTTTATTTTCTACCAAAAATCATCTCCCAATCACCGGATCATGCATCCTTGCCCCGTAATCGTACCAGTTGAAAATCAAAGAACTATAATTCTCGATCTCATCTATTTAACCTCTCTATTAGTCCACTAGTATACCAGTGTTCTTCTTTTATATATTTACCCTTTTCATCATAATATGAAACCTTGGTAAATTCCTTTCTCGCAATAAAACCTTTTAGTTCAATTTCACCGTTGAGATGATAAATTATAAACTCTCCATAAGGAATACTACCCTTATAATTTATAGTATAACGTATTTTGTCGTTTGGTGAATATACATCCCATTTACCTTCTCTTAAACCATTATTATAAGAACCAACATATTTCAAAACAACATAGTCACTATAATCATATCGAAATTTATCCTTGCTAGTCCCGTCTGAAAGATCATAATGTGTAATACCTATTATATTAGGTTTTGCTTCAAGCTCTATCCAAAGACCCTGTTTTAAACCGAGTGAATCAATTTTATTTGGTGCATCTTTAATTTGTGCATTAAGTGAAAACCCAATTAAAACAAATACTATTAGCGAAATAAGTAGTCTTTTCATTTTATTAAGTCAATTGGTTTCCTTTTAGGAAGTTTTACTTCTAGTTTCTTAAGTCTATTTTTCAACTCTTTTCTAACGTTGTTTCCAATTTCATTTGGCTTAGACTCCTTTGCGTTGTAGTTCTCCGGTGTAGGATTATTATAGTACCTATCCTGCTTTGTTATGTTCTCTTCATCCACAGCATGTACAGCTTCATGTGCCGCAGTTACACCTATCGCCTCCTCTGAAGATAAGCCCTCATTAATCTTTCCATCCGCTGTATTTTCTTTTATTACTTCTTCATATATGGAAACCTTGGTTATTCCATTCTCGTCAGTATATATTTTGCCTGTTTTATTGCTTCTTCTAGTTACAGGATCATGGACGCCTAAAGCTCTAGGTTCTTCTTTATTTCTTCCTTCTTCCATTAACACTAGTTGAACTTTCCTACTTGAGTTTACAAGATTATAAAACTGCTTACGTCCTGTTTCTGTTTTCAGCATTGACATTGCTATTCTCTTTGTACCATCAGATGCTGTTGCAGCCCATCCGCCTTTATGTGTATAAATCACATTCCCCTTAGCATCAACAATTTCATTGCCGTCAGGATCAATAAATCTTATTGGATTGTTTAATGCATATGTATAAGGAGATGCAAAAGAATATTTTTCAGCTTTATTGTCAATAACTGACCATCTGGCGATTACGGGATCATAAAACCTTGCTCCGTAATCATACAAGCTAAATTCAAAGAACACATTCAAATATAATAAATTAAAATATTATCATAAATAATCTATTTTAGCTGAAAATGAGTTATAAAACAGCTGTGTTTTTCTTTGCCATAAGATCTCTTATAACCGGCACTCTCATGATTTTCTTTTTCCTCGAAGGATCCAGTTTGTAAGTTTTGTTACCGCTGATTAATGATTCAAGAGGGATATCAAGATAACGGTTTAACATTACTATCATTTTAAGCGTTAGCTGCCTTTTACTATTGAGAACTTCCGAGGCCCTTGTTTCTCCACCAAAAAGAGGAGCAATGTCTTTCTGCTTCAGATTCATCTGTTCCATTCTGAACCTTATTGCTTCAACTGGATCAGGAGCATTTTTCTGGAATTGATTATCTTCATAACGCTCAACCAAAATAGAAAGAAGCTCAAGTTCTTCACCTATAGAAGAGTCTGGCTCTATCAGATCTGTCTTAAAATGTATTAATTCATATATTCTCTTAACTGCAGCTTTATATTCCTTTTCTGTTCTAATTACCTTAAGATTCATAATTCACCTCCTTCGCATCAATTTTTTCATATTCTTTATGTGTTCCAAACCATACAATAAAAACTATTTGCATTTTATACTCGACATCTACTATCAAACGGTATTTATTACCCTTTATATTGAAAACAACCCTTTTTGAACTTATTATACTGGCATTCTTATACTTCAGTTTCAGCTCGGCGGAGTTATTCCAATTAGAGTATTTCACTTCATAAATCCATGCCTGCAGGGCATTTTGGGCACTTCTATATCTGGCTTTGCGGCAATAATTCTGAAGCGTTCCTGTTTTAATTATTCGCATACTGATACAAAGATACAACATACTTACCAAATAAGGTAACTTAATGCAAAAAATCTTTCTTTTGCTGCTTATAATTAACCCAGGGAACATAGAATGTGGAAGCATTCCTACCTCAAATTTGAGTTTAATCTCAGAACCAAGATACTTTACAATCTGCTTATTTATCTAACGGTTGTATTTCGGGGGTGGTTTTAATAGATTCTTTAAACTTCTCTGAAAATATAGAAAAGCCAGTTCATTAATAATTGAAATCAGATTCTATCAGAACAATTATTTTCTACATTTTAAAAACCGCCAACACTTCCGTCAACACTCCAAAACAAAAATCCCGCAAGTCATTGACTATGCGGGATCTGGGTTTTAAGAGTGTGGTGCCACCTGGAATTGAACCAGGGACACCAGGATTTTCAGTCCTGTGCTCTACCAACTGAGCTATGGCACCAACTTTTCGGACTGCAAATATAATCCGCATTTTCATACGTTTAAAATTTTTTGCTTAAAATTTTGAAAAAAATCACCCGGACTACAAGCATCCACTCCATCCAGCCTGCACATCACCCGATGCACTATCTCTTAAATTATTTGCCTCAAAAGGTTTTATCTTGTGCCCGCCTTATACTAACTTTGCAGTCATATTTGTTTATATATGAATTTATTATACCATACACTGCCAAACGGAATACGCCTGGTACATAAGTCCGTCCCGAATATGATTGCCCATGCCGGGGTAATAATCAATACCGGTTCAAGGGATGAGAAAGAAAATGAACACGGGATGGCACACTTTATTGAACATATGCTGTTTAAAGGTACATCAAGGAGAAAAACATACCATATACTCAGCAGCCTTGAAGACCGTGGCGGTGAGCTCAATGCATATACCACCAAGGAGGAAACAGCAATATATGGCTCTTTCCTTAAGCATGACTATAATAAAGCCTTCGATATTATAAGCGATGTAATCTTTAATTCAACCTTCCCTGAAAAAGAAATCGCAAAGGAAAAAGAAGTAATATCTGAAGAAATAAACTCATACAGGGATACTCCTTCTGAACTAATATTTGACGATTTTGAGGAAATGATCTACGGGGGCGCTTCAATAGGAAGGAATATCCTTGGAACAGAAGATTCATTAAAGAATTTCAACCGCAGTATGATTCATGAATTCATCAGAAAAAATTACGATCCCCGCGAAATGGTGGTATGCTCGGTTGGAAACATAAGGGAAAAACAGCTGATCAGATTCTTTGAGAAATATTTCGGAAATATCGGGTCACAATATATTGAAAGAGAAAGGACAGGCTTCACCGGCTATCAACCGCTACATAGAACCATAAATAAAAATACCTGGCAGGACCACTGTATACTGGGGAATATGGCATATAATGTCAGGGATAAAAAACGCCTGGCAATGTTCCTTCTCAATAACATCCTGGGTGGACAGGGTCTTAACTCACGTCTAAACCTTTCGATGAGGGAAAAGAATGGCTTCGCCTATAATGTGGAATCAAATTATATCCCCTACTGCGACAGTGGTGTGTTTATGATATACTTCGGTACGGATAAGAAAAACCGCGAAAAAAGCATAGCTGTCACTCTCAGGGAACTGAAGCGCCTGCGTGAAAGGAGTCTTGGTAAAACACAGCTGCATAAGGCTAAAAACCAGATCAAGGGTAATATAGCCAGGGGCCGTGAGAACCATGAAAACCTGATGCTGGCAATGGGTAAAAACATCCTGCTTTTCGACACTATGGAATCGACCGAAACACTTTATGGCAAAATCGACCGGCTTACATCATCAAACCTTCTGGAGATAGCCAACGAAGTATTTTCCGAACACATGCTGTCAAGCCTTATCTACACACAATAATGGATATAGATAGCGAAAAATATATTAGCGATATTAGCTCCCCGGAAGACGAGCTGCTTAATGAACTATACAGGAGAACCCATGCATCCTTTATTAATCCCAATATGATATCTGGACATATACAGGGCAAATTCCTGGAGATGCTTGTAAGAATGCTTAAGCCGGTGCTGGTACTTGAGATAGGCACATACACGGGCTATTCTGCAATTAGTATGGCACGGGCATTGCCTGATGGAGCCGTGCTGCATACTATCGAGATCAATGATGAGCTGGAGGATATCTGCAGGGAATATTTTGCACGTGCAGGCCTGCAGGATAAAATCACTCTTCATATCGCTGATGCGCGGGAAGTATTAAAAAAGCTGGACCTCTCATTTGACCTTATCTTTATCGACGGGGATAAGAGACAGTACCCTGAATATTACAGGCTTGCAATTAACAGGCTCGCATCAGATGGTTTTATAGTGGCCGATAATGTTTTATGGGATGGCAAGGTATGCAATCCTTCTCAGAACGAACCCATGACAGAAGGAATCCGCAGGTTTAACCAGCTGGTAAAAGAAGATCAGCTTATTGAGAAAATAATAATTCCTGCCAGGGATGGCCTTATGATATTACGCAAGCTTTAGTCCGCTATTTTTCAGGATCCGGCGATTCAAGTTCTCCTGTAATCTCTTTTATCCTGATAGCGTTGATCTCTTTTGATACCGTTGTCAGATTCATCATAATGGTCTTATACTCCGGGTATTTCTTATACTTCTCCCTCATGGTGAACATGATGTTAAGAACCATTTTCTGAAGATTTTCGCTGGTGTCAAATTGTTTGTCACTGTCAGATGCCATTTTTCTGCTTTTTAGTAGTTATTCAAAAATTCCGGCCTTCAAAGATAATACAATATAACGAATTGAAGGGAATTTGAAATGTCGTATTCTGGTTTTCCACTACATATGGTACAGTTTTTGAACGAAATCAAACACAAAGAGGCCAGGACTTTTTATTTACTTTGCATTATCCAGGCCCATTAAATAATTTAAGTCATGAGAAACAATATATTTAAATCAGTTGTGCTTTCCCTGCTGGCACTTATTATAACATCGGGCATTTCAGCCCAGTATTACAAGGCAACAACGAAATCAACAGCAAGACTCTTCGGTGATAAGGGAAATACCAGTACAGTAATAGCCTATATTAAGGCAGATACCACACTCAATGTGCTGGTTGTGGAAGAAGAATATTTAAAAGTCCTTTACGGTGATACAGAAGGATGGATTCTGACAGAAAAAGCCACCCTGAGGAATACCGAAGGTGAAATACTCCAGGTTGGAGAGCAGGCTCAGCAACAGATGCAACAACAGCAAGCGCAGCAACAACCGGTAGACAGGTGGGGTATGCTTATTAACAAGTATGACACAAAAACGGCAAGTGCTATCTATGAACATAAGATATGGAAGGGCATGACAAACGACATGGTCTTTGACAGCTGGGGCAAGCCCTTGAGGGTGGACAGGCTGATTAAAGGAGCTGATGTCCAGGAAAGATGGATATATACCGAATCATACCTTATCTTTGATGATGATATGCTTGTAAGCTGGGGACCGGTGAGATAGTCGCCCCCCGCTAACCTGCCCTTCGTAAATAAAATTCAGCAATGTACAGGACAGCTATTAAAGTCATATGCTTAATATTTCTGATTCTCATGGGAGATGAAATACAGGCCCAGGACTGGGCTAACCTGGAAAGATTCAGGGAAGAAAACGCTCAACTGGGGACACCCGCCCCCGGTGAGAAACGTGTTGTTTTCATGGGCAATTCAATTACCGAGGGATGGAGCCGGCACTCCCCTTCTTTTTTCGAAGGTAAGCCATATATAAACCGGGGCATAAGCGGACAAACAACACCCCAGATGCTGATCAGGTTCAGACCCGATGTTATCGACCTTGAACCGGAGGTGGTTGTTATTCTTGCCGGAACAAATGATATTGCAGGTAATACCGGTCCGTCAAGCCTGGAAATGATAATGGCCAACCTGGAATCCATGACTGAACTGGCCAGGACAAATGATATTAAGGTTATTCTCTGTTCCGTTTTGCCGGCTTTTGATTATCCATGGAGACCGGGACTCCGGCCAGATGAAAAGATACCTGCCCTGAATGAAATGATAAAGGCCTATGCCCTTCAGAATAACTTCATCTACCTGGACTATTTCGCATCGATGGTTGACGAACGTAATGGCTTAAAAGACAAATATACCTACGATGGCGTACATCCCAATGAAGCAGGCTACTTGGTAATGGGACCGATGGCTGAAGAAGCAATCAGGAAAGCACTGGATAAATAGAGTCGCCACAGCTGACGACTCTATAAATTTGATTATTTGATTTTTATATTCAGATGACTTATATTTATATGCAAACCCGCTTAAGATGCCTGAAAAACCTCAAAACCTCTGGCAGGAGCTAAAACGCAGGAAAGTAATCCGTGTCATAATAGGATATGCCGCCGCTTCCTATGTGATCCTGGAACTTATTTCTATTATTGCCGAGCCATTTGGGCTGCCAGGCTGGACCCTCAAACTTGTATTCGTGCTTCTGTGCGTGGGCTTTATTATTTCCGTTGTCATTTCATGGTTATATGACATTACCCCCGAAGGAGTACAGAAGACAAAACCTGCAAAGAGTGGTGTTGAAAAAGAAAATGTTTCAAAAGCCGGTAAAAGAGGACTTAAGACAAGTGATATTATTATTGCGGTCTTACTGATAACAGTTATAGTCCTGGTTTACCCAAAAATATTCAAAGCTGATAAAATAAAACAGCTACGGCAGAAAGGTGAAATCTCACTTGCAGTAATGCCTTTTCAGAACCTGACCGGAGATACCCTGAAGAATTTCTGGCAGCTTATGGTGCAGGAAAGCCTGATAAATACTCTGACAAACTCGGAAGAACTCAAAGTAAGGCAGACTGAATCGGTCTATGCTCTCCTTCAAAATACTGATCTCAGGAATTATGCATCACTAACACCCGCTCTTGCCAGTAATATATCAAAAAAACTGGATGCAGGTGTCTTTATACATGGAAGTATCAGCCAGATCGATACTATAATCAGGCTGAATGCCAAACTGGTTGATTCCGAAACTGAAGAAGTTTTTAAATCATTCCAGGTTGACGGCATGCAGGAAAATATCCTTAACATAACAGACTCCCTCTCACGCCTGGTAAAGGATTATCTCATTATTTCCGTCCTCGAAAAGGAATTATCGCATGAACTTAAACACTACCTGTCATCAACGAAATCTGCTGAGGCAGTAAAGTATTTCATGGAAGGTAATATGGCATTTTACAGAAGGGATTATACTGCCTCAAGGGAACTTTTTTACAAGGCACTTGAGGCTGACTCGAACTTTGTCGCCGCGGTGGTTAAAATTGCTGTTTCATATGGAAACCAGGGTATTTATGAAGAAGCTAAAAAATGGAGCCTCAAAGCCTGGGAGAAAAGGGACAGGATGTCAAGACTGGAGAAGCTTTATACCGGGTGGGTTTACAACATCTATTACGGCGATCCATATGAAGAATTAAAGTACATAAGACAAATCATTGAGCTTGATGACCAGATTGCAGCAGCTTATTATATTCTTGGCCTTAATTACAGCCAATTATATCAGTATAACAAGGCAATACCTGAATTTGAAAAAGCCCTGGAGCTTTATGATAAATGGGACATAAAGCCTTTATGGGTTTATAATTATACAGCCCTGGGATATGCATATCATGCTACAGGGCAGTACAGGAAAGAAAAAAGACTCTATAAAAAGGCGGGAAAAGACTTCCCCGGTGACCGTGCACTGTTTTCCATGCAAGCTAAACTGGCATTAAGTACGGGAGCGACAAAGGAAGCAGGTGAGTATATTGACAGGTATATTTCTGTCCTTGAAGAAAGGTCTTATTCCGGTGCAGTCATAGCATCTAATCTGGGAGCAATTTACCGGGATGCAGGAATGCCTGGGAAGGCAGAAGAAAAATACCGCGAAGCACTTTCATTACAGCCCGGGAGTTCCACCAGGATGAATAACCTGGCATATATACTGATTGATAATGAAATAGATATTGAGGAAGGCCTTGAACTGGCTGAAAAAGCCCTGGAAATGGAGCCTGGCAATTATCTGTACCTGGACACTAAAGGCTGGGGTTTATATAAACAGGGTAAATATGAAGAAGCTCTCGAGAGCATTGAAAGAAGCTGGGAATTAAAACCTGTTTATGACCACGAAATATATCTTCATCTCGAGAAAGCAAAAAAGGCTGTTGCCGGAAATTAAAATTCCACCCATAACAGGGCGAAAAGGTAATATAATTTCTTTTACCTGGGATTAAGCAATTTCCCGAGGTCAAGACCTATCATCAGCATAAGGTCAGGATTTTCCGGGTTTATGTTCAACTGAATGTCTGCCCCAATCGCGGCAAAGCTGAAAGGTAAGAGCTTAAAACCGGTTTTCAGGAATATGCCTGCCGTTATATATGAAGAATAACGGTCTGAGACCATCCTGCCACCCCATACCGGTCCCAGCCCGCCCTGTAACTGGCAGCGATACCATCTCTGACCCCAGTACTTACCATAGTAGAATCCCACTTTGTTGGTGGCATATTCCTCTTCCCCAAAGATTCTAAACTCTTCAAGGAATGTGTATTCAGCTGAATAAATATTCTGGTTCCTGTAGATGCATAGTTCTCCACCAAGAAAAAATCCATTATCATAACGAAGGGGATAAGCAGGACCCATCCTGAGGTTAACTGAAAAACCCCTGAAGTCATCCTGGGCAATCAATGCAGATGGTAAGAGCATGAATGCAATAAACAGTAGTTTGAAAAAGGCTTTCATAAGATGGTTTTCGGTTAGTTCTCGTATAGTTTTCAGCAATTTAATTCATCGCCGGAAATAATGCAAGGAAATTTTTGTATGGGTGATTAAATTCCTGCAGGAATCATTTTTACATGGCTTTGGGAATATTTGCAATGGCAGCCGGGAGAATATGATTAAAAAAAATATAACAGTTATATTGAAGATATATGATTACTGAATAAAAGGGAGACCCTGATCTTCTGTCTGTAAAGCTTATTTTTCAGCATGCAGTTTTTCAATGACTTTCCTACAGAAAGCATCAAGGTCAGACGGGTTTCGCG
Source organism: Bacteroidota bacterium (assembly GCA_051748705.1). GTDB lineage: Bacteria > Bacteroidota > Bacteroidia > Bacteroidales > VadinHA17 > UBA9300. The sequence continues at coordinate 7,126 of JBNJHQ010000039.1, read as the reverse complement.
AAGTGATTAGTTTATCATCCACGACCACCTCTGAATCAACCCATTTAGCACCTGCATTCTGAAGGTCTGTTTTAATCGAATGGAAAGAGGTCATTGTCCGGCCCTTTATCACACCAGCTTCAATTAGCAGTTGAGGTCCGTGGCAAATGGCAGCCACAGTCTTATTATTATCAAAAAATCTGTTGACAAAATACACAGCTGATGGTATTCTCCGGAGTTTATCAGGGTTGATCACCCCACCGGGAAGGACCAGTGCATCGTAATCATTTTCTTTTGCATCATCAATGGTCAGGTCAACTTTGATCTCTTTACCCCAGTCACCATGTTTCCATCCTTTGATCATTCCCCTCTGTGGTGCAATTATACTGACCTCAGCGCCATTTTCTTCAAATACAATTTTTGGCTTGAACAGTTCAGATTCTTCAAAACCGTCAGTGGCAAGTATGGCTATTCTTTTTCCTTTTAGGTCTTGCATGATTTTGCAGTTTTTTTAATTATGAATTATCCTTTAGCTACTGCTTTTGCACATTTATAATTTCCTTCGGTTGAAATCCGAAGAAAACCTGCTGGCAAAGCTTTCAACAGATGAGCAGCAGTACCGGCTTTGAACCATAAAAAACCGTGCCAGATAATTACAAAATAATGATCTTCTTGTGTCCATCATGCTTAGATGCGTTTGTCAAGTACAGTAAATCATAGGTTTTAGTCAATTATCAGTATATGGTCAATTGTTTTTAACCTGCGGCCCGGCATGAAATATTCATTATTAATGAGTGATCTTTTTCTCATTACCGGGTAAATATTCCACAGATATTGCATATTCCTGCTTTATCTTGAAAATAGACAGGCTCTGAACCGTCGGCACTTCGTCCCGGTTCCGGGGACTCAGCCTGAACCTTGAAATAATAAAAAAGCCTCATATTCCTGAGGCACCCGGTACCCCCAAGGACAAAAGCTGCAACCGGGTTTGTGATTATTTTACCAGATAGTGGTTCTCTGAACTTTACACTCCATTAAACCAGCCATATAGATGCTGACATCATATTTACAGAGTACTTCGATGCTTAGTTTTATTTGATTATTATAAGCGATTGATTTATATTTATGTACCTAAATCTGGTCATGATGCCTGAAAAACCTCAAAACTTCTGGCAGGAGCTAAAACGCAGGAAAGTATTCAGAGTCATAACGATGTATGCTGCTGCTGCTTATGTTATCATTGAGCTTAGTAATAATATTGTTGAGCCCCTCAGACTTCCTGAATGGGTCCCTACATTGATCATTGTTTTATTAGTAACAGGATTTCCGTTCGCCGTGATTTTCAGCTGGATATTTGACATCACTCCGAAGGGTATACAAAAGACGAAACCGGCAAAGATTAGCGGCAGGAAAGAGCCAGTTTCAAAGTCAGCGAAAAGGAAACTAAAGGTAAGTGATATTGTTATTGCGGTATTGCTGATAGCAGTTATAATTCTGGTTTACCCAAAAATATTCAAGCCCGATAAGCTGCAAGAGCTCAGTTCAGAAGATGAGGTTACAATTGCTGTAATGCCCTTTCAGAATATGACAGGAGATACAACCTGGAACATATGGCAGGAAGGCATTCAGAATGAATTAATATCATCTTTGACAAACACCCAGGAACTGAAAGTCAGGCAGACAGAAACAATAAACAATTTTTTGCGGGGCAAAGATCCTGTTAATTATGCTTCACTTACACCTTCCATGGCCAGAGATATATCACAAAAACTTGATGCAAATATATTTATTTACGGCACTATTAAACAGGCAGGTGAAAACATACGCTTAAATGCCCGCCTGGTTGACTCAAAGACAGATGAAATTTTCCGGTCCTTTGAAATAGACGGAGAGGCCAGGGAGGAAATGATTTTTCAGTTAATTGATTCGCTTAAAAGAAAGGTTGGCAATTTTCTGGTGATAAATAAGTTGTTAAGCGGGATCAGCAACCAGGAATATTATGATGATTATGGATATTCAAATTCTCCTGAAGCATACAGGTATTTTATTTACGGGGCTAATGCTTTCGTTGAAAGGGACTATCCGAGGGCGAGGAGCTGGTTCAATCAGGCATTGGAAGTTGACTCCAGTTTTTTCTTTCCTGCGATTTATACTGCTGCTTCATATGGGAACCAGGGATTATATGAAGAGGCAAAAAAATGGAGCCTGAAGATTTACAGCAAGAAAGATTTGATGCCGATTGAGTTGAAACTTTTAGCGGAATGGTTATATGCTAATTATTATGAAACACCCGTGGATGAGATCAGGCACATTAAACAGTCTCTTGAGATAGACGAAAAGTTAACCAACCAAAGATACCTCCTGGGCCTTTGCTACAATCATACAAATCAATATGATAAGGCAATTGCTGAATTTGAGAAACTGTTTGAAGTATTTGATGAAGGAGGCCTAAAACCTCCATGGGTCTTTAACTATACTAACCTTGGAAGGGCATATCATAATGCAGGGGAATATAAAAAAGAAAAAAAACTGTATAAAAAAGCAGAAAAAGATTTTCCGGGTGATTATCTTCTGCTTTACAGGCAGGCCGTACTAGCATTAAGTACGGGAAAAACAAAGGCAGCAGGTGAATATATCGATGAGTATGTGTCAGCCCTTGAAGAAAGGTCTTATTCCGGGGCAGCCATAGCTTCAAGTCTGGGTAGTGTTTACCTGGAAGCAGGGATGCTTCAAAAAGCAGAAGAGAAGTATCGCGAAGCACTATCGTTGCAACCTGAGAGTTCCACCAGGATGAACAGTCTTGCATATATACTTATTGATAATGATATCAACATCGAGGAAGGCCTTGAACTGGCTGCAAAAGCCCTGGAAATAGAGCCTGACAATTATCTTTTCCTGGACACCAAAGGATGGGGTTTATATAAACAGGGTAAATATGAAGAAGCACTCGGGAACCTTGAAAGAAGCTGGGAATTAAAACCTGTTTATGACCACGATGTATATCTTCATCTCGAGGCAGCAAAAAAAGCTGTTGACGCCGGGAACAACGAATACTAACAGCTCGCCTTCTGTTGCCAATTCAATTCGGCAATCGTGAGTTATTGAGCTTAAAAACCCATATTTAATTGCTATCTGATTTAATGTTCATTACTGGACTTTAATGGGTTAATTTCATACCTTGCTTTTTATCTAACCAAAAAACCTAACTTATTATGAAGAAATTAATTATAAGTATTGTTATGTTGATTGTAGTTGTCAGCATAGCATTTTCACAACCAAGACAGGCAAGTCACTCTGCGGTACTTAAAACAGGTGTTAGTCCTAAAATAGACCTTATAAATGGTCTCAAAATCGAGGTTGATTTCAGTCCTGATAAAGAAACATTATGGTTTACAGGAGAATACAATGAACTTAAGATGTTTATTACTGAATACATTCCTTTATCCGATCCAGTTGGAACCGGAATTGAGATTGGCAAAAGTTACAGATTGGACAATATGTATGCATGGATTGAATACAAAGTACTCAAAATAGAGGGTAATAAAGTTATCAGTATATGGTTCAGGGTAGCAGCCAGAACAGAGGTACCTCCTGAGAAGCCCATGATATGATCATCAATATGTGGAATGCAGAAAAATCCTGGACTTGAGATGGTGGTTTTAATCTAAACACTCTTTTAATAATAAAAACTACCACCTACATAGATTTATAAACCCTAATACCTTTCTGTGGTTACAAATTCCGGTGCTAGTGAACACCCTCCTCGGATTTAAAGTGAGCAGTCTGTTTGTAATTATAACACATTATTGTTTTAACTTGATACTGTGATGTTTCAATTTCGGTTTCAGGTGCTCAGTCATTCCCGGGATTATTTGCTCAGTTTGCTCCGGAATGAATTGCTCAGTCTGTCCGGATTTTGCAAACATTTTATAAATGAAAAATTAATGAAAAGATAGTATTGCTGGTATAATACGACCGGGCCAGCAATGATAATAATGGAACTTTGTATAATCGGTATTCTGTTGAAAGAGTTAAGCTTTGCCCTGCAGGAAGGCATGTGGCAAGTAATAGCGATTGGGCGGACATGATCCAGTACCTTATTGACAAGGCTTACAACCATGATGGATAAGCTGATACGCCCGAAAGTGAAAACAAGGTTGCCAGAGTATATTGTTGGTTGCATGAATCACATAGGGATCATATCCAGACTTAAAACCGGATTACCAAATTATACTAAGGACACTGGGACATAAAAAGAAATCTGGGAAAGCCCGGTTGATTCAGCAGTAAAGTTGGTATATCCCGGACATTAAAAACCACTTCCAATTGTCCACCAGCGACTTAGCTCAAGTCAAATCAAAATTTTTCTTGACACATATTATGTAATATCATATCTTTCCGTATTAAAAAACAAATACCTAACTAATTATGAAAAGTAAAAATCCTGCAAACAACCTGTTATTTAGTGTTTGTCTTGCTTTTGTTATTTTTTGTTTTATAACAAGCTGTGAAAAAGACAGGGATGAAAAAACAGTAACGGACATTGACGGTAATGTTTACAATACCGTTACTATTGGCTCACAGGTATGGTTAAAAGAAAACCTGAAGGCAACAAGACTAAATGATGGAACAGATATTCAATATGTTACCAACAATCAAACATGGTCCGGCATGACAACTCCGGGTTATTGTTGGCTGGATAACGATGAATCCACTTATAAAGATACCTATGGAGCACTGTATAACTATTATGCTGTTGCTACAAACAAACTGTGTCCGACAGGATGGCATGTCCCGTCAGATGAAGAATGGAAGCAATTAGAAATGTTCGCAGGAATGGATCAGGCTGAAGCAAATATACAGGGCGATCACAGGGGGACTGATGAAGGAGGTAAAATTAAAGAAAAAGGTACTGCCCACTGGGCCTCACCAAATAGTGGGGCAACAGATGAATTTAATTTTACTGCCCTGCCCGGGGGATGGCGCAGTGGCACAACAGGTGCATTAGGTGCTCCGGGACAGGGTGGTGATTTTTGGAGTTCAACTCAAATTGATGCCAACGGTGCTTATGACAGGGGTCTCAGTTATGATAAAACAGATATAAGCAGGAACTATGAGATAAAGACCATGGGTTACTCTGTACGTTGTATTAAAAATTGAAATACAATTTGATCACATACAGATGCAAAAACCGGTCAGACTGACCACAATTCTCCGGATTAAAGTGATCGGCTGAATCCGGAGTCAATTCCTTTATGTATAAATATATTTTCAAATGTTATAATGACCGGCTGGATATGGTCAAGATTTCAAGCTTCCGCAGTCCTTCGCTGGCTGCAACTATGACAAAAATCCAAATTTCAAAATTCAAAAGTTGCAACCCTGAATCACTGAAGATAGGTTCTTCTTATTCCCTCAACTGGTGGGGATTTCAGAAGGTCATAAAAAGAAACAAGAGGTCGAAAATGACCTCTTGTGCCTCTGGGTACCCGGAGCGGGACTTGAACCCGCACAGCCTAAACGGCCATTGGATTTTAAGTCCAACGTGTCTACCAATTCCACCATCCGGGCAGGTTAAAAAAGAAAAAACCCTGGCTTCAGAACGCTTTGGCGCTGCAAAAATACTAAAAAAAATAAAAAGGCGGATCAATAGATCAATCAATACTGCCAATGGCTAATTTTTTACACAACGAACGGATAATCCCGTAGTCTTTTCTACACCACCCTTCCCAAGTATATCCATGTCATAAGACAGTCCATAAGTCCAGGATCTCGATACTTCGTCATGCTTGTCGGCTGTAGTCCAGAAGTAAGCGGAATAACCCTGGGAAGAGAAAGAACCATCTTCAAAGCGGGCACCCGCAGGCAGTGCAGTAAACCCAAAGTTATCCGTACCATTGCCATCATTTACCCATCCTTCAGTTGATTTCAGGGCGGTACTTTCGCTATCGTAAAAACCATTATCCCGAAGGTATTGGTTTAGTTCTGACCATTCAGCATCACTTGGAAGATGCCACCCGTCCGGGCAAACACCCTGTATCCCACTTGGATTAAAGCTGCTTGTATTATCGCCACTACCTCCCATGGCTGCTGACCATGTATAAAGGGCACCATAAGTATCTGCTTCAGTTCCTGCTGCATTGTTGTGTACATAACAGTAAGCATCATAGTAATCTGTGTAATAAAGATTATTCCATTCATAATCACCTGTTATATGGGGTATTGCGGAGCCGTCAGGGTACTTTGTTACTTTGAGGTTCTCAGCCATCCATAATTGATCGCCTATCTTTACAACATCGTAAACGTTTTCATCAATATCGGTAACTTTCATGTACATTAGTTCGAGGGTCACATATTCCCCGGTGGCATTGTCACTTATTGTTACTTCCTCCATCCCGGCTGCCATATCAGTGCCTTCTGCAGGCGTACAGCTTATCCCATTGGCATCAAATTCAGACGGTCCGATATCTTCCTGATTACCATTATCATAGCTTAATGTTATAAGCAGTCCGGTAAGGTCGAGTACTTCCCCTTCAAAATAATTAGTTTTGTCAGGTTCGTTTAAAATCTGAATCCCCGTGAGCAGTGGTTCGGGTTCATCCTTGCTGCATGATAAAACAGAAATAATGAGCACTGTTATTGTTAATAACAGTTTAGGTATGAATCTGTTATAAGTCATAATGTAAAACAGGTTTTTGATTGGATTTTAGAATTGTATTCATGACGGATCATGCAATATAACAAATGCTTCCTAAAGCTGCAAAAATCAGGTAGGCTGAATTGCCTCGCTCCCTCTGCTCTGTCTGGCTCCTCGCTAGATTTGCCCACCGGGCAAATCATTGACGCTCGGCCCACTGCCGGCGGAATTGCCTCGGCCAAAGGCCTCGGCGGATCCTGGCATGGCGGCCCGGAATTGCCTCGGCCAAAGGCCTCGGCGGATCCTGGCCTGCCGGCGGCTTGCTTTCATCAGTCAGGAGCCGCATGGCGGCTGTTTTTGCATTTAAAGGGAGCCCAATTAAGAGCAAGCTCTTATGGCTCCCTTTAAATGCAAAAAGGCAGCGATTTCATCGCTGCCTCCTGACTGATGAGCGGGAAACGGAACTCGAATCCGCGACCCCGACCTTGGCAAGGTCGTGCTCTACCAACT
>JBNJHQ010000038.1:12621-16366 GCA_051748705.1 Bacteroidota bacterium | reverse complement strand
AATACGTGAGCTTACCAACAATCTGAAAATGTCAAAAATATATTCAAAGGGATTATATGATGACATAAAAGAGAGTTTTGATAACAGGGACCAGCTCGTGGAGATCCTGCAGGAGGCCTTCAACGATACCTATGCCTACCTGGCTGAAAACGACCAGGAATCGCTTGCCCTGCTCATGGTAGCGGGAGCCTGGGTTGAAGGTATGTATATCACAACGCATATATCGGAATCAGTGTACCATGTTGAAGGGATAGTGCGTGTATTGCTGGAGCAGAAAGAATCCTTTGAACTTTACCTGGAGATTTCCAAACCCTTTGCTGATGACCCGGTTGTAGGGGAGATGCTTGAGCTTATGATTCCCGTCATGGAGGCATACAAAAACGTGGAAGATGACAGTCTCAGTCTCAGGAATGTAGAGGAGATCACTGAAGCTGTTGAAATAGTGAGAGAGAAGCTGGTATCATAAGTATGATCTTTGTTATATGACCGTGAAAGCAGGAGCCGGGCTGTTTGCTTCACGGTTTTTTTTTAATTACGGTATATGAGAGAACCTGTATTACTGGCACTGATACATATATTCGCCATCCTTTCCCAGGTAAACCCGGGAGGCATTACAACCAGGGGGAGGAAAATATTACGCGGGTATCTCAGGCGCTATCTCAACCAGGAACTTGAGGAGGAGTATTATAAAATCTTTGAAACCACCCATGATTTTTATTCCGAGGAGCTTTCCAGTCTCGACGATAAGGAGCTCAAGGATGAGACATCACTGATTAACTTCCAGATTACAAACATATGCCGTCAGATACGTAAGGGACTGTTCCTCGAGGAGAGAATGATAGTTTTTCTACAGCTTCTTGAATTTGTTTATGAAGACCGGGAAGTGACGTCCCAGGAAAGGAAAATCATTGAAATAGTAGCAAGGACCTTCAGCATCCCTGAGAAGGAGTATAACAATTCATGTGCTTTCATGATAGGCAATGAGATGGATAAGGTTAGTCCTGATGCGCTAATGCTGATTGAAGGCCCCGGGAAGGAGGAAAAATTCTCAGACTCCTTCAAGAACAAGAATAAGTGGAATAAGCTCACCATCAAGGGTTTGCGCGGAAGTCTTTTTGTCTTTCATATTGAAAGTATACATATACTGCTTTTTACCTACCAGGGCGACCAGTCCATGTATTTCAAGGGGCGGCCGGTTGTAAAGGGCAGGCCATATCTTCTTGACCCGGGTGTAAGCATAAAGGGTAAGGATATAGATACTATCTATTATGCCGGTATTCTGAGGGAGTTTCTCAGGTTATCCTATGCTGACAAGATTATTTTCGAAGGACATAATCTTGAATTCAGGTTCAGAAAGTCGGATCAGGGTCTCAAGCCTATGAGCTTCAGGGCCGATTCCGGTAACCTCATAGGCATAATGGGTGGCAGTGGGGTTGGCAAATCAACCATGCTGAATATTCTCAACGGCAAGCTGCCTCCTGACAGGGGCAGGCTGTACCTTAACGGCTATGACCTTTTTACTGAGGATGATGTGCTTAAAGGACTGGTTGGATATATCCCCCAGGATGACCTGTTAATAGAGGAGCTTACCGTATTTCAGAACCTGTATTATAATGCCAGGCTGTGTTTTGGGGATTATTCCAAAAAGAAGATCACCGGCATGGTGGAAAAGATACTCCGTGACCTCGAATTAATTGATATAAAGGATCTGCAGGTAGGTGATCCCCTGAACAAAAAGATCAGCGGGGGGCAGAGAAAGAGATTGAACATCAGCCTTGAACTGATAAGGGAACCGGCTATTCTTTTTGTTGATGAGCCTACGTCAGGTCTTTCTTCATCCGATTCACACAAAGTGATGGAACTCCTGAAGCAACAGGCCAGCAAGGGTAAGCTTATTGTTTCCATAATACACCAGCCTTCATCCGATATATTAAAGCTTTTTGACAGGTTGTGGATACTCGATAAGGGTGGATATATGGTTTATGACGGTGATCCCGTAGACTCACTCGTATATTTTAAGACCGAAACATCACAGGCCAATGCAGCCGAGTCGGAATGTCCTAACTGTGGGAATGTCGACACCGACGATATACTTGAACTTATTGAATCCAAGCAGGTCACGGAAGAAGGTTTTAAGAGCGATGACCGGCAGGTTCAGCCGGAAGACTGGTACGAAAGGTACAGGCGGTCAATGATGCCCAATTTTAAGTCACGACCGCATAAATTCAAGCTTCCGCAGACCAACTTTTCCGTTCCGTCAAAACTATCACAGCTGGAAACTTTTTTCAAGAGGAATATACTGAGGAAACTGTCAGACAGGCAGTACCTTACCATAAACCTCCTGGAGGCCCCTCTGCTGGCTGTAATACTTGCTTTCCTTTCTAAATATATGACAGATGGTGTTTACCTTATGGCGGAGAATAAAAACCTGCCGGTATTCATGTTTATGGCAGTGGTTGTTGCCCTTTTCCTGGGACTGACAGTCAGCGCTGAAGAAATTTTCAAGGACAGGAGGATACTGGAGCGGCAGAAATTCCTTGATATCAGTCGCTCAAGTTACCTGATATCCAAAATCAGCTTTCTTTTCATGCTTTCAGCACTGCAATCATTCCTCTTTATTTTTATTTCAAACATGATACTTGAGATCCACGGGCTGCTGTTCAGGCAATGGATTGTTTTATTTTCCATCTCCTGCTTTGGGAATATAGTAGGGCTTAATATATCGGCCGGCATGAGATCGGTTGTCAGCATATATATACTCATACCCCTTATCCTTGTTCCGCAGCTCCTGCTCGGGGGAGCAATGATAAAGTTTGATGACCTGCACAAGAGTTTTACCAATAAAGTATATGTTCCTGTCATCGGCGATATCATGGCAACGAGGTGGGCTTATGAAGCAATAACTGTAGACCAGTTTAAGAATAATAAGTATGAGAAACTGATCTTCGACAGTGAGATGACCATAAGCCAGAACGACTGGTACGGCTCCTTCCTTATTCCCGAATTGAAAAAGAAAGTCAAGGAATGTGAATATGCCATTGGAAGGGATGAGAATGCTGATCATTTTAATAATAACCTGGCAAAGCTCCGCAGGTATATCGGCCTGCTATCTTCACTCTCCGGGATTGAGTCAGGCTCACTGCTGGCCAAGCTGAACAGCAGCAGCTTTGATGATTCGACTGCCGTAAGGGCAAACAGGCAGCTTGACAGCCTCAGGTCATTTTTCAGGGAACAGAGACTGGAGGCAATGGAGCAAAGAGACTCCATACTTTACAGGATTGAGAAGGAGGAAGGCCGTGAAAGAGTAATCGCTATGAAGCAGAACAATTATAATAATTACCTGGCCGATATTTTACTCAATGCCAACAGTACCGACAAGATCTACGAAAATGAAAAGCTCCTTGTACAGAAATCTGACCCTGTTTTTATGAAACCCACTTCAAGGATAGGGAGAGCACATTTTTTTGCACCATATAAGTATTTAGGAGGGCTGAGGATCGATACCCTCTGGTTTAATGTTATGGCAATATGGCTGATGTCACTTTTCTTCATTCTAACCCTTTACTATAACACCCTCAAGAAGCTTGTTAATCTGATCGAGTCTATAAGTTTACCCTTTCAAAAAAGATAGCCCGGGGTATAAATAAATTACTGCCTGGTTGTTTTTATCGCTGCGAAAAGCTTATTTTGCCTTCGTTATGAACGAGGTAAGAGCAAAAAAACACCTGGGCCAGCACTTCCTGAC
>JBNJHQ010000038.1:0-12521 GCA_051748705.1 Bacteroidota bacterium | reverse complement strand
TTGCAGGCCTATTATGATGTGGAATACCTTTTTACCGTTCCTTCAGGTGTTTTCATGCCACCTCCCAAAGTAAAATCTGCTGTCATCAGTCTGACAAGGAAGGAAGGGGAGACTGTTAAGTTTGATGAAGATTTATTTTTCAGGGTGGTAAAGGTTACTTTCAACCAGCGAAGAAAGACAATAAAGAATTCCCTGAAGTCACTGGTTGATGCATCGGGAATCGACAATGACCTGCTCAGGGAAAGGCCGGAGCAGCTGGGTGTAAATGATTTTATTGAACTTAGCGAACTTGTTAAAGCTTTACTGAATAAAAACACAAAAAGCCATGTCAAGGACAATTGAGATCACCAGGGAATTTATAGATGACCTTCGTGAAGCCATTAGGGATAATGATGAAAAGCAGTCGCTGGAGCTGATAGCTGATTTTCATGCAGCTGACATAGCTGAACTGTATCACGATATCAGTATTGAGGAGGCACGCTACCTTTATCTTCTGCTTGACGGGGAAAGGGCATCTGATGTACTTGCTGAACTGGATGAGGACGACAGGGAAAGGTTCCTTGAAGTACTGCCGGGTGAAGTGATTGCTCAAAAGTTCATAGACCATATGGACTCCGACGATGCCGCTGATGTTATTGGCGACCTGTCAGAAGAAAAGAAACAGGATATTTTACTGCACCTGGATGACCTTGAACAGGCCGGTGATATTGTGGATCTTCTCGGTTATGACGAAAACAGTGCGGGCGGGCTGATGGCGAAGGAGATGATAAAGGTGAATGAGAACTGGACCATACTGACCTGCCTGAAAGAACTGGCCAACCAGGCAGACGAGGTTGACGAGGTGTATTATATGTATGTTGTGGATAACAATAATAAGCTCAAAGGGATAGTGTCACTTAAGAAGATGCTTCTGAGTAACAATTCAACAAAGGTAAAAACCATAATAGAGGATGATATTATATCGGTAAACACATCTGCTACCGGGGAAGAGGTGGCCCAGATAATGGAAAAGTATGACCTTGTTGCCATACCTGTGATTGATTCACTGGGAAGGCTTGTCGGTCGTATTACAATTGATGATATCGTTGATTTTATCAGGGAGGAAGCTGAAAGGGATTACCAGATGGCATCCGGTCTGACCGATGAGATTGAAGCAAGGGACAAGGTTTTCTATATTACCAGGGTGAGGCTGCCATGGCTTTTGATTGGCCTGGCAGGTGGAATTCTTGGGGCCCTGGTGCTGGGAAAATATGAAGATAACCTCAAAATGTATCCCGAGATGGCCTTCTTCATACCACTGATTGCCGCTATGGGTGGTAATGTTGGGATCCAGTCATCAGCTATTATAGTACAGGGACTGGCCAATAATACCCTTAAAAATGAAAGTACCATCAGCCGGCTGCTGAAAGAATTTATGGTTGCCGTTCTTAACGGCCTGATACTGGCAGCAATAATTTTCATATACAACTTTTTTGTCAGCGATTCTTTTGCCCTTACCCTGACTGTGAGTAGTTCATTATTTGCAGTGATCCTGTTTGCAGCTTTGTTCGGGACCTTTATTCCTCTTATCCTGGATAGTTTCAAGATTGATCCCGCACTGGCCACCGGTCCATTTATAACTACCATGAACGATATAATTGGGCTCTTTTTTTACATGATTCTGGGAAGGATACTATATGGTGTCTTTCTCTGATCCTTTACCGTGGTCAGAATGAGAAACCAATGGCTTCAACAGGGTTCATGCGCGATGCCGAGTGGGCAGGTGCATATCCTGCAACAATACCGATTACTGCCGATATCATGATCCCCAGGAAAATATTGGCAAAGGTCAGGTGTATATTCATCTCCCAGAGATAGTTTACAGCAGAGGTGCCAATGAATATCAGTATCAGTCCAAAAACACCACCTGCCACGGAAAGCAGCATTGACTCATAAAGGAACTGCCACAGGATGAACATCCTTTTTGCTCCAAGGGCCATCTGTATGCCAATGATATTTGTCCTTTCCCTGACCGATACAAACATGATGTTGGCAATACCAAATCCACCAACAAGAATTGAAAATCCCCCGATGATCCATCCTCCTACGTTTATCCCTGCAAATACGCTTTCAAAACCCTGTGTCAGCAGGCTGGCACGGTTAATGGAAAAATCATTCGATTCATCAGGCTTTATCCTCCGTGCAGCCCTGAGTATCATCGTGGCCTCATCCCCCAGTTCCTGTACCGCCACACCTTCACGGGACTTTAACATAATGTTCGAATTGATAAACCTGTTGCGCAGGTTTACTATCCTTCTGGCATAATTAACTGGGATCACGGTCATCTCATCCATGCCACTGTCACTTATACCTCCCTGTCCCTCTGCCTTGAAAACACCTATCACCCTAGTCTTGTATCCTGCAATGGTGATGTCTTTACCGACCGGATCACTGTCTTCAAAAAATGTTTCAGCCGTTACTGCACCTATAACAGCAACCCTTCTACCCGACAAAAGCTCACCGGGAGAAAAATAGCGGCCCCTGGCAATCTCAAATGACCGTATATTTTCAAAGTCTTCTGTAACTCCCCATATAAGTGCATTATTTACGGCATTATCCCTGTGCTTGAGGTTCCTGTTAAAAAGAACTGTAAAGGAAGCTGCTTCTGATTTTGTCGAGTTTCTTAAAATAGCTTCGTAATCATCAAGACTTACAGCCGGCCATTCAATAATATCCCACCAGGCTAAGTTTGGATCGAATGACCATGGAAACTTCTGAACATAAATTACATCATCACCCATGCTTGCTATGCTGTCCTTTATTGAACTCTCCATCCAGTCAAGGACGGTGAAAACAGAAATGATGGCAAAAATTCCAATGGTAATACCAAATAAAGACAGAAAAGTCCTTAATTTGTTGACAAGTATTGAATTTACTGCCAGCAGGAATCCTTCCTTTATCAATCTGAAGAAAATCATGTTCCAAATATACTTTAAAAAGAATTCGGGAATAAATAGTTTTACAGAATATTATGCATATATGTCAATTAAAGTCTTCTTAATGCCTGAAAAGTATCGAATCCATTGTAATACAATAAAAAAATATATATTTTTAATGCCCGTAAAACCATCCTGGGTATTGAGTCTAATTTATTGAATATGAGGGAAAAGAAAATACAATCCGCTTTGGTGTCAGTTTATCACAAGGATGGCCTTGCTGATATCGTAAAAAAGCTTGATGAGCTGGGTGTTAAAATTATTTCGACAGGTGGTACCCACAGCTTCATCTCCGGTCTTGGAATAGAAGCTGAAAAGGTTGAAGATATCACTTCATATCCTTCTATACTGGGTGGCAGGGTAAAGACCTTGCATCCAAAGGTTTTCGGTGGTATTTTGGCTCGCAGGGATAATGAAGGCGATATGGGGCAGCTGTCAGAATACCAGATCCCGGAGATCGACCTGGTCATTGTTGACCTGTACCCTTTCAGTGAAACTGTTGCCTCGGGAGCCGGTGAACAGGATATAATTGAAAAAATTGATATTGGAGGTATATCACTGATACGCGCTGCAGCCAAAAATTACAGGGACACACTGATTATATCACACCGGGGACAGTATGCCGGGTTGGTGGAGTTGCTCAATTCAGGGGAAGGAATGGTAAGCCTTGAAGAAAGAAGACACTTTGCAGCCGAGGCTTTCAGTGTGAGCTCTGAATATGATACCCAGATATTCTCTTACTTTAACAGGGAGGAAAAGATTAAGGTGTTCAGGGAGAGCTACACAGAAGCCAAAAGCCTGAGATACGGTGAAAACCCTCACCAGGAAGGCATCTTCTACGGCAGGCCCGGAGAAATGATAGAGCAATTGCACGGGAAGGATATTTCCTATAATAATCTTCTCGATATCGATTCAGCAATTGTCCTGATAGAAGAATTTGATGAGACTACATTCGCCATCATAAAGCATAATAACGCCTGTGGCCTGGCTTCGCGACCTGTACTGCTTGAAGCATGGAAAGATGCTCTTGCAGGTGATCCCGTTTCGGCTTTCGGGGGAGTGTTGATAACAAACAGGGAGATTGACAGGGAGACGGCCACTGAGATTGATAAATTATTTTTTGAGGTGATAATAGCTCCTTCATATGAAAAAGATGCCCTTGAAATACTGAAACATAAAAAAAACCGTATTATACTTAAGCAGAAAGGAAAAAACAGCCAGTCTTACAGTTACAGGACAGTATTAAACGGTGTTTTATTGCAGGACAGGGACCTGAAGACGGAAAAGGCGGAAGATATGAAAACGGTTACCAGGATACATCCTGATAAGCATCAGCTCAGCGACCTCGAATTTGCCAATAAGATTGTAAAACACAGTAAATCAAATACAATAGTGCTGGCAGGTAATAAGCAACTGTATGCCAGCGGTGTGGGGATGACATCCCGGGTAGATGCCCTCAGGTTTGCTGCTGAAAAGGCCAGGAGCTTCGGTTTTGATCTCAGTACAGCAGTAATGGCATCGGATGCATTTTTCCCTTTCGCTGACAGTGTAGAGATAGCATATAATGAAGGAATAAAGGCAGTAATCCAGCCGGGGGGTTCAATAAGAGACAATGATTCTATTGATTTTTGTAATGATAAGGGGATGTCAATGGTGTTTACCGGGACCAGGCATTTCAAACACTAATACTCACTAATAACAGATATTCAGATGGGGATATTTTCTTTTTTGACACAGGAGATAGCTATTGATCTTGGTACAGCCAATACAATAATTATACATAATGATAAGGTGGTTGTTGATGAGCCTTCTATTGTTGCGGTGGATAAAAACACCGGCAAATTGATTGCCATCGGGGAGAAAGCAAGACAGATGCATGGAAAGACACATGAAAATATCAGGACCGTACGACCCCTGAGAGATGGTGTCATTGCGGATTTTAATGCTGCCGAACAGATGATAAGGGGCATGATCAAGATGATAAATAAGAGACCGGGGCTTTTCTCTCCCTCGCTGAAAATGGTTGTATGCATACCTTCGGGAAGCACCGAGGTGGAAATACGTGCCGTACGCGATTCATCGGAGCATGCAGGAGGAAGGGACGTATACCTTATCTATGAACCCATGGCTGCCGCAATTGGTATAGGCCTGGATGTGGAAGCTCCTGAAGGGTTCATGGTCGTGGATATTGGTGGCGGAACAACAGAAATTGCAGTAATAGCACTGGGAGGCATAGTGTGCAATAAATCAATAAGAACGGCCGGTGACGGATTTACAACAGATATTCAATCGTATATGAGGCACCAGCATAATATTAAGATAGGGGAACGGACAGCGGAAGATATTAAAATCAATGTAGGTGCAGCACTGCCTTCAATAGAAGATCCACCGGCTGACTTTGTTGTAAGGGGACCAAACCTGATGACTGCCATGCCTGTAGAGATACCTGTTTCATACCAGGAAATTGCACATTGCCTCGACAAATCAATTTCCAAGGTGGAAACAGCTATCTTAAGTGTACTTGAGCAGACACCCCCCGAACTGTATGCTGATATAGTTGCAAGGGGGATATTCCTGGCAGGAGGAGGGGCATTGCTTCGTGGCCTGTCTAAAAGATTGACAGATAAAATAAATATACCGTTTCATATAGCTGAAGATCCGCTTCATGCTGTAGCAAGAGGAACCGGAGTTGCACTGAAAAACTCAGATAAATTTTCATTCCTCATGAGATAATACAGGGGGTAATAAATGAGAAGTCTTATAAACTTCCTTAAAAGATTTGGTAATATCCTTTTGTTCCTCGTTCTGGAACTGCTGGCATTCTATCTGCTTGCCGCAAAACCCAATTATCATAATATTAAACTGACAAAGGCAATGAACGGAACAACTGCCGCTGTTAACAAACAGATTAACAGGGCTGCTGATTATTTCTCACTTAAAGAAGTAAACAGGCAACTTGCCAGGGAGAACGAGGAACTGAAAAATACCCTGCAGAGAGTATACAGGGATTCAGAGATAAAAACTTTCAGTGTTACCGATACTGTTTACAGGCAACAATATCTTTATATACAGGCTGAAGTAGTTAACAACAGTGTAAATAAACAGAAGAATTTTATTACCCTTGACAGGGGAAAACTCAGTGGAATAGAAGAAGATATGGCAGTTAGCAGCTCCAGGGGCATTGTTGGGATAATTGTTGAAGCAGGGAGGAACTATTCAATTGCCATGTCAGTCCTGAACCTGGAATTCAGGCTCTCTGCCCGGCTCAGGAAAAATTCTTACTTTGGATCCCTTACATGGGATGGCTTCGATGTTAACAGTCTTATCCTTAACGAAATACCCAGTCATGTCAATGTGTCGGTGGGGGATACAGTTGAAACAACCGGGTTTTCGGCAGTCTTCCCCGAAGGTATTGTGATTGGTACTGTAAGTGATGTGGACGGGGGAGGAGGTGATTTTTATTCTATCAGGGTTAAGCCTTCTACAGAATTCAGGAAACTGAGCAATGTATATGTTATAGTCAACCTGGATAAAGAAGATCAGCTGCAAGTGGAATCTGAAATAAGGGGGACAATATAATGCTTAACATCATTCTGAGATATACGGGTTTGTTTATCCTGTTGCTTGCAATACAGGTACTCTTATTGAACAATATACAGTTCAGTGGCTATGTCAATCCCTATGTTTATATCCTGTTTATCCTGCTTCTTCCCATTGAAACACCCTCATGGCTATTGCTGATTCTCTCTTTCATGACCGGTCTTACAGTGGATGTTACCTCGGGTACGCTCGGACTGCATACTTCGGCAACTGTGTTTGCCGGCTTCATAAGGCCTTATGTTCTCACTATCCTGTCGCCACACGAGGGTTACGAACCAGGTGACATGCCGGGTATCGGGACCTTCGGGCTGAGGTGGTTCATTACCTATGTACTTGTCATTGTCCTGCTTCATCATATGTTCCTTTTTTATATTGAAGTGTTCACGTTTGAATATTTCTTCAGAACCCTGTTGAGGGCATTGCTCAGTGCCGGCTTTAGTGTTCTTTTCATCATTATTGTTCAGTCAATAATTATCAGGAGGTAGTTTTGAACAGCTTAAAAGACATATACAGCAGCAGGAAGATATTTTTCTATGCAACAATTATTATTGCTGCCACTGTTCTTTTATCGAAACTTTTTGCTCTCCAGGTAATTGATAAGTCTTACCGTATATCAGCACAGAATAATGTTTTACGCTACGTCACGCAGTATCCCACGAGGGGACTTATCTACGACAGGAAGGGCAATTTGCTGGTATATAACCAGGCTGCCTATGACCTTATGGTTATTCCGGGTCAGACAGGGGATATTGATACTGTTGAATTATGCACAATACTTGATATTACCAAAGAATCCTTTACTGAAAGGATGAATACGGCAAAAATATATTCCGAGTATGCACCCTCTGTATTTCTTAAGATGGTCTCATCCGAGACCTATGCCCGGCTGCAGGAAGTATTGTACAGGTACCCTGGTTTTTATGCCCAGGCACGTACCCTCAGAAAATATGCATATCCATCTGCTGCGCATGTGCTGGGGTATGTAGGGGAGGTAAACAGGCAGGAGATAAAGACTGATCCTTACTATAAATCGGGCGATTATATCGGTAAGACGGGTATTGAGAAATCCTATGAAAGGCAACTGCGGGGACGCAAGGGGCTCAAAATATTTCTTGTTGATGCCTATAACAGGGTAAAAGGCTTATACCAGGGAGGCAGGTATGATACCCTCTCTGTACCCGGCAGTAATATCGTTTCAACCCTCGACATTGATCTCCAGCGCTACGGGGAGAAGCTTATGGGCGATAAAAATGGCAGTATAGTGGCACTTGAACCCTCAACGGGTGAAGTGCTGGCACTTATTTCCACACCTGACTATGATCCTTCACTGCTTGTGGGCAGGATACGTTCGGATAATTATACCAGGCTGCAGAATGATACCCTCGAGCCCCTGTTTAACCGCGCCCTGATGGCTTCATATCCACCCGGTTCAACATTCAAGCCGGTAAACGGTCTTATAGCCCTCCAGGAAGGGATCCTGACAGAGAACTACGATTATTTTTGTGATAATGGTTACTATGCCCCGGGAGTACATGTTGCCTGCCATCATTTTGCATCATTTAATATGCCGGAAGCCATAACAGCTTCATGTAACGCGTATTTTTGCAATGCCTTCAGGCTCCTTATAGATAATCCTAAATATGGGTCAACGGCAGGTGGACTTAACATGTGGCGAGGCTACCTTTCAGAATTTGGTTTTGGTTCCAAACTGGGAATCGACTTTGCCAATGAGCTTGCCGGTTTCGTCCCCAGGCCCGAATTTTATGATAATATCTACGGTGAAAGACGCTGGCGGGCACTCACCATCCTGTCGATGGCCATAGGACAGGGTGAACTGGGAACTACACCATTACAGATGGCCAATATGGCTACTATAATAGCCAACAGGGGATTTTATCACACACCCCACATCGTTAAATCAATAGATAATGATAGCTCTGCCATTGACCCGGCTTACAGGAACAGGCATAAGGTAAGTGTTGATTCATCCCATTTCGAGGTGATAATTGAAGGAATGAGGGGGGTGGTGAACGGGGGAAGGTCAGCAACGGCAACATGGGTTGCCATAAAAGATATTGTGATGTGCGGCAAGACCGGTACCGCAGAGAATCCCCACGGGCCCGACCATTCCATTTTTGTTGCCTTTGCTCCTGAGGAGAACCCTGAAATAGCAATAGCCGTCTACGTTGAAAATACAGGCTTCGGATCTACTTATGCAGCCCCGGTGGCGAGCCTTATGGTTGAAAAATACCTCAAGGGGAAAATTGAAAACCCCTGGCTGGAGAATTATATACTCAATCCGCCTGAACCCCAGCCCCGGCAAAATGAGGATGTAGAGGAAGAAAATACAGGGGAAGCGGAAGAAGAGGCAATAGAAGAAGAGAAGAAGGAAGAGATTAATACGGAAGAAGCAGAAGAAAAAACTAACAATACCAGGGAAGGAAGAAATTGACAAGGAGAATAAATATATGGGCTAAGATTGATTGGATGGTAGTAGTGATCTACCTGCTGTTTATCCTGTTTGGCTGGATTAATATTTATGCGGCTGAATTTAATGAAGAGCATGCAGGTATATTCGACATGAGCCAGAGATATGGTAAGCAGTTTATATGGATAATGGCCGCCCTTTTAATTGCAGCTACCATAATCCTTATAGACAGTCGCTTTTTCATCTTCTTCTCATATATTTTATATATCATCATTATACTGGCTCTTATCGCCGTCCTGCTCTTCGGGAGAGAGATCAACGGGGCAAGATCATGGTTTGAGATAGGCAGCCTGAGCCTGCAACCTGCTGAATTTGCCAAGTTTATCACGGTACTGGCACTGGCAAGATACCTTTCACGCGAGGGGAGAAGCCCTGCCTCATTCAAGAACCTCCTCGTATCCCTGCTTATAATATTTTTCCCTGCCCTGCTCATCGCCTTTCAGCCTGACCTGGGTTCCACCTTAATCTTTTTCGCACTCGTGCTGGTCCTTTTCAGGGAAGGCCTGTCAACCTACCTGTTCTCCGTTGGTATACTTGCGGCCATCCTGTTTATAGCAACATTGCTTGTCAATAGTGTTTTCATATATTCTGCCCTTGTAGCAGCCGGATTTATATACCACCTCATCACCGGCAGGGGACACAGGATAAGTATAACAGGACTGCTGATATACCTGCTGGCCGGCTCACTTGTCTTTGCTGTTTTTTATTTCCTTACCGGGAATGTGAGGCTTGACCTTGTATTTATACTTGCACTGCTCATATCAGGTCTTATTTATTCATACTACATCTTCCTTTACAAGGCAAAGCATGTTTTGATTATCCTGGCTTTCCTCCTGGGAAGCATGGCCTTTACCTATTCGGTTGATTATGCATTCAACAATATTCTCAAGCCTCATCAGCAGACCAGGATAAACGTTGTGCTGGGTATTGAATCGGATCCCTCGGGAGCCGGGTGGAACCTTAACCAATCAAAAATATCGATTGGCTCTGGCGGCTTTGCGGGAAAAGGTTTCCTGCAGGGAACACAGACAAAGTTCAAATTTGTACCCGAGCAAAGCACTGACTTTATTTTTTGCACCGTAGGTGAAGAATGGGGATTTTTAGGAACCGCCCTGGTGGTTATTTTATTCACAGTACTGCTTTTCAGGATTCTGACCCTTGCTGAACGGCAGCGTTCGGCTTTTTCAAGGATATATGCCTATGGTCTTTTTTCCATCCTGCTCTTTCATTTCCTTATAAACATAGGAATGACGATAGGGCTGGTGCCTGTAATTGGTATTCCTTTGCCCTTTTTCAGCTACGGCGGATCATCCCTCTGGGGATTCACCATCCTGCTGTTTATTTTTCTAAGGCTCGATGCAAGCCGTCATGATCACCTCCTGTGATCAGAAAGGTAAAGTAATTCGCTGCGACAGGGGGATGCCAAAATCGTTCTCAACATATTCAATGAGCTGGGGAAAGAATTCCATGAAATCTTCGCCAAGAATGTAATAATTCTTTTTGAAGGTCTTAATGGCATATTTTGATTCGGAAGGGAGACTGGTGCGCTTACTCAAGGTAGACAGCACATTTTTTAGACCTTTGCTTGTTTTATATGACTCAATCCAGTTATTGATAATAAAAAATGGAAACCTGTCCTGCACCTTGGGTGGTAATATATCGTAGTTATTTACCATGGCCCGGTAAAACTGGTATGTGATACTTTCTATGGGACGGCGGGAGAATGTATCCCATTCCTTTGTAAGATAGTGATCGTAAAGTATGTCAATAACAACACCGGCATATTTATGGTATTTTTTTGTGAAAAGTATCTTACTGCGGTGAACAACCGGGTGTTTATCTGTAAAATCATCTATATGCCTGTGCAGTATTATTCCTTTTTTTATCAGTTCGGGATATTTGAGATAATCTCGACCTTTGACATAATCTCCTATGTAATTGCCTATAATTATCTCATCAGAATCACCTGAGAGATATATATGGGCAAGCACATTCATTACCTGGTTTTATTTATTGTTATTTTTCTTTGAAAATAATTATTCGGGCAAAAAGACAAAAACATTTTCTTTAACATATTTCCGGGGTAGCACAATAAGTATACCAAAGTTCAGCATACCAGTCTTTTGGCCTGAATTACCATCTTTCATAAAAATATACTCAAATATAAGGAAATTAACCAGTTAAATTATAAATTTGGGGGTTCATTTTCATGGCTCGATCTATTTTTTTAATATTAATAAAATCAAAATATTATGAAAAAAAATGTTATCATAATTGGTGCCGCGGGCAGAGATTTTCATAATTTCAATACTTATTACCGCGATAACGAAGATTACAATGTTGTTGCGTTTACTGCAGCCCAGATTCCCGATATTGAAGGAAGGAAATATCCTTCAGGGCTGGCAGGCAAACTTTATCCCGATGGCATTCCCATTTATGCTGAAGAGGAGCTTCCGTCTTTAATAGCAAAGCTTGATGTTGATGATTGTGCCTTTTCATACAGTGATGTGACCTATAACAAGGTGATGTCAGTCAGTGCCATTGTTAATGCAGCGGGTGCAAATTTTGTTCTCCTGGGGCCCGGTGATACCATGATAGAAAGCACGAAACCGCTAATTGCCGTCGGTGCAATACGTACCGGATGTGGCAAGAGCCAGACTTCAAGGAGAGTTATTGAACTGTTGATGGAAAAAGGTCTCAGGGTGGTTGCTGTGAGGCACCCGATGCCCTACGGCGATCTGAACGCACAGAAGGTCCAGAGGTTTGCCGAGGTGAGCGACCTGGAGAAGCATAAGTGTACCATTGAAGAAATGGAAGAATATGAACCTCATGTTGTGCGTGGCAATGTTATTTATGCAGGTGTTGATTATGAGGCTATCCTCAGGGAAGCTGAAAAAGACCCGAAAGGCTGTGATGTCATCCTCTGGGATGGTGGTAATAATGATTTTCCTTTTTACAGGCCTGATCTTACCATTACGGTAACAGACCCCCACAGGGCCGGTCATGAGTTGAGGTATTATCCCGGCGAGGTTACACTGAGACTGGCTGACGTGGTTGTAATTAACAAGATGGACAGTTCCTCGCCGGAGGATATTAACACGGTGAGGGAGAGCATACAGAAGGTGGCTCCCAATGCAATAGTCATTGACGGGGCTTCTCCCATTAAAGTGGATGATCCTTCAGTTATTAAAGGAAAGAAAGTACTGGTTGTTGAAGACGGACCAACACTGACACATGGTGAGATGAAAATTGGTGCAGGAGTGGTGGCAGCACAGAAATTCGGTGCAGCTTCACTTGTTGACCCAAGGCCATTTACAGTGGGCAAAATGACGGAGACTTTTGAAATATATCCCAATATAGGGACCCTTCTTCCTGCCATGGGTTATGGTGAGCAGCAGCTCAAAGACCTGGAAACGACTATCAATAACACCGAATGTGATTCAGTGGTTATTGGAACA
>JBNJHQ010000037.1:0-16717 GCA_051748705.1 Bacteroidota bacterium | reverse complement strand
GATAATCGACCCACTCGACGGAACCACAAACTTCATGCACGGTGCCACGGTATATTCCATTAGTATAGCCCTTGAACAGGACAATGAAATATTGCTGGGTGTGATATATGACGTGCCATCTGATGAACTTTTCTATGCATACAAAGATGGGGGTGCATGGCTCAATGCCAGGAAGATAGCTGTCTCATCATCAAAAAGCCTTGACGACAGTCTCATAGCCACCGGATTCCCATATAAAAATTATGAGCACCTCGGGGTATATATGAAATGTCTTGAGTTCTTTATTCGCAATACCCATGGTGTGAGGAGAATGGGTTCGGCAGCCATTGACCTTGCATGGGTTGCCAGCGGAAGATATGACGGCTTCTATGAATATGGCCTCAACAGGTGGGATGTGGCTGCCGGAATAATCATTATAAAGGAAGCAGGAGGAATGGTCAGCGACTTCTCAGGGGACACAGATAATATTGACGGCTCAGAAATAGTGGCAGCAAACAGTGAGATATTTGAAACTTTCAGGCAGGAGGTTGAAAGGCACATGAAATAAAAAGCAGATGAAAGCAGTGATATTCTATATCTTTTCTGCCGTGAACCGGGTATTGACATTATTACCCCTCAGGGTATTATATGGATTTTCACCTTTGTTTTACTTTATACTATACCACCTCACAGGATACAGGAAGCAAGTAGTAATGAATAACCTCAGCAATGCTTTCCCGGAAAAATCAGGAAAAGAGCTGAAGACTACGGCAAAAAAATTCTACAGGCACCTGTCCGATCTTTTTATTGAAGTACTGAAGCTCCGGCATATGAAAGCTTCCGAGATAAGGGAAAGGTATAAGCTTATAAACCCGGAGCTGCTCGACAAAGAGCTGCAAGAAGGCAGGAGTACTATTGCAGTCTTCGGACACTATGGCAACTGGGAATGGATCATAAGCCTGCCCCTGAGCATACAATACAGGACAATAATGGTCTACAAGCCGCTTTCCAATAAATACTTTGACAGGTATTTCCACAGGTTCAGGTCACAGTACGGTGTTGAACTGGTTCAAATGGCAAAAACGGGAAGGACATTATACCGTTATGAAGAAGAAGGTATAAACACCCTGGTGGGACTGGTGGCCGACCAGACACCTCCACGCAGGGAGATACAGTACTGGACAAAATTCCTTAACCAGGACACACCAGTTTACCTGGGCATTGAAAAATTATCGAATAAATTCAATATGACGGTGGTCTTTTTGCATATAGATAAAGTAAGGAGGGGCTACTATGAAATAAGACCTGAGATTATTACCGGTCAGGCATCAGAACTGGCGCCCTATGAACTCACCGAGAAACATGTCAGTCTGCTTGAAGAACAGATAAAAAGGAGGCCTGAACTGTGGATGTGGTCGCACAGGAGGTGGAAGCACAAAAAACCGGAAGACATATGACAAAAACAGCCGTAGTAATTCTCAACTGGAATGGAAGGAGATTCCTGGAGCTCTTCCTGCCCGCTGTAATAAAATATTCAGCAGGTGAGGATTATGAGCTTATTGTTGCAGATAATGGCAGCAAGGATGATTCACGTGAATTCCTGGGGAAGGAATATCCCGGGCTGAGGCTGATTGAACTGGGCCACAATCATGGGTTTGCTGGTGGTTACAATGAAGCATTGAAAAATATTGATTCTGAATATTATGTACTGCTCAATTCAGATGTTGAAGTCAGTCCCGGCTGGCTCGGTGACATAATCACTTTTATGGATGAGCATCCCGGGGTAGCAGCCTGCCAGCCAAAGATCTTAAGTTATCAGGAGCGAAATAAGTTTGAATATGCCGGGGCTGCAGGTGGTTTTATCGACCGCTACGGGTATCCCTTCTGCAGGGGAAGGCTAATGAATATTACGGAAGAGGATAAGGGCCAGTATAATGATACCAGGCAAATATTCTGGGCCAGCGGTGCCTGCTTGTTCATACGCTCTGACGCATGGAAGGAAAGCGGTGGTTTTGACCCTGATTTTTTTGCCCACATGGAGGAAATTGACCTGTGCTGGAGGCTGAATGCGGCGGGGAAAAAAATAATGTGCCTCCCCTCCTCCGTTGTATATCATGTGGGAGGCGGTACACTGCCCTATAACTCACCCTCCAAAATCTTTTACAATTTCCGCAATAACCTTTTTATGCTATATAAGAACCTGCCGGACAAAAAACTGAAAATCACACTGTTTAAAAGAATGTGCCTTGATGGCGTGGCAGCACTCCGTTTTCTCCTTACCCTGAATCCGGGTGCCTTCCGTAGCATAATTAAAGCACACATACATTTTTACAGGCATAAAAAGACACTGCGGTCAAAAAGGAAAGAGCTAATAAATAAGAATTTATACTATCCCGGTGATTTGATCCTGAACAAAAGCCTCGTTTTTAACTTTTATATAAGGAAGCGGAAGACATTTACAGAACTATTCCATAAATAAGTTATTGACAGGAGATATGCGTTCAAGGGATATAATAATTTTTTTCAGTGCAGTTTTCATAATTTATTCGGCGGCGAATATCTTCCTTTATTTCAGGGGACTGGAAGCTATGTCAGGATTAATGGGCAGGGGCCTTTACACAATTTTATTCATCCTGATCTCCCTGTCCTTTATTGCCGGCAAGATACTTGAACGCAGTTATTCGTCAGTGACTGCGGACATACTGAGTATTACCGGGGGATTCTGGCTGTCCTTTATGTTCTATTCAGTAATGATAATTATTGTTTCCGACCTTTCCACATTTATCCTCAGGCTATCCGGCCTTATAAGTGCTGATACCGCCGTACAATTCAGGGATGCTTCATTTCTTTTTGCCTCCGGGCTTTCGGTATTAATCATAATCGCCGGCTTCATCAATACCTTATTCCCCCTCATAAAAAAGTACGAAATAAATATTGCAGGTAAAGCAGGTGCAGCCGGGCTGAAGATTGCAGCCGTATCGGATATACACCTGGGCAGTGTGATCGGGAAAAGAAGTATGAGGGTACTCTCGCGCAGGCTGAAAAAGATCTCACCTGACATGCTTCTTTTACTTGGCGATATTGTTGACGGTGAGATAAATCCTGTCTTAAGAAATGACCTGCTGGGATCATTGAAGGTACCGTCAGGTGTGAAATATGTATTTGCCGTTACGGGCAATCACGAATACATAGGTGATCGTTCACAGACGATACCCTACATAGAGAGCAAGGGGATAAAAGTACTTATTGACGAAACAATAATCCTTGATGAGGGTATTGTCCTTGCAGGCAGGAAAGACAGGGATGCCATGCGCTACACCGGGGAGACCAGGAAGAGCCTGGAAGAGCTCCTGAAGGATGTTGATCATGATATGCCTGTCATAGTAATGGATCACCAGCCTCCCATGAAAAAGGAAAATAATCTGTCAGGCTTCGACCTGATGCTATCCGGTCATACACACAGGGGGCAGATGTGGCCTCTTAACCATCTTACCGGCAGTATATACAGGCTAATCCATGGTCACAGCTTCACAGACGGAGCTCATTATATTGTCTCCTCCGGCTTTGGCAGCTGGGGACCGAGGGTAAGGATAGGGAGCAGGCCCGAGATACTTGATATCAGACTGACATTCAACGGTTAAACAGACGACACCGCATCATTCAACGGCTCAAATTTTCTCCGGTAATCATCCATTGCCCTGTTTATGACTTCCCTGGCTTCCCCGGCACCATAGGTATGTGTTATCCTCACATCCGCCTCATTACCCGGCAGGTCTTTATAAGTAAGGAAATAGTGCTTGAGCCTGTTCACCACTACCTCCGGAAGGTCACTTATATCCTTGAAGCTGGCGTATAAGGCATCATTATGCAATACAGCAATAAGTTTATCATCTGCCTCTATACCGTCAAGCATCCTGAATCCCCCTATTGGTCTTGCCCTTACAAGAATATTTCCATGAGTTATCTGCTTTTCCGTGAGCACACAAATATCAACAGGATCCTTATCTCCTATCACCGAGTCTATACCGGTCTTCTCCCGGCAGTATTCAGCAACTTTCTCCCCGCTGTATGTGAGGGGCAGGAAGCCGTACAGGGCCGGGACAACATTCGAATATTTCTGTGGCCTGTCTATACGCAGGTAACCACTTACTTTATCGACTTCATATTTAACAGTGTCGGTAGGTACCATTTCGATGAAACAGGTCACAACCTCGGGGGCATTGTCGCCTATATCAATACCATGCCAGGGATGCGACTTATATCTCATTCCCATCAGCTTAAGTATCGGGTCCATAAGTTTGTCATTCATAATTCATAGAATTTTTATAAAGATGGTCTACAGCAGATCGTAAATTTTTTCCAGTCCAAGGGCCCTCGAAGCCTTTACCAGCACCAGGCTGTCCCTTATTTGTTCATCAGCAAGATATTCCTCCAGCTGGACACGTGTTTCAAATGAAAGCAGGCTGTAAGAGGGTGCCAGGGCACTAAAAATACGGCCCACGACGATAACTTTTGTATTATCCCGTAACGAGGTAAGTTCCTCCAGTATCCTTTTATGTTCTTTAAGCTCGTATTGGCCCAGTTCAAGCATATCGCCCAGTATAATGACTTTATTATCACCCCTGTATTGCCTGAATGCTTTTATTGCCCCGGTCATACTGTCGGGGTTGGCATTATAGGAATCGCAGATCAGGGTATTTTTAGCCGTTTTGAGAACCTGGGATCTGTTATTGTCGGGTTCATACTCTTCTATCGCCTGCTGCATTGCGGGGGGGTGGATATCAAAATACAGTCCCACCGACAGGCAGGCCAGCAGGTTTTCGAGGTTGTATTCTCCGAAGAGATTCGTTCTGAAAGTATATTTTATTCCGTCTATTTCAGCAAGCAGCTCCAGTGTTGGATCATGCTCAGTCCTTATTACTGACAGGCTGTGTTCCCCCGGCTTATTATAGGGTACTTTATTAATCTTTCTCAGGTCAAGGATATTCTTCAGCAGGTCATTTTCCTCATTATAGAAAACCCATCCTCCTGAAGATTCTATATAGTCATACAATTCAGATTTAGCTTCCACCACACCTTCGAATGAAGTGAATCCTTCCAGGTGTGCACGCCCGATATTTGTGACAAGACCAAAACCCGGTTTTGCCATCCTGCACAGTTCCCTTATTTCGCCCTTATGGTTAGCTCCCATTTCAACTATCATAAAGCCGGCATCCCGTGGGCAGGCCAGCAGGGTAAGGGGTACTCCTATATGATTATTCAGGTTGCCCCTGGTATAATGAACCTTATAATTATCTGACAGTACGCGTGCCAGCATTTCTTTTGTTGTTGTTTTACCGTTACTGCCTGTGATTGCCAGTACGGGTATATCAAAACTCTCACGGTATTTCATTGCCACCGCCTGCAGGGTTTTTGTTACATCATCAACGACAATGGTACCTGTGCGTTCATAAGCAGGATCATCTATAACGGCTGCTATTGCACCCCCTTCCAGGGCAGCTGCCGCATACTCATTCCCATTGAATTTCTCCCCTTTCAGGGCAAAGAATAGCTCTCCGTCAGCCACTCTTCGTGAATCGGTTGTCAGTTTGAAGTTGTTCTTTTCCAGTATTTTATATACAATATCTGTTTTCATGCTAAAAAAAACCTCATTATGGTTGCCCATAATGAGGTTAGTATATAAGGTTAATATTCTTTAACTACTAAAGACCGGTCGGGCTTCCCACTCTTATCATTGCACAACGGAAGCCCAGGTCATCACGTGCAGCTTCCTGGTCAAGGAATCTCCTGGTTGACGGGTTAAGCCAGTAGGCCCTGTCTTTCCATGAACCACCTTTAATGACTCTTGCCCTGTCATTTATCAATGAAACAGGCTGGTCTGCTTCCATGAGATACATTGATTCTGTTCCCATGTTTTCTTCACCTGTCCATTCACCGCTTTCGTTTATATTTGAAAGGTAATCGCCATCGAGGTAGTTCCTGTAGTCGCCTTTCTGGTAATTATACCTGTCGGCCACCTCTTCAGCCTGTACGGTATCAATCTGCAGGCGTCCCAGTTCGTCCTTGGTAAGGAGGTTACCGTTGGCATCGCGACTGTAATCGGTATACACATTACCCCTGAAGGGGTTAAAAGCATCAACATCTTCGGCACTGAGTGGCCTGTATACGTCCTGCACCCATTCGTTCACATTACCTGCCATACAGTAAAGACCATAGTCATTAGGCCAGTAGGATTTCACATCAACCGGTGTGGAGCCGTTATCGTTAAGGCTGCCGGCCACACCCATCAGGTCACCTCTTCCCCTGACGAAGTTAGCCATGAATTCACCGCGGTGCCTCTTGGTTGAATTACGTACATTATGGCCATCCCAGGGATATATTCTTCTTTCAAAAACTCTTTCTTCAAAGGTATTGCCCCTGAGTGCATATGCAGCAAATTCCCATTCAGCTTCGGTTGGAAGTCTGTACTTGGGTAATAGCATGCCATCTTCAAACCTTACCCTTCTTTCTTCCTGGTTAGGATCCAGGCTCGGTAGGTTCTGGTTCACCACACCGTCGTACTGTCCGGCGAGATAGGCATCGGTATTAAAATTATTTTCATTGAGCTGGTTGGGATCATAGCTCAGTATCCCTTCATCAATCAGTATCTGCTCGTTTACCCTGTCGGTTCGCCAGAGACAATAATCATTTGCCTGCAACCAGTTCACACCTACCACCGGGTAATTGTTGTAAGCCGGGTGGCGCAGGTAATACTGGACATAGGGCTCATTGAATCCAAGGGGTGAACGCCACACCAGGGTATCGGGCAGAGCCCTCACATGTACCTCGGGATAGTCTACATATACCCTCTTGATCCACCACAGGTATAACCTGTAATCCACATTCCTGATTTCTGTCTCATCCATGTAAAAAGATGAAACGGTAACCCGGCGCAGAGGATTGTTCCAGTCATACATAACATCTTCCTGAACCCTGCCCATTGTAAAGGTTCCCCCTTCAATGAGTACAAGCCCCGGTCCTGTTTTTTGTTCGGCACCGATAACAACCTCGAATCCACCGTTATCCGGGTCATTGTATTGCCAGCCTGTTGTAGGTGACACATTTGGATTGTCACCTCGGTTACAGGAAGCAAAAAGGAAAACTGCAATAGCGACCACTACTGAGGATGCAATTTTATACATAGCACGAAAGATTTTGGTCATGATAATTCTATTTCAAATATAGCAAATTTTGATAAATGCATTATTATTTCTCAAATATAACTACATTTTGGGATAATTTATTGTTTTAGGAACACCTCTTTTTT
The DNA here is from genome assembly GCA_051748705.1 of Bacteroidota bacterium. GTDB lineage: Bacteria > Bacteroidota > Bacteroidia > Bacteroidales > VadinHA17 > UBA9300. The sequence continues at coordinate 9,432 of JBNJHQ010000037.1, read as the reverse complement.
CAGAATTAAATAAAGTAATTGCAAGGGAAACCTGGTTTGATAAGGTCAGAGGCTGTATATTACCTGTCCTGAGAGGAGTAAAATTATAATTGTAAGCAAGCTCAAACATACCTGTTTCAAGGTATAATCCAGACTGTATGTAGCTCAGTCCCCGCCTCAGGTCAAAAAAAGGCAATATATTAAATGACAGCATGTTATATCCCACGCTTGCACCCATGGCACCCATATAATTACCATTCTGCACATTAATAATAAAGCCGGGCATTATCCTCAGCTCTTTTCTCGTATTGAAGACCGCTCCGCAATGCACTGACAATCGCCTGCCCGGAACTGTTTCTTCGAATCCGTGCCCCATAAGATCAGGGTTAAAAATATGATTTACCGCGATGCCGGCATGATAATCCCTGTACATAAAAAGAAATCCCAGGCCGGCATCAAACACTGTGTTTGATATTGGATCGATAACTTCTCCTGACGGCAATACCGCTCCCATGATCGGATCCAGCTGGTCAGGAAGGACTATTCTCCCGGCATCCATGCCCCTGTGAATTACCGAGGCCAGAAAACCTGCATTTATATAGAGATCACGGCTTGCCCTCAAATGATATGAATATGCGGCCCCGGCCCTGAGGTCGCTCAGCAGATCTCCCAGTAAATTTTCAGAGACATATATACCAAAGCCCCCGTGAATGCTTTCCAGGTATGAATCGTAGGAGCTACTGACAGAAAACAGGTTCAGCCCTTTCCCCGGGTAGTAATCGCGGTACATAAGCCTCAATTTCCCAGGACCTTCGGATCCGGCAAGGGCCGGATTGGCCTGTACGGGATTGAAATAAAATGCAAAGCTCTCCGCATCCTGTGCAAGCATATGGTTCACAGGTAAGGCAAAACATAAAAGAAGAATCCTTATTTTTACATAGCGGGTCATCAGGCAAATATAATATTTGAAAGATGCTTTATAAAGAACGGAATTTGAATTCGCAATAGTATCGCAATATGGATATTAAGTACACGTTAATTATTGTGACTGATACGGCAAACTTAGAAAATAATCCTGACAGTTGAAGAAGCTGAAAACCATACTGAACCTGTACATGCTGGCAACCATCGCTTTATACTCCCAGGATTATGCCGGCTCTTCAGTTCTTTCCGAAGGAATATGGCATAAGATAAAAATAGTGAACGAGGGTATATACCTTATTAATTTTGATGATCTTGCCGAACTGGGTCTGGGTGCAGGGACTGAGGTGGCGCTGTACAGCAATAATTACGGCCTGCTCTCATACTATAATGATGACCCTTTCCCTGATGATCTTGTCAAAACACCCCTGCTTGTTGAAAGGGGCAGCGACGGTATTTTCAACAGCGGCGATTACATACTTTTCTACGGTAATTCAACACACAGGTGGAAATATGATCAGGGCCAGGATGAATATTTTTTTCAGCGGCACCATTATTCCGACACTGCCGTTTACTTTATAAAACTCAACGAGGAGCCTTTGGAAATAGGCCTGCAGGCTGATCCTGGTCCACCTAATAATTACTCCCAACACTCCGACCATCTTTTTATCCACGAAAGAGAGAAAAGCAATATTATGAAATCCGGACGTGAATGGTATGAACCAATAGCGGCCGGCACCGAATATGAAATAGTTACGGATCTGGGCGACTTTAATTTACAGGATGGGCAGAATATCCTCTACAGGCTCAGGGCCCTGGGGCGTTCACCCGACCAGTCGGTTATGAGGCTCAATGCGGGGGGTAACGAGCTCACATCGCTTTTATTACCTGCAGTCAATGTCAATAACTCGGCGGGCACCTATGCCAGCCTGGCAGAGGAGGAAGGGGTAATCGACATCTCATCGGGCAGTCCCGACCTGTCCATTACTTTTCATAATAACGGCAACCTCACAGCAAGGGCATGGCTTGATTACCTGGAACTGAAGGCAAGGATTGAGAACATACACTCCGGCATGGGCATGAAATATTTCATTATACACGACAGGGAGGCTATACAGGAAGGTAATATCACCGAATTCACACTCATGTCGGAATATGATAACCTTCTTATCTGGGATATAAGCAGGGAACAGGATATAAAAAAAATACAGGCCCTTTATTCTTCCGGTGAGTATAAGTTTACGGCAGTTACAGACAGCCTGAAAAAATTCATTGCCTTCAGGGCCGTGGATGCAGTTAAACCTCTAATTGACAGCAGGCCGCTTCCCAACCAGGACCTCCATAAGCCGGGACAATATGATATGATAATTCTGACGCATCCCTTATTTCACGATTATGCAGCTGAACTGGCTGAAATCCACCTGGTGAATGATGCATATGAAAGCCTGGTGGTCAGTCCCGGTCAGGTATACAATGAGTTTTCAGGCGGCATACCGGATATAAGTGCCATACGGAATTATATACGGATGGTCTATTTAAGGAATAAGGAAAGTGGCAGGCCGCTTAAATATCTCGTCCTTTTTGGTGACGGTTCATACGAGAACAGGACTGATCCTCCCGGTAACCCAAATTATATACCCACTTATCAGACCCGCAATTCCAATGTGAAGACAGAATCTTTCACCTCGGATGATTTCTACGGACTCCTGGATCCCGGGGAAGGAGAATACTATGGATCACTTGATATCGGGATTGGAAGATTACCTGTTTCGGACACCCTGGGAGCGGGCACTGTAATCAATAAGATAAGGGATTATTTAAATCCTTTTAACACAGGACCGTGGAAAACTACCATAGCCGTGGTAGCCGATGATGAAGATGAAAATATCCATATGAACGATTCGGATAAACTGGCTGAACTTATTGCTGATAAAGAACCTTCTTTCAATATTGAGAAGATATACCTTGATTCCTACAAACAGCTGACGTCCATCTCAGGTCAATCATACCCCGGGGCCCTTAAAGCAATCAATGACAGGGTCAACAATGGCTGCCTTTTTCTGAATTATTCAGGCCATGGCAATGAGACAGGCCTCGCTCATGAAAGGGTGGTAACGGCCGAAACTATCGGTTCATGGACAAATAAGGGTAAGTATCCTGCTTTTGTGACGGCAACATGTGAATTTTCCCGTTTTGATGATATTGAAATAAATTCCGGTACAGGCCAGATAAGCCAGAAATCATCTGCCGGCGAACTGGCCCTGCTTAACCCTGAAGGAGGAGCCATTGCTCTTTTTTCAACCACCCGTATAGTTTTTGCGTCTCACAATTACACCCTTGCCTCAAACCTGTATGCCCATGCCTTTGATAAAGACAACCAGGGCAGGGGTCTTACCATGGGTGAAATTATGAGACGTGCCAAGATAAACACGGCTGCTTATAACAAAAGGAATTTCACCCTGCTGGGCGATCCTGCCTTAAGGCTTGCCTGGCCCTGGCAGGGCAGGGTGATAACTGATTCAATAAACGGCATCAGCGTAAGCAATTTTAATGATACGATAAGAGGCTTATCCGAGCTGCACATAACAGGATATATAAATGACAGCGACGGCTTGCTTATGGAAGATATGAACGGCTTCCTCCACCCTGTCCTTTATGACAAGCCTTATGTAATGACCAGCCTGGCCAATGACGGGGGTACGCCCTTCACTTACATGGCAGATGACAGGGTTCTGTTCAAGGGCAAAACCGAAGTTGAAAACGGCAGATTCAGCTTCACCATGTTTGTCCCCAGGGACATTGACTATAACTATGGACCGGGAATGATCCGTTATTTTGCATCAGGGGAAAACAGTGATTACCTCGGCTACTACGATGACATGACCATCGGGGGCCTGGCTAATCCGTCAATCAGTGATACCACCGGGCCGGTGATAAGGCTCTTCCTTAATGACACCCTTTTCATGGATGGCGGTATAAGTGATCCCAGCCCGGTACTGATTGCCCACCTGAGCGACCCATCGAGCATAAATACGGCCGGAACGGGTCTGGGTCATGATATTGTGGCTCTTATTGACAACGACATCAGCAGTAGCATCATACTGAACTCCTGGTATGTAAATGATGTGGGCACCTATAAATCAGGTAAAATAATATACCCCCTTGACAGGCTTGAAAGGGGTGAACACAGGCTGTCACTCAAAGCATGGGATAACTTTAATAATTCATCCACCGCTTCACTAATGTTCTTTGTAAGGGATGAAGAAGGACTGGTACTCAATAAGCTCATCAACTATCCAAATCCTTTCATTCACGGAACAGACATCAGTGTTGAGCATAACAGGCCGGATGAATTCATTGAAATTATTATAAATATATACACCACGAGCGGCGAGCTTGTCAAAACCATTAAAACAGGTGAGCATTCAGGTGGATACAGGATCAATCCCATACGATGGGATGCAAAGAATAATAATGGAGCCAGGGTTGCAGCCGGCATATACATCTACAATGTCCTCTTCAGGACGCAGTCAGGTGAAACAGCCCGTGCATCGGGCCGAATGATCATTTTGTAAGAAAGGGCACAATAAAGAGAAGATAAAATTGTTTATATATTTGCATCGATAACATTAAAATTAATGAAAACAAAAATATTAATTGCCTGCCTGATATTGAGCCTTGGCTCAACAGGATTTGTCAGGGCCCAGGATCCTGATGAACTGAACGCAATACAGTATGTTGTACCCTTCCTGTTGATTGCTCCTGATTCCAGGGCCGGTGCAATGGGAGATGCAGGCGTTGCCACTTCACCCGATATTTACAGCATGCACTGGAACCCGGCAAAATATGCCTTTATTGATGGTGATGGAGGAATTGGCATTTCATACTCACCCTGGTTGCGCACCCTTGTTCCTGATATAAATATTGCTTACCTGTCCGCATATTACCGGGTAGATGATAAACAGGTGGTAAGTTCAAGCCTTCTGTACTCGAGCCTCGGGGACATCCCGTTTACAGATGACTGGGGCAATGTGGAACGCAATTTCAAACCCAACGAGTTTGCCTTTGACGCCGCATACTCAAGGTTGCTCACCGATAACTTTTCGGGAAGCATTGCTTTCAGATTTATATATTCAAACCTGACAGGCGGTTTTCCAGCGGGAGGTACTGAGACGAAAGCCGGAATATCCGTTGCTTCTGACGTATCATTCTTTTACAGGAATGATATAAGTATCGGGCGAAAAGATGCCCTGATCTCGGCCGGTGCCAACATTTCGAACATAGGAGCAAAAATGTCATATACCGATGAGAATGACCCGGATTTTATTCCTATGAACCTGAGGCTGGGGCCCACACTGAATATTGAGATTGACAGGTATAACGATCTGACATTTGCCATTGATCTGAATAAGCTGCTCGTGCCAACACCTCCCCTGTATGATGAACTTACAGGTGATATCATTGCCGGCAAAGACCCCAATGTGGCTGTGCCTGTTGCAATATTCCAGTCCTTTATCGATGCACCCGGAGGCTTCAAGGAAGAACTGAACGAGATAAGCTACTCCTTTGGTGCTGAATACTGGTATAATAAACAGTTTGCCATAAGGGCCGGTTATTTCCACGAGCACGCAAGCAAGGGTAACAGGAAATATTTCACTGCAGGTGCCGGTTTCAGGATGAGTGTCTTTTCACTTGATTTTTCATACCTCATGCCCCTGGTGAATAATCACCCTCTTGCACGTACACTCAGATTCTCCCTGTCATTTGATTTTAATGTTTTCAGAAATCTTAAACCCGCAGGTTAATGAATATGCGCACAGGCCAGGGCATAGATTTCCATCAGCTTGAAGAAGGAAAAGAACTGTGGCTGGGAGGGATTAATGTACCTTCGGCAAAGGGAAGCGTGGCTCATTCGGATGGTGATGTGCTGATACATGCAATATGTGATGCACTCCTGGGAGCAGCCGCCCTGGGGGATATAGGTTATCATTTCCCTGACACGGATGAGCGCTACAGGGGAATTGACAGCAAGATCATACTGAAGGAAACGATCGCCCTTATAAAAGCAAAAGGATTTGCTATAATAAACATTGACAGCACCATATGCCTTGAAGAGCCGAAGTTGTCCGGCTATATAAACAAGATGCGTGATTGCCTGGCTGAAGTATGTGCCATTGACAGGGAATTTATCTCCATTAAGGCTACAACAACTGAAAAGATGGGCTTTACCGGCCGTGGAGAAGGCATTATTGCATTGGCCACTGTGCTGCTGAATAAAATAAACTGACATTATGGACAAAACCACCCTTGTACTCGGAGCCAGCCCGAAACCTGACAGGTTTGCCTATAAGGCTGTCAGGAGCCTGCAGAGAAGGAATATACCCGTTATTGCCATTGGAAGGCGGGATTCTGAACTGGAAGGCATAAAAATAAGGAAGGGGAAACCTGTGGATATCGGGTCTGTACATACCGTCACCCTGTACCTTAACCCTAATAATCAAAAAGAATATTACGACTATATACTGTCACTTGAGCCCTCACGCATCATCTTTAATCCCGGCACATGGAATCCCGAACTGGCAGAGATGGCTGCCGGGGAAGGAATTAAAGTCGTCAACGATTGTATGCTGATAATGCTTAACAACGGGAATTTTTAATCGCTGAAAAGTCTATCTATCAGATTGTTGTCAGCTATATACGGCAGGGTTATTTTCAAATCAGGTGTTCTTTCCATCTCCCTTACAGCAGCAAAGCGGGCGCCGTCATTTCTTGCCCAGCTCCTGCGTGCTATACCGTTATTCACGTCCCAGTGAAGCATCATCTTCAGTCGCCTGGCAGCATCATCAGAGCCGTCAAGCAACAGGCCGAAACCCCCGTTGATTACTTCTCCCCATCCAACTCCTCCTCCATTATGTATGCTTACCCAGCTTGCTCCCCTGAAAGCATCCCCAATTACATTCTGTATTGCCATATCAGCTGTAAAACTGGAACCGTCATAAATATCAGCCGTCTCCCTGAATGGAGAATCTGTTCCCGATACATCATGATGATCACGGCCCAGCACCACAGGTGCGCTTATTATACCCTTTCTTATTGCATCGTTAAAAGCCGTGGCAATGTTAATACGACCTTCAGCATCAGCGTACAGTATTCTTGCACGGGAACCAACCACCAGCCTGTTTTTGCCGGCTGCTCTTATCCATTGGATATTATCCTCCATCTGCTGTTTGATCTGCAGCGGAGAACGTTCCGATATTTCTTCCAGCACTTCACAGGCAATCCTGTCGGTAACTTCAAGGTCAGAGTCTTTATTTGAACAACACACCCATCTGAATGGCCCGAAGCCGTAATCAAAACAAATAGGACCCATTATGTCCTCTACATAGCTGGGATACCTGAACCTGCCGTCTGCCCCCATGATATCGGCTCCCGCTCTTGATGCTTCGAGAAGAAAAGCATTGCCGTAATCAAAGAAATAGGTGCCCTGTGAGGCATGATGATTAATTGCCTTCACCTGCCTTCGCAGTGACTGCTGGACAATTTTCCTGAATTCAGGGGGCCTTTCAGTCATCAGCCTGTTTGCTTCATCAAAAGTCAAGCCTGCCGGGTAATACCCTCCCGACCAGGGGTTATGGAGTGAGGTCTGGTCAGAGCCAATGTCAACCTTAATATTCTTTTCAGCCAGGTTTTCCCACACATCAACAATATTACCGTAATAGGCAAAAGAAACCGCTTTACCTTTCTCCCGGGCCCGTGTCACTTTGTCGGCCAGCCTGTCAATATCCTCCACTACTTCATCAACCCATCCCTGTGAAAACCTTTTCTTTATAGCCATGGGATTCACTTCAGCCAATACTGACACCACCCCGGCTATTGAGGCTGCTTTAGGTTGTGCCCCCGACATGCCTCCCAGGCCTGAGGAAACATAAAGTCTTCCCTCTGTGCTTTCTTCCTGCCCCGATATGCGCCTGATGGCATTGAGAATGGTTATTGTTGTTCCATGGACAATACCCTGTGGACCAATATACATATAAGATCCTGCCGTCATCTGCCCGTACTGGCTCACACCAAGGGCATTAAACCGCTCATAGTCATCACTGCCCGAATAGTTGGGTATAACCATGCCATTACTTACAACCACCCTGGGGGCATCTTTATGAGAAGGGAATATACCCACGGGATGGCCTGAATATATCACAAGGGTCTGTTTATCAGTAAGTGTGGCAAGATATTTCATCACCAGCCTGTACTGCGCCCAGTTCTGAAATACAGCCCCGTTACCGCCATAGGTAATAAGCTCATGAGGATGCTGGGCTACAGCATTGTCGAGGTTATTGCTGATCATTAACATTATTGCTGCAGCCTGCTTCGATTTATGGGGAAAATCCTCTATATGCCGTGCCTTTATTTCATAGTCGGGCCTGAAACGGTACATGTAGATCCTCCCGTATTTTTTTAATTCATCGGCAAATTCAGGGGCCAGCACTCCGTGAAACTTCTGTGGAAAATAACGCAGCGCATTCCTTACGGCCAGGCGCTTCTCACCGGTACTCAGGATATCCTTGCGCCTTGGGGCATGATTTACATTTCCGTCATATGGCTTTTCGGCAGGCAACTCATCAGGTATACCTTCCAGTATCTGTTTATGGTACTCGTTCATCGTGTTGGTCAGTATTGGGTTATACAATGCTAAATTAACAAAAATTGCACTCTTTTCCTCGTTCTGGTATTGATGGCGGGAATGTGTAAGTGCTCAAAACAAGAAAGGCTGCCTTTCCTGGCAGCCCTCATATTTCCTGTTAAAATTGTATCAGTCTATTTCTGTTCCTCTGCATCCAGTATGTCCTCATCAACCAGGATGCGCCCGCAGTATTCACAGACGATAATCTTTTTTCGCGATTTTATATCGAGCTGCCGCTGTGGCGGTATCTGGTTGAAACAGCCGCCGCATGCATCCCTCTGTACCGGGACTACAGCCAGTCCGTTCCTGGCATTCTGACGAATACGCCTGTATGCTGAGAATAATCTCTCCTCAATGGACTCACTAATCTTTTCAGACTCTTCAACAAGTGATTCTTCCTCTTTTCTTGTATCTGCAATAATGGAATCAAGTTCAGACTTTTTATTATCAAGGTCGGCCTTCAGTTCATCAAGGTTCTTCCGTGATTCTTCAATGACCAGGGCCTTTTCGTCCTTCAGTATTGTGAATTCCTTGATCTTTTTATTACACAGTTCAATCTCCAGTGTCTGGAATTCAATTTCCTTTGACAGAGAATCATATTCCCTGTTGTTTCTCACATTGTTCTGCTGCTCTTCGTACTTCTTAATAAGGCTTTCGGCCTCTACTATTTCATTCTGCTTCTGCTTGATAGCCGCTTCCATTTCCTTGAATTCATCATCCAATTTGCCTATACGGGTTTCAAGTCCCTCCACCTCATCTTCAAGGTCCTGTACTTCAAGGGGAAGCTCACCCCTGAGGGTTTTTATTTTATCTATCTCTGAATCAACTACCTGCAAGCGATATAATGCCTG
>JBNJHQ010000036.1:8878-16887 GCA_051748705.1 Bacteroidota bacterium | reverse complement strand
GTCAAAAAAATATCCCATAATAAATTACATTTACCCGGGTCCGCAATCGGGCAGCGTGGGAAGCAGGAGCTTTGCTGCTTCAAGAAGCGACCGCCAGGCCCTGGCAGAGTTGGGGTTCATAGTAGTGGCCCTTGATGCCATGGGAACACCCATGAGATCAAAATCATTTCATGAAGCATACTATGGTAACATGGGCGACAATGGCCTTCCCGACCAGGTAGCCGGGATGAAACAGCTTGCTGAAAGGTATAAGTGGATTGATATTGACAGGGCCGGCATATATGGCAGCTCGGGCGGGGGATTTGCTTCAACAGGTGCAATACTGAGGTACCCCGATTTCTTCAAGGTGGCCGTAAGCTGTGCCGGTAACCATGATAACAGGAACTATGAAGATGCCTGGGGCGAGAAATGGCAGGGCATGCTCGAAGAGTACCCTGATGGAACAACTAACTATGATAACCAGGCAAACCAGTTGCAGGCAGCGAATCTGAAAGGTAAATTGCTCCTTGCGCATGGCACAATGGACACCAATGTACCGTACTACAATACCCTGCTTGTTGTGAATGAGCTTATTGCTGCCAACAAGGACTTCGACCTTATCCTGTTTCCAAACAGGGGTCATGGATTCAGTAATGAGCCCTACATGATGCGTAAACGGTGGGATTACTTCGTGGAGCACCTGATGGGGGCAGAGCCACCCGCAGGGTTTGAGTTTAGTGTAAATACTTCCAGGAGATGAATTTTTATGATAGCTTTTCCTGATTACCGTCAGGCTTTGCAGGAAGTTTGAGAGGGGAAAAAGGGTGTGAATGCAATTTGGCTTTATAACTGTCTCACCAGGTAATCCCTGAAGTCAAAGTAGTCAGGTGAAATTTTAACTGATGAAGATTCGCCGGTGAAGGGAGTGATATGAGCGGGCAATTCCACTTTATCTCTTAAATTATCCGGCATTACATCAAGAAATTTTACCGGGTGTGCCGTGGCAATAAAAAAGCCTTTACGTTTTGACTGCTCAAGAGCTGCATACCCTGTTGCACTGTGCGGATCAAGAATATATGCTGACTGATCATACACTCTTTCGATGGTGTTCAGTATTTCCCTGTCTTTGAATTCATAGGCAGATACAAGTTCAATAATATTTTTCAATGATCCACCGATATATTTCATCCTTTCAAAATTAGACGGATTACCTACATCCATAGCGCTGGTGACAGTTTCCGTGGATTCTTTAGGCTCAAAGAAACCTGACCTGAGATAGAGGGGGACAGTATTGTTTATGTTTGATGCTGCAATGAATCCGGCAAAGGGCATACCCGATTCATAGGCCAGCATACCGGCTGTGAGGTTACCATAATTACCGCTGGGTACCGATACGGCGGGCAGTATGCCGGGATTATCCTTTATCCATTCAAGCATACCCCAGGTGTAGTAGAATGATTGGGGCAACCACCTTCCAATATTTATTGAATTGGCTGAGGTGAGTTTATGCTTTTCACGGAGATCTTTATCCCTGAACGCTTCTTTTACCAGTCGCTGGCAATCATCAAAAGTGCCGTTCACAGCCAGGCAACGAACATTACCACCCAGCGTTGTAAACTGTTTTTCCTGGAATTCACTCACTTTACCCTCGGGGTATAGAACCACCACCCTTATGTTATCGGCTGCATGAAAACCTGAAGCCACAGCTCCCCCGGTGTCGCCGGAGGTTGCAACCAGGATGGTTATATCTTCCTTTTCATGGTTAAGCTCGGTCATGAGCCTGGCCATGAAGCGTGCTCCTACATCTTTGAAGGCCAGGGTGGGGCCATGAAATAGTTCAAGGCTGTAGATGTCCCCGTTAATTTTTTTCAGGGGAATTTCAAAATCAAAGGCGCTGCTAACGATGTCAAAAATTGTATCGTCACCGAAATCTTCATCCAGGTAAGGTTTTGCCAGCCTGAAAGCCAGATCAGGGAAAGTGATATCATCAGGGTTCTTAAAATCCCTTAGGGACAGCGGGGGATATTTTGCCGGCATAAAGAGCCCCCCGTCCGGTGCCAGTCCCTGGTAAATTGCTTCTCCAAGGCTGAAAAGGCGTGAATTGTTCCTGCTGCTGATAAATTTCATCCCGTAATGAATTTATATTTCGCTTACGCCTTTCTTGCTGATGGGTGAGACGAAGAGGCGGCCTCCCAGTTTATTCTTCCTGAATACGCCAAGCATGGCATCACCTGCTTTCCTTGCTGTTATAGCATCGCTGGAAAGGGCAACGACCGAGGGTCCCGATCCGGATATATTACAGCCCAGAGCGCCGGCCTCCATTGCAGCCTGCTTCACCTGATCAAAGCCGGGTATCATATCCTTGCGTTTTGGCTCGGCTATAACATCAACCATTGATCTGCCTATCAGTTCAAAATCACCCATTATCAGACCTGCAACAAGTCCGGCAGCATTGCCGGTCTGGGTAATTGTTTTTTTCAGTGAGTGTGTTTTTTGAATGACCGATCGTCCCACGGAAGTCATTATTGATATATCGGGCAGAACAACCGAACAATAGATACTTTTGGGGTAGGGAATTTCGACTATATCAAGGGGGCGGTACGACCTTAACAGAACGAAGCCCCCAAGCATGCATGGTGCAATATTATCGCCATGAGCGGTCCCGCTGACAAGTCTTTCACCTTCCATGGCATAACTTATCAGTTCTTTCTTTATGAGAGGATTACCGAGCAGCCTGTTAAATCCATATGCCGCTGCAACAGAGCTGGCTGCACTTGACCCGATACCACTGCCGGGAGGGATCTTCTTGATGAATTTTATATTTACTCCTATATCAATGCCAAGTTCTTTCTGCAGTGCTCTTATAACAGGTGTAATAACATTTTCTTCAGTATCGCCGGGCAGGTTCTCCCCTGTGCTGTTTTCAATAATGAAGCGGGAATCGTTTCTCAGTTCCATTTCAATGGTATCACCTATGCCCTCAATGGCAAAACCCATTATGTCAAAGCCGCTTCCAACATTGGAGACTGTAGCAGGGGCAAAGATTCTGATTTTTTTATCAAGTATATCACTCATGTTAAGTGGCTGATATTTTAGGGAGTTCAGTTATTTTAAAGTATTACATCAGGTTGAAGCACGCTTTCCCTTATCTCGCCATCCACAAGTTCCACATAGTATGCTTTGCTTTTTCTGTCGCTGGCAATCACCCTGCTTACCTCTCTGTCAATAAATAATATTGCCGCGTTATTATCCACAGCGTATCCGGGCTTGAGTACACCTGATTTTATCAGATCATGGTACATTGGTCTTCTTTCTTCTTCCGCATCATAATGAGGTGAGTGTGATCCTTCCAGGAAACCCAGGCATTCGATTTTTGTCAGTTCTTTGGGCCTGGAGTCGGTTGTCCCCTCCTCGAACCAGCATAGTGAACCTGCGCTGCCACCTGATAGAACAATCCCTTTTTCCCAGGCTTTGTACAAAACCTGGTCTACACCCTGCGCTTTCCATATGGCAAGCATATTCAGAGTATTTCCCCCGCCAACTATTATACCGTCCATCGAGAGCAGTACATCTTCAAAACTCTCTTTCATGTAATAACTTGTGATGAACATATTCTGGACATATGGCACAAGGTCGAGCTCAGCACATAACTGGTACCAGTAAACAGCCACACGCGGGTCATCAGCTGCTGCCGTCGGTAAAAAGCATAAGCGCGGTTTCTTTTTACCGGTAAGCTCTGTAAGATAGCTTAAGAATGATCTGTTCAGTCCTCCTCCGGAAATAAGAATCTTCTGACGACTGTCGGCAGGCTGGTTTTCGGTGCTCGCTGCAAGAGATATATCTCCCAGGCTAAGGCCCAGTGCACCCAGGCTTCCTGCTGTAATGAATTCTCTTCTTTTCATAGCTTTATTCATAGGTTTCTGGCAGGTCAGATAAAGCTGTCAATAACAGTTTACCGGGCATTACTGACCCGGGAAGTACATTGATCATAAGCGTGGTTATTTTTTTTGTTAAGGCCTTTCTCATTTTATGTTTTTATTTCCTTGAAGCTTTTTTTGTGTTGATTAAAATAACACCGTTCGCCCCGTTAACCCCATAGATGGAGGCAGCAGGACCTTTTAGTATGTCGATTGATGCAACATCTGACGGGTTGATGTGATCAATTGTCCTCATTCTTACCCCGTCAACAACAAACAGGGGATCAGTTTCTGCGTTCATTGTACCCACACCCCTTATGATGATCCTGTTACCTGTTACTGTCACACCAGGCACCTCTCCCTGTATCATTGAATATATATCAGAATAATGGGGCTGGTCGATCTTCCTTTTACTTACACTGCCAACTGTCGTGGTCAGGTTTCTTCTGGAAGCTTTGCCGTAGCCTATATCAACCATGTCCTCATCCTCATCAGGGATGGTCAGGTTAGCGTTAAATGAGCCTGCCAGGGTGAAATTAATGTTGTCCTGTCCACTGTAGGCTGTTTTTTCGCTCCCGTGTGACTCGGAATACACTGCAACAGTATCGGCATCATATTTTATCCCTAAACTGAAATAGCCATGACTGTTGCTCCTCGCAGCAGTCGGATAACCATCAACAAAGATCACTGCATTCTTTACCGCGCTTCCGTCTTCAGTGCTTACCGTTCCCTCAATCAGCTCCAGTGTATCATCCGAACTGCGCGAGGCAATCCTGGATGCACAGGATGCTGTTATTGCGGCTAAAATTATTAATATTAAGATTCTCATTATAAATATACTGTGTTTTATAGATTTATGCTATGAATTGATATTATTGACTCATTCAAAGTTATCAAATTAAATTAATATTGAAAAAGACTTCTCAGGGCCATATAATTAACAAATATTAATAATGGACTGTCCAGACCCTGTTACGAATTTATTAGATTTACGCTCAATTAAATTCAAATACCGTTCCATATTTTTAATAAATAAATTATTTCTATGAAAAAAATTACATTCCTGGTGTTTCTTGCCCTGATACCCTTTCTTCTTTATCCTCAGAAGACTTCTTTCACTGTCCAGGACGTCCTGGATGTGAAATCCTTCAATGCTATGGATATAACTGATGATGGCAGCCTTGTGGCAGGTTTGATAAGAGACCGTAAAGACAGGCTGAATATTGACCATGACAGGTATGGTGATCCCAATTATGTTGCACCCTATACGGGACAAGTAGTGATAATTGATACAAGAGAAAACATTACGCATCATGTTTTTGAAGAAGCCATTATGGCAGGAGGTATGGAATGGAGTCCCGGGGGTAATGAACTGGCCTGCCTGGTGTATGAAGATGAAGAGTTCAGGCTGTATTTATACAATGCCCTGAAGGGCAGGCTTAAGAGGATAAAACTGAAAACGGATCTTGATATCGCTTCCAACTCTTTGCTTGAATGGTCACCTGACGGTAAATACCTGCTGCTTTCACTCAGGTCAGAAACCTGGGCTGCAGAGGGTGATTCCTTATTCAGGGAAGCCATCTCGGGACCGGTAACGGTATATGATTCACAACAGCCTTTCCTTAAATGGGATAAGATAAGGAATCATTCATCACTCAGCATCCCCGTAAAGGTCGATATCGGCTCAGGAAATGTCAGCCAGCTCCTGCCTGAAAGCAGGTATTCGAATGTTAATCTTACTGATGATGCCGTCAGGATGACTTTCATTGAATATATTCCGAAAAAAACAAGCTACGACAGGAGCGGCGGAACGGATTATGGCCTTTATATGATTGACCTGGATGACTCATCAAAAAGGGATACCCTTATTGAAATGTCTGAAAAACGAATAAATATCAGCTGGGATGACAGCCGTACAAAATATGCATACATTGATTCAAATCATGTATTTATCAGGTCGGTCTTCGAAGATGATGCTGTAAAGATATCCTCTGATACCACCGAAATAGTAAAAAAGGATACCTCCGATGCAAAATTTTCCGTGATGAGGTGGAGCCCTGACGGCAGACATGTGCTTGCTTCAACAAAGAAGGGTTACTGGATGATAAATACCGATACAAGGGACATGAAGCTTGTGTATGAAATTCCAGAAGATGAAGAGAATAGTCCCAGGCTCAGGATAATTGACTGGAAACCTGACGGCAGCGCGTGGTATATGAGCTATTCGGCCCGTGATAAATGGGAACGTGGCCTCGTTGAATATGATATTGAGACAGGTCAGTTCCGCGACCTTGTCAAAGACTCAAACCTTTATTCATCATGGCAGCTGTCGAAGGACGGAAGCAGATTGTTCTATACTTTATCAGATGGTGACAAACCGGAGGACTTTTATGCCTCGGATACTGAATTAGAAGACGTAAAAAGACTGACCGATCTTAATCCGTGGATCGAAAACCGGAAGATGACAAGGAGTGAACTGGTAAAATACCTCGATGCCGATGGTAAGGAATTATACGGGGTACTGTATTATCCGGTCGATTATGAAGAGGGTAAGGAATATCCCCTTGTGTGCGAGATTTATGAAACATTTTTCAATAATGGTTACAGTTATTCAATGAACCTTATTGCCAATGCGGGTTATTTCGGTTTTAAACCTTCTGTCAATCTCATTGAAGGCTATCCCGGAGAAGCCTGGATTAAAGGTATTACCTCCGGTATAAATAAGCTTATTGAGAAGGGACTGGTAGACAAGGATAAGCTTGGTGTTCATGGTACAAGTTACGGTGGTTATGCCACTTCACTCTTGATTACACAAACCGACAGGTTTGCAGCTGCCATAAACATTTCCGGGAAAACTAATATCGTAAGCTTCCTGGGCGACAGCCCGCGCATTGGAACAAGGAATTATGCGGCAGCTGAAGTGGGCCAGGACAGGATTGGAGAAAGCCTGTGGGATGCCCCTATGAAGTATTTTGCCACTTCAGCTGTTCTTTTTGCCGACAGGATAAAGACACCTCACCTATTGCTCACAGGTGAGGGCGACTGGAATGTGCCTGCACTGAATAGCAGGGAGCTGTATTACGCAATGAGGCGCCTGGGCAAGGAAGTGGTATGGGTAAATTATATTAATGGTGGTCACGGGGCCGGCATGGCAAGCAATGAAGCCGATTTTCATGATCACTGGAAGAGGATGCTTGACTGGTATGATACACATTTCAATAAGGAATAGCTGTAAAAATCCGGCCCGGGATTTCGCTTTCTAAGGACCGGCCGGTAAAAATTCCTGTCCCTAACTCTTGCATTATTGGGTATAAACCAGTATATTAAGGGCTATGGGAAAAATTAAGTCTGTATGGCTTGCAGTAATATTTCTTGTGAGCATGAGTACATGTGTTTCGCAGACTGATTACAGTGAGCTCAGAGAACGTATGGTCGATAACCAGATAATTGCACGTGGCATAAAAGATGCCAGGGTGATCAGTGCAATGAAAAAGGTGGAAAGGCACCTTTTTGTGCCGGAAAGTGCCCGCAGTTATGCTTACCGCGACGGACCGCTTTCAATCGGTGAAGGACAGACTATATCACAGCCATATATTGTCGCATTCATGACTGAATACCTCGAACCGGAACCCTCTATGAAAGTTCTCGAGATAGGTACAGGCTCAGGTTACCAGGCAGCCATCCTTGCTGAAATTGTGGATGAGGTTTATACTATCGAGATCATAGAAACACTGGGCAAAAGGGCAAAAGAGTTACTGGCCGGCCTGGGATATGATAATGTGCACGTTAAGATAGGTGACGGATATAAAGGCTGGGCCGAACATGCTCCCTATGACGCCATTATTGTTACCTGTGCACCAAACGATATACCTGAAACCCTCAAGGACCAGCTGGCCGAGGGAGGCCGCATGATTATACCCGTGGGCGGAAGCGGTATTCAGTACCTTATACTCAACATCAAAAAGAACGGAAAGATAAGGCAGCAGAGCGTGCTTCCCGTCAGGTTCGTGCCCATGGTTAATGAAAAAGGGTGGAAGTATTGACAAATGCCCGGCCGGATATTAAACACAGCACAAACTAATTGCATATATTTTTTAAATTTGTGTAATTAAT
>JBNJHQ010000036.1:0-8778 GCA_051748705.1 Bacteroidota bacterium | reverse complement strand
TTTAAAATACACATATGAAAATAACTGACTTAAAAATGCTGACCCCTGTCCTTGCACTGCTCCTGTTTGCCGGATGCAGGGAGACAATAAATGAAGAATACACAATGAAAAGAGAAAATTTTGGTGAAATTGACGGTAAAAAGGTCGAATTGATTACCCTGACCAATAACAGGGGCAATACCGTTAAACTTACGAATTACGGGGCAACCCTGGTATGGCTGGAGGTGCCCGACAGGGAAGGTGAAAGGGAGAATATTACTTTTGGCTACGAAACACTTGAGGAATACGTAAATGGTGATCCCTACTTCGGATCGGTGGTGGGCCGGTACGCCAACCGTATAGCAAACGCAAAATTCACTCTTGACGGTGTTGAATATATACTCACCGTAAATAACCCGCCCAATACCCTTCACGGGGGACCCGGCGGATGGCACAGCGTTGTGTGGGACACAGAGATCGTTGAAAAAGAGGGAGAGAAGCCCATAGTGAAATTCACTTATATAAGTCCCGATATGGAAGAAGGTTATCCCGGTGAAGTAAAGGCTGAAGCTTCATATACATGGACTGATTTGAATGAGCTGGTCATAGAATATAAGTGCAGCACTGATAAAAAGACAGTCCTGAATATCACGAACCATGCTTATTTTAACCTGCATGGTGCAGGAACAGGCAACATACTCGACCATGAGCTGATGATAGCCGCGTCAAAGTTTACACCCGTGGATGCTTATCTTATCCCCACGGGGGAACTCAGACCTGTTGAAGGAACCCCTTTCGATTTCACAACTCCGCATGTTATTGGTGACCGCATAGAGGATGATTACGAGCAGTTACGGCTCGGCCTGGGTTATGATCATAATTTCGTTCTCGACAATAAGAATGAACCGGATGCAGTGGTTTATGAGTCCGGATCGGGTAGAATGATTGAAATGACAACCGATCAGCCCGGTGTACAGTTTTATTGCGGTAATTTCCTTGACGGGCTGCAGGTAGGTCACGGAGGGAAGGTATATGAATACAGGAGCGGGTTATGCCTTGAAACACAACACTTCCCTGACAGCCCCAATCAACCGGAATTTCCTTCAACAGTGCTCGAACCCGGAAAACCATTCACTTCAAAGACAGTATATAAATTTTCCGTTAGATAGGTGTGGGCAGGAAAGTCATTTAATCATGAAATCTTAATATGATGAAGATTATATTCTCCTCCTTCCTCTTTATTATCTTATCCCTTTCTCTTTCTGCCCAGCAGCCCGAAAGTTATCCTTTCATGGATACTGAACTGTCTTTCGAAGAAAGGGTGGATGACCTGGTTGCGCGAATGACACTGAAGGAGAAGGCCGACCAGTTACTGTACAATGCCCCTGCCATAACCAGGCTGGGTGTACCGGAATATAACTGGTGGAATGAGGCCCTGCACGGTGTGGCACGGTCGGGCTGGGCAACCGTCTTTCCACAGTCTATTACCCTTGCTGCTTCATGGGATGAGACGCTGATGTTCGGAATAGCAAGCATAATCTCCGATGAGGCAAGGGCCAAGTTTCATGATTACCAGCGAAGGGGCATGCGCGACATATACCAGGGACTGACCTTCTGGTCGCCCAACATAAATATCTTCAGGGATCCACGCTGGGGAAGGGGACATGAGACCTATGGCGAAGATCCTTACCTTAGCGGGCGCATGGGCCTGCAGTTTGTGCTGGGCATGCAGGGTGATGATCCCCGTTACCTTAAAACGGTGGCAACAGCCAAACATTATGCCGTGCATTCCGGTCCCGAGCCCCTTAGGCATGAATTCAATGCTGAAGTCAGCGAGGTGGATCTGCGTGAGACTTACCTGCCGGCTTTCCGGACACTGGTCGTCGACGGTAATGTACAATCGGTTATGGGTGCATATAATATGTTCCGCGGTCACCCATGTTGCGCAAGCGAGGAATTATATGGCATACTGCGCAATGAATGGGGTTTCGACGGTTATATAGTGTCGGATTGCTGGGCAATTAGTGATTTTCATACTTACCAGGATTACACACAAACACCGGCCCAGTCTGCTGCCATAGCAGTTAAAAGGGGAACAGACCTGAACTGCGGTGTTTCCTACGCTCACCTGGTGGAAGCGGTTGAACAGGGTCTTCTGACAGAGGAGGATATTGATGTAGCGGTGAAGCGTATTATGCTCGCACGTTTTAAGCTGGGCTTATTCGACCCTGATTATATGGTGCCCTTTGCAGATATACCTCTCAGCGTTAATTGCTCGGATTATCACAATACAATGGCCAGGGAAGCTGCAAGAAAATCAATTGTCCTTCTGAAGAACGATGGCACCCTGCCTTTGGAAAGGGAGATAAAGAGAATTGCAGTTATCGGTCCCAATGCTGATAATTTCGAAGCACTGATAGGCAATTATAACGGGATACCCAAAAATCCCGTTACCGTACTTGATGGCATAAGGAACAAGATCGGTGAAAGGGCCGAAGTGGTATATGCCCAGGGAAGCCCTCTTGCAGAAGGATTGAACAACCTGGTACCCGTTCCCCCGGCATACCTTTTCCGTGATGATGATCAGCAGGGGGTTTATGCAGAATATTATGATAACCCTGATTGTGAAGGTGAACCCGTATTTACACGTGTTGATGATAATATCAGTTTCTACTGGGAGACATACAGTCCTCATCCTGATATACCACATGATAACTGGTCGGTTAAGTGGAAAGGCTGGCTTAAGCCGCCTGTTACAGGCAGCTATTCACTTGGGAGCTGGGGCTCATCCAACTACATAATCTTTATTGATGGTGATGAGTTTATAAGTTATAACGGCTCACATCATGCCTTTCACAGGGAAAAGGGTATAGAGCTTGAGAAAGACAGGATGTACGAAGTGGAGATAATATACCGTAACCTGGGGGGTGATGCTGATATAAAATTCCTCTGGTCGCCGCCTGAAAAAGATATGACCGGCAATGCAGCCAGGCTTGCAGCATCCTCTGATGCGGTGATACTTGTCCTCGGACTGTCGCAGAGACTGGAAGGAGAGGAGATGCCACTTGAGATAGATGGCTTTAAGGGTGGCGACCGTACACATCTTAAACTGCCGGCTGAACAGAGGAAACTGTTTGACAGCATTATCCGGACCGGCAAACCCGTCATTGTTGTCCTTATGAATGGCAGTGCCCTGTCAGTGAATGATATTGATCAAAAAGCAAATGCAGTTCTGCTTGCCGGTTACCCGGGACAGGAGGGAGGCAATGCCGTTGCAGATGTACTCTTCGGCGATTATAACCCGGCCGGCCGGCTGCCGGTAAGCTGGTATAAATCAGTTGATCAGTTACCTCCTTTTGAAGATTATGACATGGATGGCCGTACATACAGGTATTTCAGGGATGAGCCACTGTATCCCTTTGGTTACGGGCTGAGCTATACAACATTTGAATATGGGGACCTTAATATGCCCGGCATAATGAAGAAGGGAGAGGAGGCAAAAATAAGCATAAGCGTTACCAACAGCGGTGAAAGGGCAGGTGAGGAAGTGGTACAGCTATATGTGAGTGATGAAAAAGGATCCACCCCACGCCCCGTAAGGGAATTGAAAAATTTCAGGCGGATATACATCGAAGCAGGGGAAACACAGACCATTGAATTCACCCTCACGGAAGAGGACCTTTCCATGATAGATAAAAATAACAGGAGGATTACAGAACCTGGCTGGTTCACCATAAGTGTCGGGGGTAAACAACCAGGTTTCAGCGGCAGGACTGACCCGGGTTTCACACAGGTGCGTTCGGGCAGAATAAGATACAGGTAGACATTTCCATGTATATATGCCAACCACCAGTCCGGTCAATCACAATAATAATGAGGAAATGCGACAGTTAAGCGGGCACGGCAGGGGCATGAACAAATGCCAGCCTGAAACTGTTATTTATATATTAATTTTAAAAGCCAGGTAGCATGAAAAGGATACTAATTATTATAATAATGGCAGCATCAGTAAGCTCGTTATATTCCCAGGACCAGTCAATATATGATTTTAAGGTACAAACCCTTGAAGGGGAGGACTTCAGTTTTGAACAGCTGAAGGGAAAAAAGGTGATGATAGTCAATACCGCTTCCAAATGCGGTTTAACTCCACAATATGAAGAGCTCCAGGAATTATGGGAACAATACGGGGGCGATGATTTTATTATAATCGGTTTCCCGGCCAATAATTTCATGAACCAGGAGCCAGGGTCAGATGAGGACATAAAGGAATTCTGCACAAGGAATTATGGGGTGACATTTCCCATGATGTCAAAAGTATCTGTTAAGGGTGATGATATGCACCCTGTTTATAAATGGCTTACAGAAAAAGAACTGAATAATTTTGAAGATTCAAAGGTTCAGTGGAATTTCCAGAAATACCTTATTGATGAAAAGGGTAAGCTTGTCAAAGTAATCAAGCCCAGGGTCAAACCCACCGATCCTGAAATTCTTAACTGGCTTAATGAATAATTGTTTCTCTCACCGGAGAATTTAATTTCTCCTTAAATACCCGGAGAATTCTTTTACCCGTCTCAGGTTTTGATTATATTTAGGTCCTATACCTGGCAAATATGTATCTTCTTGGTATTGATGTAGGCAGTTCCTTTGTTAAAGCTTCCGTTATTAACGCGGAAACAGGTAAGACTGTTGCCTCTGCCTCTGCTCCCGGGCAGGAGATGAAAATATCCGCTTTGAATCCCGGGTGGGCTGAGCAGGATCCGCTTAGCTGGTGGCAGGCACTCAGGGATGCTGTTAACAGCTGTCTCCGGTCAGAGCCATCCCTGAAAGACAGTATAGCAGCTATAGGCATCTCATACCAGATGCACGGACTGGTGGCTGTCGACCACAATCTTGAAGTAATACGACCTTCAATAATATGGTGTGACAGTCGTGCTGTCGGGTATGGTAACCGGGCATATCAAAATATCGGGCATAAGTACTGCATGGACAATCTGCTTAACAGCCCCGGTAATTTCACGGCGGCCAAGCTGGCATGGATGAAAGGGAATGAAGCGGAAAACTTTGACAGGATATATAAAATCATGTTGCCGGGTGATTATATCGCCATGCGACTGACCGGTGAGATATGCACCACTGCAAGCGGCCTTTCTGAAGGTGTTTTCTGGGATTTCAGGGAGCATGAGGTCAGCAGCAAGGTACTTGATCATTTCGGTTTTGAGAGGGATATACTCCCTGCCATCAGAGAGGTCTTTTCCTTACAGGGCGAGCTAAGTAGCGATGCCGCAGCCGCAATGGGACTGAAGAGTGGCATCCCGGTAAGCTACCGTGCCGGCGACCAGCCGAATAATGCTTTTTCCCTCAATGTGATGGAACCGGGTGAAGTGGCTGCAACAGCAGGTACATCAGGTGTGCTCTATGGTGTTACTGACAGGGTGCAGACCGACAAAAGATCACGGGTTAATTTATTTGCCCATGTCAACCATTCTAAAGAGCATAAGCGCCTGGGTATGCTGGCCTGTATCAACGGAACGGGTATAATGAATGCCTGGGTGCGAAGGATTGCCGGGGCAGGATTGGATTATGAAGGGATGAACAGGATGGCTGCCACTGTAGCCCCGGGCAGCAATGGACTGAAGGTACTGCCCTTTGGTAATGGAGCGGAGAGGCTGCTGGAAAATATAGATATGGGTGCTTCAATCCTGAACCTTGATCTGAATACCCATAGCGCTGAACATATATACAGGGCTGTCCAGGAGGGTATTGCCTATGCTTTCAGGTATGCCGCTGACATTATGAAAGAGGCCGGCACTGACATTTCCGTGATAAGGGCAGGAAAGGCAAATATGTTCCTCAGTCCCCTTTTCAGCCAAATGGTGGCTGACCTTACCGGGGCATCAGTCCTCCTTTACAATACAGACGGTTCAGCGGGTGCCGCCAGGGGAGCCGGACTCGGAGCAGGGATATATGCTGATAAGGAGGAAGCGTTCAAGGGAATGGAAGTGGTGGAAGAAATTAATCCCCGGGAAAAGGAAAGAGAAATATATGCATCTCTCTACATCGAGTGGAAAGAGATATTGCAGAGTGAACTTGAAAAAATAAACAAATAAAATATCACCATATGTTTAAAGCTATTGACAGGATTAAGTATGATGGCAGGGATTCAGATAATCCCCTCGCTTTTAAATGGTATAATGAAGATGAAAAGGTAGCGGGTAAACCGATGAAGGATCATCTTCGCTTTGCGGTTGCCTACTGGCATTCTTTCTGCGGCGACGGATCTGACCAGTTTGGCGATCCCACACGTTTCTTCCCCTGGAATAATGTGAAAGACCCGCTCGATAAAGCCAGGCAAAAACTTGAATCGGCCTTTGATTTTATAACCAGGATTGGTAGCCCCTTTTACTGCTTTCACGATACCGACCTGGTTGGGAACGGAACTGTTTTTGAAATAGAGAAGCGGCTGGATAAAATTATACCACTTGTCAAAAACATGCAGGACTCAACAGGCACAAATTTGTTATGGGGCACCGCCAACCTTTTTTCACATCCCAGGTATATGAACGGCGCGGCAACCAATCCCGATTTCAGGGTTGTAACAAATTCTGCAACGCAGCTGAAGAATGCCATTGATGCCACCATTGCGCTGGGAGGGGAGAACTATGTTTTCTGGGGAGGAAGGGAAGGATATATGAGCCTTCACAACACCGACATGCAAAGGGAAGTTGATCACCTGGCCATGATGCTTACCCTTGCGCGTGACTATGGAAGGAAAAACGGGTTTAAAGGGACTTTTCTCATTGAACCCAAGCCTATGGAACCTACAAAGCATCAATATGATTATGATACAGGTACTGTAATAGCTTTCCTCAGGCACTACGGACTGCAGGATGATTTTAAGATAAATATTGAGGTCAACCATGCCATCCTGGCAGGGCATACTTTCCAGCATGAATTGCAGGTAGCTGCCAATGCAGGACTACTTGGTAGTATAGATGCTAACAAGGGAGATTACCAGAACGGGTGGGATACGGATGAATTCCCGACCAATATTTACGAGGTAACAGAAGCGATGATGGTTATCCTTGCTGCGGGCGGATTTACCACGGGAGGCATTAATTTTGATGCAAAGCTGAGAAGAAACTCAACTGATCCCGTGGATCTTTTCTATGCCCATATATCGGGGATGGATACCTTCGCCAGGGCATTGGTAATAGCAGACAGGATACTTGGGGAGAGTGAATATAATGATCTCAGGAAACAGCGTTATGCTTCCTTTGATTCTCCTGAAGGTTCGTCTTTTGAACAGGGCCGCCTGACACTGGAAAGAATGCGCGAGCTGGCCAAGGAATATGGCGAGCCGGAAAGTATCAGTGGCAGGCAGGAACTTTTTGAAATGCTTATATCAAGATATATTTAGCAGGAGGAAGGAAATTACAGCTTATCACTCACAATATCCCTTCCTGACAGTAGTCTCAGCGGAACCCGGAGAAGCATGCCGGCACTGCTGGAATATGAGATTGTTGAACCATTCTTTTCGTTAATAATAATCCGGTCAGCAAGGTAAGAGCTGACAGGCTCAACTTCTTCGGCCAGGAGGTTGTAAACCCTTTTCAGTCTCCTGGCATTGTCGCCACCTTCCCTTACAGGATCAAGGAGCATATCGGTCAACACCATTCCGGGCAGTAATAAACCAATTTTTACCGTGCTTTCTTTTCCCGTTTCCCTGGCAAAAGCCAGGGTGAAGTACTGCACAGCCCTTTTCGACATACCATAGGGAGTGAGTCCCCTTATCATCCTGCCGTCACTTCCCAGCCCTCCCATATTGTAGATATAGCCCTTACCCTGCCCCAACATCTTGTTATACACTATATGTGTTGCATTTAGCAGACCCTTGATATTTGTATCTACCAGCCTGTTGATTAATGACCGGTCAATATCGTTGAAGTTAGCCTGCGGGTTGTCTATACCTGCGTTGTTGATCCATATGTTTACCTCGCCGAAAATTTTTGCGCTGAAATCCCAGAGATTAATAAGATCCTCGTTCTTTGCTACATCACAAACCACGCCCCTGAATTTTTTCGGAGACCATTGCTCTGTTAGTTTGTTCATTGCATTCATTACGGAACGGTCCGTTGTACCACAGAAAGTAACATTAAATCCGCGGATAAGAAATTCACGGACCAGCCCAAATCCAATTCCCCTCGTACCGCCGGTAATAACAATATGCTTCATAATATGGTGATTCAATATTTTTTTCTAATTTAACATTTTTAATTTTTATAAAACATTTCCGTTTTTTAAGAATCATACAAAAGCAATTTATATTAAATCAAATAAATCATTATATCTATGAAATCAGACATTGCAATTGCCCAGGCTACAAGGATGAAGCCAATTACAGAAATAGCTGAGATTATTGGTATTAACAAGGATCATCTCGAGCTTTATGGTAATTATAAGGCAAAACTACCTTTAAACCTTATCGATGAGAATAAGCTTAAGAAGTCGAAATTAATACTTGTCACAGCTATTACTCCCACTCCTGCCGGGGAAGGAAAAACCACAACATCAATAGGTCTTACCCAGGCTATGAACAGGATAAACAAAAAGACAACCGTAGTTATAAGGGAGCCTTCCCTGGGTCCGGTCTTTGGGATAAAGGGCGGAGCAGCAGGCGGAGGATATGCCCAGGTTGTGCCAATGGAAGATATAAACCTGCATTTCACAGGTGACATTTCTGCAGTGGAGAAAGCCCATAACCTGCTTGCAGCGCTTATTGATAATAACCTCCAGCAAAAA
>JBNJHQ010000035.1:0-17057 GCA_051748705.1 Bacteroidota bacterium | reverse complement strand
AGACCAATCACCTGGTAAACATCCAGGTCGCCCTTATATTTTACCGGTAGTTTCCCGTAATATTCACACTGGAAAAACTCCTTCACCAGCTCATAGGTCATAACTGAAATCAGTATTTTACCCTTCTCTGACACTCCCTCCACGCGACTCGCCGTATTGACGGTGTCACCCTTAAGGTCGTAAGAAACCTTTTTCTTTCCTGTTATGCTGGCTGTAACAGGACCGGTGTGTATCCCTATTTTAACACCCCATACCTGTCCGCCCTCATCCTTACTGCTCTTTGCATGCTTCTCCATATAGTCCTGCATTTGCAGGGCAGCCATTACAACGTCGACAGGATTGGTGATATTTTTGACAGGCACACCCCCTGCTAACATATAAGTATCACCTATTGTCTTGATCTTTTTAAGTTTATATTTGCCGGCAATCCGGTCGAAATTATATAATATGCCATCCAGTTCATCCATCAGTTCAGCCGGATCAGTGTCGTTCATAACCCTTGAAAATCCATAGATATCAGCAAAAAGGATGGTTGCCATTTTGAACTTCAGTGACCTCTGAGCGGCAAGGGTCGTCCTGACTTTCTTTATATCACCCGGATCCAGAGTCTCCAGCAATGCTTTCTGCCTTTCATTCTGATCAACAAGTTTTTCATTCTCTTTCAGCAGTTTTTTTATCCTTTCCTCAAGGACCTGGTTTTGTTTTGCCAGTCCTGCTATCCGCTTAATTAATTGTTCCTGTGATTCCGTATTCATAATGGCTGAAATGAGTTTTAAATATACAAAAATTAAATTTCCGGACTTAAATCCCCGGATAAGGCATATTTTGTATTTTTGCATCATAGTACTTTATTATGCTTGAGAAGACAGAAGGTGTTGTACTACATACAATCAAACATTCCGATTCGGGTATCATATCCCATATTTTCACAAAAAAGCATGGAAGGTTAAGCTTTATGATAAAAGGCTTAAGCAGCAGGAAAGGGATCACCCGCAGGGCATATTTCCAGCCTTTGCAGGCGCTGAGCCTTGAGTTTTACTACAGGGAGAACAGGGACCTTCAAATAATTAAGGAAGCTACTCCCCTCTTTAATTATGTAAACCTGCATGATGATATCAGGAAGTGCAGCATGATGATCTTCCTTGGAGAAGTCCTGTACAAAGCTCTCCGCCCGGCCGGTGCTGATGAACATCTGTACCAGTACCTGATAGAGTCATTTGACTATCTTGACAGGGATGACAGTCTCACACCAAATTTCCACATAGGTTTTATTATCGGGCTCACCAGGTACCTCGGAATAGCACCTTCGAACAATTATTCGGGCAGGCAGCCGTATTTTGATATGCAAAATGGCTCATATACCTCCGACCCCCCACTGCACGGCTTTTATATGGACAGGGAATATTCATCGCTTCTGAACAATTTCTTAAAATCAAATATTTCTGAATGCAGCAACATCTTACTCTCAGGCAATACAAGGAAAGAATTCCTCAATGATATGCTTGGATTCTATTCCTTACACCTGCCAGGTTTTAAGAACATACAATCCCTGAAGGTCTATTCAGAGATTTTCAACCCTGTGAACTAATAACTGAATTGCCTAAGTGATATTTTATTATATTAGCATTACCCTAACTACAAGATATGGCATTCATTCCATCAATAATAAACTGGCTCAATACCAAGAGGATGATCTCTATAGATCTCTTCAAGACCTATCCGTATGAAGTCCAGTTAGAGACCTTCATGAACCTGATCAATTATGCAGAAAACACTTTCTGGGGAAAGAAATATAATTATCACAAAATTGAATCGGTAAAGCAATACCAGGAGACCGTGCCTGTTGGCACCTATACTGAACTGGAGCCTTATATCGAGAAACTAAGGGAAGGCGAAAAAGACCTGCTATGGCCTGGGGAGATCAGGTGGTTTGCCAAATCTTCAGGGACAACAAGTTCAAAAAGCAAGTTCATCCCTGTTAGCAAGGAAGCCCTTGAAGAGTGCCATTTCCGTGGAGGCAAAGATGTCCTTGCCATTTATTCACGAATGAAACCTGATACCAAGGTATTTGCAGGAAGGGGACTGACACTCGGGGGCAGCCACAGGGTAAATAACTTCAGTAACTCCTCCCTTTACGGCGACCTGTCGGCTATACTGATTGAGAACCTCCCACTATGGGCAGACCTGATGAAATCGCCCCGTGCCAAAATTGCCCTTATTGAAGACTTCGAAGAGAAGATGGAAAAAATAGCAACCAGGACCGTGAACCAGAATATAAGGTATCTCGCAGGTGTTCCATCATGGTTCCTCGTACTTCTCAAATATATTCTTGAGTACACAGGTGCGAATAACCTGCTAGAGGTATGGCCCGACCTTGAACTATTCTGCCACGGGGGAGTGAGCTTTAAACCATACAGGGAGCAATATAAAAAGATCATCCCTTCAGAGAAGATGAATTACCTTGAATCATATAATGCCTCTGAGGGTTATTTCGGAATACAGGATGACCTGAATACGGATGATATGCTGCTTATGCTTGATTATGGGATCTTCTATGAATTTGTTAAAATGGAAGATATTAACTCAGATTTCCCTGAAGCATGTACGGTTGCCGGCGTTGAAAAGGGGGTAAATTATGCAATTGTAATTTCCACAAATGGCGGACTGTGGCGTTATATGATCGGTGATACCATAATGTTCACCAGCCTTTTTCCCCATAAGTTCAGGATAACGGGAAGAACCAAACACTTTATCAATGCCTTCGGGGAAGAACTGATCATAGAAAATGCCGAAAAGGCACTTGAAATAGCTTCCGCGAAAACAGGGGCACTTATAACTGATTATACTGCCGGACCCTATTTTATGAGCACCACGGCCAAAGGTCATCATGAATGGATCATTGAGTTTGAAAAAGAGCCTGAGGACCTTGAATTGTTCGTCGATATGCTCGATAATGGTCTTAAAGCACTCAATTCCGACTACGAAGCCAAGCGCTTTAAGGACCTTACACTTACTAAACCTTCGGTTATTGTGGCTCCGGAAGGGACTTTTTACAGATGGCTTGATAAAAAAAATAAACTCGGCGGGCAAAATAAAGTGCCGCGTCTGTCTAATGACAGACAATATTTGGATGAATTACTAGATTTTATGTAAGCAGAACATATAATTTTGCTAATTTTATATGCTCATTTTTAAAAATTAAACATGCATATCGCTATAGCAGGAAATATTGGTTCAGGAAAAACCACCCTCGCCGGTCTCTTATCAAAACATTATGGTTGGGAAGCTAATTATGAGGACGTAGATGAGAATCCCTATCTCAATGACTTCTATGATGATATGCAGCGCTGGTCTTTTAACCTCCAGATCTTTTTTCTCAATTCGCGCTTCAACCAGATCATCGAGATAAAAAAAAGGGATAAGACAGTTATCCAGGACAGGACAATCTATGAGGATGCTTATATTTTTGCTCCCAACCTCCACTCGATGGGTTTAATGTCGACCCGCGATTTTGAAAATTATTTCACCCTCTTCAACCTGATGAGTTCACTTATTGAACCTCCTGATCTCCTGC
This sequence comes from Bacteroidota bacterium, assembly GCA_051748705.1. Lineage (GTDB taxonomy): Bacteria > Bacteroidota > Bacteroidia > Bacteroidales > VadinHA17 > UBA9300. The sequence goes on along the minus strand of JBNJHQ010000035.1, from coordinate 13,483 downwards.
TTTACCTGAGGGCATCAGTGCCAACCCTTGTTAACCAGATACAGAAGAGGGGAAGGGAATATGAAAACTCTATCAGGATCGACTACCTGAAGAGACTGAATGAAAGATATGAAGCATGGATTGAATCATATAAACTGGGAAAATTACTCATTGTAGAAGCCGATGCTTATGACTTCCCTGACAATACAGACCACCTGCGCCAGATAATCGATAAGATAGATGCCGAACTGCATGGCCTCTTTTGAATATACTGTTAACACTAAAATATAATAAAATGAATCGCACCGGGAGAAAAATTATCCTGCCTGCACTGCTATTTGTCGCCTTGAACATAACAGTAGCGGCCCAGACCAATAACAATAGCGTACCCATTGATCCTGAAATACGCACGGGTAAACTGGAAAACGGTATCACCTATTACATCAGGCAAAACCATGAACCTGAAAAAAGAGCCAGCTTTTATATCATTCAGAACGTAGGTGCCCTGCTCGAAAATGATGACCAGAACGGGCTGGCACATTTCCTTGAGCATATGGCTTTTAACGGCACCAAACACTTCCCTTCAAAGGAAAAAGGAATTATAAGCACACTTGAAAAGCACGGGGTGGCTTTTGGTTATAATATAAATGCATATACTGCCTTTAATGAAACAGTATATAATATCAGTGATGTGCCCGTTGATCACCCGGGACTGCTTGATACCTGCCTGCTCGTTCTTAATGACTGGTCAAATTATCTCCTGCTCACCGAGGAGGAGATAGATGCTGAAAGAGGTGTCATCACGGAAGAATGGAGAACACGACGTACAGCCCAGTTCAGGATGAACTGGCAATTCCTGCCCGTATTGCTTGAAGGGTCAAAATATGCAGAAAGGGACATAATAGGCGACCTCGATGTAATACAGAATTTTGATTACAATACACTGCGCGATTTCTACCATAAATGGTACAGGACTGACCTGCAGGCAATAGCCATTGTGGGTGATTTTGATCCTGCTGCGATGGAAAAAAAGATTACCGGCATGTTCTCAAAGATACCGGCGGTTGACAATCCCCCGGAAAGACCTTTCTTCGAGGTGCCCGAACATAACGATACCCGCTATGTGCTGGCAACTGACAGGGAAGCTTCACAGCATGCTGTCGACCTCTATATTAAACACAGGGCTATAGACGCCGGTGGAAAAAACAATGACTATCTCAGGGAGCAGTATATCAGGACCCTTTTCAATTCAATGATGTCTGAAAGGATAAACGAACTGCTCCAGAAAGGCAGTCCACCCTTCATTATGGGTTCGGTAAGTTACAGCAGTTTTGTACGTGGATATGATGTTTTCAGCCTGGGTGCAAGCTTCAGGCAGGGTGAAGGGGCAAAAGCTTACAGGGCTATCTACACCGAAGCCGAAAGAGTTAAAAGACATGGTTTTACCGCAGGTGAACTGGAAAGGGCAAAATCAAAAATGCTGTCCAACTGGGAAAATTATTACAGGGAAAGGGATAAGATCGATAATGATTCCTATGCAGGCAGTATACAGCAACATTTTCTGATTAATGAGCCATTGCCATCGGTGGAATATGAATACCTAAAGGTAAAGGAAACAGTGCCTGAAATTAGCCTGGAAGAAGTATCCTTGAAAGCAAAAACCTGGATAAGCGATAAGAACAGGGTGCTTTTTGTACAGGGACCCGAAACCGAAGGGATCCATTACCTGGGTAAAGAGGAAGCCCTGGATATAATGAGGGACATCGAGCATTCGGATTTAAAGGCTTATGATGACGTTATAGCGTCTGAGTCACTTATAAATGAAGTACTCACGGGCAGCGGGATAAGCGACACACGCCGGCTGCCTGATTTCGGAGCAGTGGAATGGACACTGGGTAACGGGGCAAAAGTGATTTACAGGAAAGCTGATTATGAAAAAGACAATGTTTCACTTAATGCTTTCTCCTTTGGAGGCACATCACTTGTTAATGACAGCTTAATCCCCGAAGCTTCATTACTGTCAACACTTGCCCTGACCTATGGTGCAGGCAACTATGACAATATAAGCCTGCAAAAAATGCTTGCAGGGAAGAAAGTATCCCTCTCTATGAGCCTCAGTGAGGTAACAGAAAATTTCAGCGGCACATCCACACCGGCGGATTTCGAGACACTTATGCAGCTCCTGTATCTGCGTTTCGAAAAGCCAAGGTTCGACCGCGAGGCACATGATGCCATCACGTCAAGGTTAAGGGCAATGATGGAGACAATGAATAATAATCCGCAAAAAATTATGCAGGACTCCCTCACTCTCATCATGACAGGGTATCACCCGCGTGCAAGAATACTTGATAAGGAATATATAGATGATATCGAGTTTGAGAAAGTCAGGGAGCTGTACCGTGAAAGGTTCAGGGATGCTGATGATTATACATTTTTCATTGTTGGCAATGTCAGTGAGGATACAGCCAGAATGATGGCAGAAAAATACATTGGATCCCTCACCAGCTATCCCGGCTCGGAACAATGGATAGACAGGGGCATAAGGCAACCCGAAGGAAAGATTGAAAAAATTATAGAGATGCCCCTGGCGGTACCCAAAGCCACTGTTGTCATAAGCTATTCTGAAGATGTGGAATTCAATCCTTACAACAGGCAGGCAGCAAGGGTAATTAATGGGATACTGGACATCATCTATAATGAAAAGATAAGGGAGGAAGAAGGTGGAACCTACGGGGTTTCTGCGTCCGTCTCACTGCAACAATACCCTGTTCATAAAGTCAGTGCACTTGTTTCATTTGATTGTGACCCTGGAAGAGCCGATGACCTAAAATCAATAGTATATGAGGAAATTGACAGGCTGATTGAAGAAGGACCCGGGCAGGAACACCTGGATAAGGCAGTCAGTAACATTTTAAAAAACAGGGAGGAATCCAGGCAGCATAACAGCTACTGGCTGTCATCGCTCTATACCTACTACATGAGTGGAATAAATTACAATGATCCTGCCAACTACGAGGAAATATTGAAAGGTTTTACAGGGGAAGACATCAGGGAAGCAGCATCTTCTTTCTTTAAGGACGCAGATCTTGTGGATATTGTTTTCAAACCTGCTGAAAACGAATAGCTCACCTCCCGGGCGGAGCCCTTTGTATATTATCATGCTCCGTCCCGGCAGGTTTGGCTTTTTAGAATTTCCGGTTTTTAATCTTCTTACTCAAAACCACCAGTCATCTCTTTCACCTTTTCAAAGAAGGCTTTCTTCCTTTCGGAGTTAATACCCCAGTCAACCGGTACACTCTGGAATCCTTCTTCATAGGCTTCACCCTCCCTGCGGTAATCAAAAAATCCCCAGGAAGCATATGATTCTATGGCCGCCCTCATATTATAATCTTCCTCATCAAAACCATAGTGATCATCCTCGTTAAACACCACGGGCTGGGCATTATACTGAGGCATAACCTTGAGGCGTCTTACCATTTCCCTTATATCTAGCGGGTTATCAACACCGTTACCATGAAGAAAAATCACATCGGCTGTCTCCACAACCTCTACCGTAGGCAGACTGCCTCCGCTGAAACTCACTCCAACTGGGTAAGCATAGCCATCGTACTTTCTTTGCTTGACCCTCCTTATCAGTTCATCTACCCTTCCGGGCTGCAGTATTTCATGATCATATTCAATATCACATTCATTATTCACCTCGATGATAACATTCCTGAAACCTGATTCATTGAGCCAGTCGAGGGTATTATCAACTGCATTCAAAACAGCCTGCTCATTTGAAAGATACTGGTCCTGTCCGAAATAAAACAAGCCCAGCATCACTGCCATCCCCAGTTCATCCGACCGCTTGAGTATCCTGTAAAGACGGGTAAAGTATTTTTTCTTCAGTGTGCCGTCGGCATTAAAGGCAGTGTTAATCCAGCCATCATTGCCATAGCCTGTGGGGCTTCCTCCCTGGAGGTTGAGGGTAAAGGCCAGCAGCCCGTAACTGTGCCATTGTTCCATTGCCCTGACGAACTCATTGGTATTCCTGTCGGGATCCCAGGTACCTGTATCAGGGTACTTCCACAATTCTGCCGTTTGTTCATTACTGTCGTCAAAAATCCCCTGCACCATTCGTGAATTTAAAAGCAGGCCTTCAATACTGTGGCCGTTCCACTCCTTTCCACTGTAAGTGGGAGAGCCATTGATATAGAACTTATTACCCCTCAGTTCCACGCTTGTCCTTGTTTTGTCATTTTTGCAGGATGCCAGCAGGACAAGTACCAGTAATGATGTGATAAACAGGATATTTTTCTTAAGTAAGTTTTTCATTTATTTCCTCCCTTATTCCGGGCCAGTCCCGGGATTTTATTTTTGGTCCGATAATCTGTATAATATTTGATGCCAGCAGGGTTCCGAAAAAGCCGCATTCTTTCAGGGGTGCATTATTTGCAAGCCCATAAAGGAAACCAGCTGCATACAGATCGCCTGCGCCAGTTGTATCGATAATCTTAACATCCATTGGCTCAATTCTTATAATCCCATTGCCATCATTTATAAGTGATCCCCTGGCACCTGTTTTAATAACTACTATCTCACACCTTGTTGACAGGTCCTCAAGAGCTTCCACCGGATCTTTCCCCGTGAATGCTTTTGCCTCATATTCATTGGCAAAAATTATGTCGGTATAATTATCGATAATATGTGAGAAACTATCCCTGTATGCCTCCACCACGTTAAAGCTTGCCAGGTCGACAGCCACCTTCATACCTTCATCTTTCGCATAGGTACATGCCCTTTCCACAAGTTCAATATCAGTGATCAGGTAACCTTCAAGGTATAAATAATCATAAGCGGCAAATATCTTCCTGTCGAGGTCGTCTGCCCCAAGTTTCTCAGCCGCTCCCAGGTGAGTGGCAAAAGTACGTTCACCATCATTGCTTACCATTGCCACTGCGGTGCCTGTATCTCCCTCTTTGGTACAAAGGTAAGTCTCCACTCCGGCCGCTTTCATATCCTTTTCAAAGATCTTTCCGGTGGTATCATCACCTATAGCACCAATGAAACCACTTTCGGCTCTCATTTTTGATATCCCGTGAACAGTATTTGCTGCCGAGCCGCCGGAGGCCATGCTTGAGGCAAAGCGGGCTGTCAGCTTTTTTATCTCCCCTGATTTATTTTCATCAACAAGATTCATGCTTCCCCTGGCAAATCCAAGCTGTTCAATTATGCTGTCATCCTTAAGGGGGGTCATCACATCGACCAGTGCATTTCCTATTCCGAGAACCTTCTTCATATTAGTGTTTGGCTGTTTTCTGTATTATCAAAATAATTGACAAATATATTGCTTAATTCACTAAAAGCCTTTATTTTTGCCACGCAAATTTTGGTATAGATTTTTGCTTTTCAAAAAATTCCTCAGTAGCTCAGTTGGTTAGAGCGGCGGACTGTTAATCCGTAGGTCGAAGGTTCGAGTCCTTCCTGGGGAGCAGAAACAAAGACTGAAGCCCTGATATACAAGATTATCGGGGCTTTTCTGTTTTAATATACCGTACCATAACTGAAACATTTTACCTTCTTTTCATTGGATTCTGTTTCTTCATATTGCTGGTATACAGATAGTTGGAATATGTTGATGTATTGCAATGGGTCATATAATGCTGTTTTTATGCGTTTTAAGACACTTTCGTGTTTTTTTTAATATCATTAATGCGATTTAGAAAATGGCTTATATGAACTGTACAAATCTCTATATCAAGTATATGGAGATTTGCTACAATGTTAATGCGCAAGTTATACTAAATCCAAACTATAATAAACTGAACCAGATCAATTCATATAATAATTCGGTAATCAAAATTTAACTAGTCCTTATTCGTTTTGTAACCACTTAGAAAAACCATTATAATAGTTTTGCATTGAATTAAAATATATAATAATGGCACGACTAAGGTTTTTTTTATCTGTTTTCATTGCAGCTATAGCAATAAGCATTCATGCACAAGAAACCGGGATTATAAAGGGAAGGGTTTTGGATTCCGACAATCTTTCAATGCCGGGTGCAAATGTGGTAATTGAATCACTTAACAAAGGAACGAGTACAGACAACTTTGGGTATTTCACCCTTACCGGTATCCCTGAAGGTAATTATGAACTCACAGTTTCCTACATAGGCTTTAATTCCGGTCAAAAAGAAATAAGGGTCGAACCCGGCAAAACAGCAATTGTCAATTTCAACCTGAATGCGGGTATCGAATTATCCGAGGTCGTTGTAACCGGCCAGTTACAGGGTCAGTCGAAGGCTCTGAATACCCAAATGAATAAGGGAAACATCACCAACATTATTTCTTCTGACCAGGTAGGTCGTTTTCCTGATGCCAATATCGGTGATGCTTTGAAAAGGATTCCCGGCATCAATGTGCAGTATGACCAGGGTGAAGCCCGTTTTGGGAGCATCAGAGGAACATCGGCTATGTATAATTCTGTCACAATAAACGGTGAACGTATTCCAGGTGCAGAGGCCGAAGAACGTGAGATACAACTTGATCTGGTACCTGCCGATATGGTACAGGCTATTGAAGTTAATAAAGCCATTACTCCCGATATGGAGGCCGATGCAATTGGTGGTTCGATAAACCTCGTTACGCGGTCTGCCCCTTACGACCGTCGTATTAGTTTAACCCTTGGTTCAGGATACAATATACTCGCCCGCAAACCCATGTACACCGGCGCCTTTGTCCTTGGTGATCGCTTTTTGAAAGACAAGCTTGGTGTCATTGCCAGTGCTTCGTACCATAATCATGATTTTGGCAGCGACAATACTGAAGCCGAATGGGATTATCTGGATGAAAATGACAGGGACGGCACAGCTTATGCTAACGAAATCCAGGTGCGCCAGTATGTTGTCCAACGTATCAGGCAAAGCCTTTCACTCAGCCTCGATTATAAGTTTAACGCCAACCATACCATTTTCTTTAACGGGATTTATAACCACCGGAACGATTGGGAAAACCGCTTCGCTACAGTATATAAAGATATTGAATATGATGAAGACACCGATTCATGGGCAGGTGTGATAGAAAGAGAAGTCAAAGGAGGTGGGGATAACGATAACGTAAAAAATGCTCGTCTCGAAGATCAGCGTATGATGAATTTCGCACTGAGTGGAGAACACCAATTCGGAAGAATTAAAGCAGATTGGTCAGCCTCATACAGCAAAGCCTCTGAAGAGAGACCCAATGAACGTGAAATTTTATATGCAGCAGAAGATTTAACATTTACAACTGATTTCTCCGACGGTAGTGCTCCTAAAATTACCGGTGTCTTTCCCGCCTCAGCTACCGATTTCAGCTCTGACTATGTAATTGACGGATTGACTGAAGAATTCCAGTATACAGACGATGTTGACAAAAACTTAAGGCTGAATGTCATCATCCCCATGCTTGATAATGAATACAAAAACAGTTTGAAAGTTGGAGTACGATATAAGGGCAAGGATAAAATGCGCGATAACACGAAATATGAATACTCCCCTCTTAATGAGGATGAATTCATGGCCAATTCCCTGAATAATCTGAAAGATTACACCAAAGATAATTTTCTTCCGGGTGATTATGAAACAGGCAATCATGTAACAGCAGAGTATCTGGGTAGTCTTGAGGTGACCAATTCATCGCTCTTTGAAGAAGAAAGAGACATTGAAGAAACAGCAGAAAACTTTAACGCCAGGGAAGATGTCCTGGGTGCTTATCTTATGCTGAACCAGAATTTTGGTGCTAAGCTATCAATGATTGCCGGAGTGCGTCTCGAAAACACAGGATTGGAATATCAGGGTTATCAGTACGATGCAGATGAAAACGTGGCAACTCTGTCCGAAAAAGTCTCTGACTCATATATAAATATTCTGCCCGGACTTCACCTGAAATACGACTTTAATAAAACCACAATCTTAAGGGCTGCCTGGACTAATACCCTGGCAAGGCCTAATTACTTCTATCTTGTGCCTTTCAGGCAAATCACTGAAGCAGACAATGAAATTATAATTGGCAATCCCGAGCTGGTACCGACCACTTCAATGAATTTTGACCTGATGTTTGAAAAGTATTTCAGAACTATTGGTATTGTTTCTGGCGGTATATTTTATAAGGACATGGAAGACTTCATTACTATTGAGACCCGCGAAGACTACCTGTTCGAGGGCAGGACATGGGACACATATGAAAAACCGCTCAATGCCGGCAATGCAGAGATTTTCGGAATTGAGTTTGCAGCCCAACGTCAGCTCGACTTTCTGCCGGGTTTCTTAAAAGGTTTTGGCCTTTATGCCAACTATACCTACACAACAAGCAAAGTAAGCGATTTCCGTATTGAAGGCCGTGAAGACGAGGATATTTCTCTCCCCGGTACAGCCAAACATACTCTCAATGCATCACTTTCCTATGACAGCGAACGTTTTACGTTCAGGACTTCCTTGAACTATGCTACCGATTATGTTGATGAATTCGGAGAAGAAGCATTTTACGACCGGTATTATGATAATGCATTGTTTCTGGATGTTAATGCATACTTTGCCATAACTCCCAGGATCAGGGTTTATGCAGAAGCTATTAATCTGTTAAACCAGCCTTTGTATTATTATCAGGGTATTCCTTCAAGGCATATGCAGGGAGAATACTACAATGTGCGCTTACAATTTGGCCTAAAGATGGATTTATAATAACTACTTAACATTTTATAATGCAAAGAATAGTAAATTTATCACTTCTGGTATTGTTAATGCTCTCAGCATGCCAAAACAAATCTTTGGACGACAAAGGACAGGAGGAGAAGGTAAAATCCAAGTCTGTTATTCCCGAAGTTGTCAATATTAAGGAGGCTTTCAGAACCCCGCATGATACAAGTGACAACATTGACAGCCCTGCTATATGGCACGGAGAAGAAGGGCAAAACTGGTTATTAGCCACAGCAAAAGAAGGTAATAAGGTTATTGTTTATTCCGCGGCAACCGGCGAAAGGATAAATCATTTTGGGCAATCCGGTACCGGACTTGGTGAATTGAGTCGTCCAAACGGAATAGCCGTTATTGATGATTTAGTTGTGATCGTGGAAAGGGACAATCACCGGGTCCAGGTGTTCAGCTTACCAGAGTTTATACCTCTTGGTTTTTTTGGTGAAACGGAATTACGCTCTCCATACGGACTAAGCATCGACAAGTATGAAGGCAAATATAGCCTCTATATAACCGATAACTACGAAACACCTTACGAAGAAACGCCCCCGGCCGATAGCCTGGGGCAAAGGGTACATCATTTTGTTTTTACGGTTGAAAATAACCAGGTTGCCGCTGAACATATCAAAGCATTTGGTGATACTTCAGGTGAAGGTGTTCTGCATAAAGTGGAATCCATTCTTATTGACAGGGTTTATGACAGGTTGTTTATTCCCGATGAACACGAAGAGCATCGCAATATAAAGCTTTATGATGTTGAAGGCAATTTCACCGGACAAGTAATCCCGTATGATTATTTCTTTTATGAACCTGAAGGAATTGTGTTATGGGCATGTGAATCAGATAGCTCCGGCTATTACCTTATGGTTGACCAGGGCAAAATAAACAATACCTTTCAGGTCTTCGACCGCAAAACGCTGGAATACATGGGTGGTTTTGGCGGCGAGATTACCCGAAATACCGATGGCATTGCCATTACCCAAAAAGCAATTGGTGACTTTAAGTATGGAGCCTTTTACCCGGTGCATAACGATGGCAGCCTGACGGTAATATCGTGGGAAGATATTGCAAAAACCCTTAATTTAAGGTACGATTGCAATTAGAATACATACGTTGTAACCAACAATAATGCTGGACGGCAGTTGCTGTTCAGCATTATTGTTTTTAAATTTGATAATAAAATGAAGTCATTGTTCACAGTATTTGTGCTGCTTATTTTGCTTTATGCCTGCGGTAATCAGGGCAGGGTTGATAATACGGTGAATAATACAAGCAACTTCCTGCACGATATCGAACCATTTACATCTGACTCACTTGTAAATGTTGTTATAGAAATACCGGCAGGCACCAACCAGAAATGGGAAGTCAATAAAGAATCCGGCCAAATAGAATGGGAACAGGTTGCCCCCGACTCGTTCAGGGTAATCAATTATCTGCCATACCCGGTCAATTATGGTTTTGTGCCTCAAACGCTATTGCCAGATTACACAGGGGGCGATGGCGACCCGGTTGATGTTTGTGTTATGGGTTCATCAATTGACCGGGAAAAAGTTATCAAAGTGAGGATTGTTGGGATAATTTATCTGCTTGATGATAATGAATCGGACCCAAAAATATTGGCTGTAAATACTGAGGAGCCTGGCTTTGATATAGATTCATATGAGATGTTGATCAATAAATACCCAGGTGTGACTGATATCATCAAACAATGGCTCTTAAATTACAAAGGATCCGGCAGGGTAGAAATCCGCTCGGTTAAGGATGATAGAGATGCCATCCGTTTTTTAAAAAAAGCACATATAGATTTTATTAACCAGGAAACTAAATAAGAATTTACATATGACACGATTTTTGAAACTTTCAATAATTCTCCTCGCAATCTTAATGGCAGGATGTCAGGGAAATTCTGGCAAAGGTGATTCCACCGGCAAAGACAGCACCATATCAGTAGCTAATAATTCAGTATCATCAGAATTTTCAATTACCGGATTGCATGACGAAAATGATAGCACGCTGCTACGAGTAGCCATTTTAGGGGATGCTGAACCAAAACCATTAGCAGAATTTCCCAACATGAAAGCTGCCGTTGAGCAAATCAACGCCCTTTCACAGACAAAGCCTGTCGATTTTGTAATTGGAGTTGGGGATATAGCCCATAAAGGAACAGAAATTCAATACGAAGCTGCCACAAAGGTTCTACAAAATCTGAAAGCTCCTTTCTATCCAATAATGGGTAATGAAGAGCATGGCAGCACAGTGGAAAGATTCTTAAACTATGCCAAAAAATGGAACGACAGAATGGAAAGTCACAGATATGTGATCAAGCATGATAAGCTGGCATTTGTTTTTGCGTCACCCGATCATGGTCGCGAATTCAATGACGATGGTGTTGCCTGGGTTCTCGAACAGATCCGGCGTCAGGCCCCTAAACCAGTAATCCTTATTGTGCATGGTGCGCAAATTGGTGTATATCCCGAAAATCCTGAGAAAGGAATTCATAACCAGCTTTTTAAAGAGCAAGTAATTTCACAGCCTAATCTTGCTGTTGTCATTTCCGGCGATCTTCATATGGATATGGACAGGGTAAATCACTCAAAAAAATTAGACCATATTCACTATCTTCATATTCCCGCGCTGGAACGTACCAAAATACCTGATGAAAGCAACCACACAACAATGTACCGCGTGATGACCATTACCAAAAACGGTAATGTAACTATCGATACTTATGCGACAGGGGAAAGTAATCCGCGTGATGAACATACCTATTCTTTTGTTATACCTTTATCCAAAAACCATGATATCAATTGAATTTGTTAAATTCTGGAAAAAATCAGGTTATTGTAAAACTAATTTGAGGAGACCTTTTTAAAAACCTAATTCAGACACATTTTTTGAGACACTATCGGATATCCTCAAATATGATAACAGACTTTAATGAGGTTCTGGCAAATGTGCAAAATTGAAATTTTTGATTGTTCGCCATATTTGACTTTTAAATCACAATATAACTTCTCAACATATCACTTTTTCTCGGCATCTATTAGCTACAGGGAAGTGGAGAGCTAGCTCTCTATATCCTGCGGGTCCTGAAATAGAATAAGGCTCCATTGTCATAAGGCAGTGCTTTAAAACTAAAACCATGCCTTTCGAATCGTTTCTTCAAATCTTCAGCTTTGTATAGATTACCATGAATAACTGCTTTTGTCGTTTTCCTTTCAGGAACAGGGACACTGCAGAAAAATATCCCGCCAGGTTTGAGCGTCCTGTGTATTTCTGAAAAAAACCTATCAATATCGTCAAAGAAATTCAGTGAGAGATTACAAAAGGCAATATCAAAAAAGCCATCCGCAAAAGGTGTATCGGATACATCTGCAACATATAGCCCTGAACCTTTGAACATATAGTTGTCAAATCGTTTTCTTGCAATTCTAAGTAGTCCTGCACTTATATCAACACCTGCGTAAAGATTGTCATTGTTCAAATATTTGACAGCATCCCCACTCCCAGTAGCAAATTCTATGATCCTGGTATTGTGGATATTTTCAAATTCCTTTTTCAGTATGTTATAATGTTCATCTATTGAGGCATTGAATTTTTTTGGGAAAACAGATTTTTGCATAATCCTGTCATACAAGAATGAAAATAAATCTCCAAGCCAGGGTTTATATTTTTTTACTTTACCGTTATTCCCCAGTATATAGCAAATACCATTCTTACTGATTATCTTTACTGACTCCCTGATTTTCATCTTTCCCATTGCCAGGATTTGTGTATTTGCATACAATATTATCTTCTTATTCTGATAAGCATCAAAAACATAAATAATTAGTTGACAATCGCCAGGGTTTCTCGAGAAAAATTATCGTGGAACCATAACTCTCCCTCCCTTAAGTCGTAGCTTGCGGAAAAGAAAGTAGCATAGGAAACCCGAAGTACGGAACCCCGGCTTTCCTACCGGCTCGTCATAGTCCTTCGGCGCGAAACAGTTAAGGTTATTGTGGCGCTGGATAAAGAAATTCTTCGGAGCCATGCTCCCAAATAATGAAGCTAGTTATAGGCCAGCCGCATATCCTTCCCCGGCAAAGCATCCTTGATGCGCTCCTGCCATTCGGGTGAATCCCAGGTGCCGAGAGCGGTATGGGTAAGGAGGTACTTCTCGGGTATGGGGTGTGTGCCAAGAACCACCTTAACACCATACTTCTCCTCGATAAACTTTTTAAAATGATCAATGTAGGGGCAGGGTGGATAACCTACCAGGAAACCTGTTGCAAAGTGTATTACCTCAGCACCGTTCTTGATCATTTCCTCGGGAACATATTCAATATTTTCTCCCGGACAGCCTCCGCAGGTCGTATATCCCACGAGATCAACATCCTCATCCTTACCGTAAATACTGAATGCCCCTTCACGGTTTTTCAGTGACCGCATGCACTTTCCACCACCGCAAAGCCTGTAGCGGTCGCAGATAATGATACCTATTTTAGTTGTTTTTGCCATCTTTAATCAAGTTTTAGAGTTTGTAAATTTGAGAGTTTGAATGATCATGAATTATCAAGCATTCAAACCTTAATTATTTATGTCTGTAATTATGTATTATCAGTTCTATATCGCTCATCTTAAATCCGTACAGGCGCCGCAGGCGCCCGAGCTGCTCATTGCCACTCACCCCGGAAGGCAGGTCAAGTTCATGCAGTATGTGACTCACCGGAACATTATATTTCAACGAGACGTTTATAAGGCTCATCGAGCCAAGCACCTCTATGTCAGCATCAATATCATGATGCTCCG
>JBNJHQ010000034.1:15797-17310 GCA_051748705.1 Bacteroidota bacterium | reverse complement strand
GCCGATACAGACTATTGCAATATCCGATTCGCGGGCTGCTATTACAGCTGAATCAGCCTTATTGCTTGCTGCAAAGCTGATTTTTACCTCGTCACCCAGGGCATTCCTGATACCGTCAATTATTGAGACCCTGTAAGGTGGAGTTCCTGAGTACCAGTCTGAGACCACAAGGTTGGCGCTGGGGCCAATAACTGCCACTGATTTAAGTTCTTTCCTGTCCAAAGGTAAGAGGCCATCATTCTTCAGCAGGACTATCGATTTGACTGTGGTTTCCCTTGCCAGGTCCATGGCTTCCTGTTTTGTCCAGGGTTTTGTTGTGTCATCTATACCTATGCTGTCGTAGGGATTTTCAGGGCTGTTGTCGAGCAGGCCCAGCCGCATCATTACCCGCAGGTTGCTTCTGACCGCCTCGTTTATCTCTTCTTCAGCCACCAGGCCCTGGTCCAGTGCTTCCCTGAGGGCTGACTTATAATCATCCAGGAAGACCGTTATTCCTGCTTTAATGCATTCAGCGGCAGCTTCCGGGAAATTGTCATAGTACTTATGTGAATTGACCAGGTGCGTAAAAGCGCCACCGTCGGTACAGATTATGCCGTCCTGGCCCCACTCATCCACAGTGATATTTTCCAGCATGGGGTGAACGGTACAGGGGATGCCGTTGTATTTGTTATAGGCAGCCATGAAAGCTCTTGATCCTCCTTCTGTCACGCCTTTATAGAAGGGGTAGGAATAATATTCACGGAAGAGTCGTTCATCAAAGTCGGACGAGTTGATAAAGCGGTTATTCTCGTTACTGTTGGCCAGGAAGTGCTTCATCAGGGAGGCTGTTTTCCAGTAGCGGGGATGGTCACCCTGCAGCCCTTCCACAAAGGCGCTTGTCAGGACGGAGCCGAGGTAGGCATCTTCGCCGTAGCATTCTTCTGTGCGGCCCCAGCGTACATCCCTTCCGAGGTCGGCATTGGGAGCAAGTAAGATAAGTCCGGCACTCTGATAATCCTGGTTCTGTGCCAGGTAACGCGTTTCATATGCTTCCCATGCGGCTATTTCCTGGTGCAGCACGGGATCCCACATCTGTGCCAGCCCGTAGGCCTGCGGGAAGGTTGTGGTAGGAGCCTCACCCTCGCCTTTGACCGCCCAGTTAGCCGGCCCGCTCAGGGCCAGTCCGTGCAGCCCTTCAACAAAGCGTGTCCCTTTTACTCCCAGCCTTGGGATACCCGGCAGTCGGGACGACAGGTGGTCGATCTTCTCATCCAGGGTCATCAGGGAGATCAGGTTGTCAAGGCGTTCTTCATCTGCAAGGTCAGTATCCTGGAAGGTATATTCCTGTGTCTGTGAGCAGGAAAGGACTGTAATTATCAGGATAAGCAGGGAAAATGCTTTTTTCATTGTGTATTGGTTTAAGAAATCTTAAACACTAAGGTATTTATTTTAAAGCGAATAATAAATTCTAAATGTGTAGGTTTTGCTCACCGTCCCCTTACCGGGGGGTGTTCGCTTTGCTCACCGTCCCCTT
>JBNJHQ010000034.1:0-15697 GCA_051748705.1 Bacteroidota bacterium | reverse complement strand
GATGTAAATAAGTTCCGCGAATGGGTGCAGTCGCGTATCAAGTACCCACAGATAGCTGCCGAAAACGGTATCCAGGGTAAAGTGTTCATTATGTTCGTTGTTGAGCCCGATGGCTCTGTAAGTAATGTAACAATACTCAGAAGTGTTGATCCGGCCCTCGACAATGAAGCAAAGAGGGTTGTTGAAAGCTCACCAAAATGGTCCCCGGGCAAACAAAGGGGAGCACCTGTGCGTGTGCGCTTTTCAATAACAGTTAATTTCCAGTTGCAGTAATTGAACCGTAACAATATAATGTAGCCGCCCGTATAATCTGGCGGCTTTTTTTTTGGGAGAAATTATATTATTCTATCTTTATCGCCAGTAAACCAATCATTACGTAAAATGAAAAGTGCAATTTTCTATTCTGTAATTATCTTCATCTTTCTTGCTTCATGTTCATCACCAAAGAAACAGATGCAGTCGGGTAATTATGACGCAGCTATTACAAGGGCTGTGGAAAAAATCCGGAAAGACAGGAATGATACCAAAAATATTGACATACTTAATGAGTCCTATGAGATAGCCCTGGAACAGGACAATGAGAGGATAAGACTACTGAAAATGGAGGGTAATCCCCGCAACTATGATGAGATATACCTGATTTACAGAAAGATGCATGACAGGCAGGCTATGGTGCGAACTGTATTACCACTCAAATCTGGCAACCGTACAATAGATTTCCCATATGTCGATTACATGGAAGAAATGATCTCGGCCAAAAACAATGCCGCTGATTATTATTATGCCAACGGCCGCGAATTAATGAAAAACGGTACAAAGGAAGCGTACAGACAGGCTAATGCCGAGTTTATGAGGGCAAAGGAATATGTCGGTAATTACGAAGGTATAGACCAGCTTATCGAAGAATCGAGATACATGGGGATGAGCAGGGTTCTGGTAACGGTGGAAAACCGGTCAAATATGAATTTCCCTCCGGAATTCGAAGCTGACCTGCTGGCCCTTGACCTGCCCAGGCTGGATAACCCCTGGGTTGAATACCACACCAGGCAGCTGGATGGCGAAGTGAATTTTGACTATATTGTTTCAGTTATCATCAAAGCAGTGGCCGTATCACCTGACAATACCTTCCAGAAGGATACTCTTATAAAAAGGGAGGTAGAAGATGGATTTCAATATGTGCTCGATGATAATGGAAACGTGATGAAAGATAGCCTGGGGAATGATATCAAAGTGAAGAAATATAAAGATGTACAGTGCGCCCTTATCGAATCGGTACAAACAAAAGAGTGTATTATTGACGGTGAAGTTGAAATTGTTACCATTAATCCCTCAAAAGTATTGAAAAGCGATCCCCTGGTTGCGGATTCCTACTTTGAACATGTTTCTGCCCGGGCAATAGGAGATGAGGAAGCACTTGGCCCGATCGAGAAAGAGAAAGTAAGAAGTCAGCCTATGCCTTTCCCATCCGATATTGAAATGGTATTCCGGTGTTCAGAGGCACTTAAAATGGGTATAAGAGCTGCAATGGAACGAAACCGGAGGTTTATTATTTAATTAGTGATTTTTTAGCAAACAGATACACTAATCTGCGGTCGGTTTGAATTGAATATCGCGAGCGCATTCGGGCTGAGGAAGCACAATAAAATAAAGAATTAATCGTCGGTTGGCTTCGCCGGGCTCGCATGCCCGGTTGGCTACGCCAGGCGGAAGGTTACCCGGAGCAAGCCCCGGGGAGAGTCAATTTGTGAGTATGGGTGATATGATTGAAACGGAAGTGAAGCGCGACAGTGCGATCCTGATTGGTGTGATACTGCCACTGCAGAGTGAAGCAGATACGAAGGAATACCTCGATGAACTGGCATTTTTAACTGAAACAGCCGGTGCCTTGCCGGTGAAGACCTTTGTTCAAAAATTGTCTGCGCCCGACCCCAAAACCTTCGTCGGCTCAGGGAAAATTAAGGAAATTGAACTTTTTGTCAGCGATAATGACATTGACCTGGCTATATTCGATGAAGAACTCAGTCCTTCACAGCTCAGAAATATTGAAAAGATTCTGAAATGCAGGGTGCTCGATCGAACCAATCTTATCCTGGATATATTTGCCAGCAGGGCACGAACGGCCCATGCACGGGTCCAGGTTGAACTGGCGCAGTATGAGTACCTGCTGCCACGACTTAAACGGATGTGGACACACCTGGAAAGACAAAAGGGAGGTATAGGACTGCGGGGACCCGGTGAAACGGAAATAGAGACAGACCGTCGTATCATACGCGATAAAATTGCGAGGCTTAAGGACCAGCTGCAGAAAATAGATAAGCAGATGACCGTGCAGCGGAAGAACAGGTCCAAAATGGTGCAGGTGGCGCTTGTAGGATATACCAATGTGGGTAAGTCAACAATAATGAACCTCCTGAGTAAATCCGATGTCTTTGCCGAAAACAAACTTTTTGCCACCCTCGACACAACGGTCAGGAAAGTGGTCATAGGCAACCTTCCCTTCCTGTTGTCCGATACTGTTGGTTTTATCAGGAAACTGCCACATACGCTGGTGGAATCATTTAAATCGACACTTGATGAAGTCAGGGAGGCCGATATGCTTTGCCACGTGGTGGATATCTCACACCCGGGTTTTGAAGAGCAGATCAGGATAGTGAATGAAACACTGCGCGAACTGAAGGCCGATAATAAAAATACAATAATGGTATTCAATAAAATTGATGCCTTCACCTATACCGTGAAAGATGAAGATGATCTGAGTGAGAAAGAGAAATTTAATTTCACACTTGAAGAATTGCAAAAGAGCTGGATGGCAGAAAATAAGGATGCAACCACAATATTCATATCGGCAAAAGAAAGAACCAATATTGAAGCCTTCAGGGACCTCCTTTACAGGGAGGTGAAAAAACTTCACGAAAAGAGGTATCCTTATAACGATTTCCTTTACTGATACACACGGGGAAGGACATATACCCATAAAGCCCTGACACTTGAATCCAGGATTGAGTTAGCAAATTGCAGTGATTGTAACAAACTTGTCGGGGACAAAACATATAATGAGACCGGGGATATAGAGCAGGCGGGTGTTATCTTTTCACCTTTATATTTTTACAATAAGTGTTCAGCTATCTGTATGGCATTGGTTGCTGCTCCTTTGCGGATATTATCAGCCACTATCCACATGTTAAAGGCATTATCGCATGAAAGATCTTTCCTGATGCGGCCCACGAATACTTCATCCCTTCCACTGGCATCCAGGGGCATGGGGTAAATATTTTCCTCCGGCTTATCCCTTACAACAACACCGGGTGTTCCCTGAAGTATGGATCTTAGCTCTTCCAGCTCAAAATCTCTCCTGAATTCAGCGTTGACAGATTCACTGTGCCCTCCCAGCACGGGCACACGCACGGCAGTAGCGCTGATCTTTATGCTGGCATCATCCAGTATTTTCATTGTCTCATTTACAAGCTTCATCTCTTCCCTGGTGTAGCCATTATCAAGAAAAGCATCGCAATGGGGCAGGCAGTTCATGAATATCGGATGAGGATAGGCCATTTCCCCCTGCTTTCCCTTTATCTCATTGTCCAGTTGTTCAACTGCTTTTTTACCTGTTCCCGTAACCGACTGGTAAGTTGATATTATCATTCGCTTTATCCCGTAAGCCCTGTGCAGGGGAGCCATGACCATCAATAACTGTATGGTGGAGCAATTAGGATTGGCAATAATCCTGTTATCCTTTTTTATCGATGATGAATTGATCTCAGGGATGATGAGCGGGACATCCTTATTCATTCTCCATGCGGAGGAATTGTCTATAACGATGCATCCTTTTTCAGCAAACAGCGGAGCCCATTGAAGTGAAACGGCACTGCCCGCGGAAAATAGCGCTATGTCAGGATTCATCTCAAGAACCTCAGGAATATTCATAATTCTATAACTCTTCCCCCGGAAATAAATCTCTTTCCCCGCAGACAGAGCCGAGGCTGCAGGGAGCAGTTCTCCCACCGGGAAATCCCTCTCCTCCAGTATGTCAAGCATTGCCCGGCCAACCATCCCGCTCACACCGATCACGGCAATTTTCTTCATATCCTTACTTGTTTTTTTAAAAAATATTTTTGAAATTTATAGGGCTAATGCTGTAAAGATAGTTTTTTAGCCACTATCATCAATTCGCTGCATGAAAAAAGTATTATTGCTGTTTTTGCTTATACCGGGCATGGTATGTGCCCAGGTTGTTTATGAGGATTTTGAATCCGGCCTGGCAGGTGACTGGCTCCTTACCGGGGAGGGGCGATGGGAGACCGATTCAGTATTTGCCATAAACGGAAAATATTCACTGCATCATTCCTTTGATAACAGTGATTCGGGATGTGACTGTATTGGTACCAGTATAGTGGGACTCCGGCCTGCACTTTCTGATACCGAGTGGAAATTTAAGATCAGGCATGCTTATAACCCTTCGTCATCCAATAACTGGTCCTTTTTCCTGATGTCAGATGAACCTCCGTCTGCATTTAAAACAGGGGGTACTATCTCAGGCTTTGCACTGGGAGTTAACCTGAGTGGATATAATGACATCCTTTGCCTGTGGAAAATAACAGGAGGCAGTTCAACAGTACTCCTGTCTACATCGCTGAACTGGCAGAATGATATAGGTGTGGATTCGGTTGCCTCACTGAGTGTCCTCAGATCAGCCGGTGGTGTGTGGCAGGTCTTTATTGACAATGAGCAGGGCAGCCGCGTGCTTATAGGAGAAGCATACGATAACGAATTATTTCACGCTGGATGGGCCGGTATAATGTATGAATATTCATCGGCCCAGGACAGAAAGCTGTGGGTTGATGATATAATTATTGACGGTCTTATTGTGGTGGACAGCCGGCCTCCCCGTGTTGACACAGCCTATTTTGCAGACAGTGAATCACTTATTCTTTCATTTAACGAAACTCTTTCGGACCTTCCTGAAAACGGGAATTTTATACTTAATCCGGGTGAACGAACTCCCGCCGGAATAATCCAGGATGGCAATTCCTGTTTGCTCAAATACAGCCCTCGATTGGAGAACAAAACCATGTATGAGCTTCATGTAAGTGATATATGCGATATTTCCGGTAATTGTTGCGATACAGTAATCGACAATATAGTGCTTGCCCTGCCTGAGTTGAAGGATATAATAATCTCAGAGATAATGTTCGATCCTGAACCGCCGGCCGGATTACCACTGGCTGAATATATTGAGCTGCATAATACCACGGGTTTCGACTTTAATACCGGAGGGATGTCAATGGATATTGGGGGCATTAAATATTCCTTGCCGGAATGTCAGTTCCCAGCCGGTGAATATATACTTTTTACCGGTGCAGGTGATGCCGGCCTGTTTTCATCTTACGGGCAGTTATTGTGTTCTTCAAGCAATTTTGACCTCAGAAATACTTCTGACATTGTTATATTGAGGGATTCACATGATATGCTTATTCATGGCCTGGAATATGATATCGGGTGGTACTCCAATCAACTTAAGCAATACGGGGGCTGGTCGCTCGAAATGATTGACTATGATTATCCCTTTGCGGGGAAAATCAACTGGAGGGAATCAAAGGACAATTCAGGCGGAACGCCAGGCAGGCTAAACTCGGTTTGCGCTTTCAACCCTGACATGGAGCAACCTCTTATAAGCAATATCTATCCGCTCACAGCCGGGCTTATCCGTATGGACTTTTCTGAAAGCATGGATCCGGAAGTGCTTGATCCTTCAGGCTGGACACTTAAGGATAATACGGTAGTCTCTGTCAATATTGCTGATCCGCTGATGAGGAGTATCGATCTGGAGCCCGGCGACAGTCTTCTTAAGGGAGTTATTTATGAGATATCTCCGGGCGCCATAATGAATGATATGGCCGGGAACAGCCTGCTCAATTCAAATAAGCGTTTCGGTCTGGCAGAAGAGACGGAAGAAAATGATATACTCTTTAATGAAATCATGTTTGATCCCCTGCCGGGAGGGGCAGAATTCATTGAATTGTACAATAATTCGGAGAAGATAGTTGACCTGGCAGACCACTTCATGCTCAGCTATAAAACGGAAACACAGGATACAGGGAAAATGGTATGGTTATCAGATAAAGCTCTCTGCCTTTTACCGGGTGAGTATATTGTCCTTTGCACTGATCGGGAATATGTTATAAGCACCTACAGTAATTGTGATGAAAGCAGGATCTTTGAAAGGTCTTCACTGCCGTCACTGCCCGACAGTGAGGGTAATCTCCTGCTTTATAACAGGAAGCTTATTCTCATTGACCGTATGAGCTACTCTGAAAAGATGCATTCAGCGATGCTTTCCGTAACATCAGGGATTTCTCTTGAACGTATTTCACCGGATATCCCGGCGACTGACATGAGCAACTGGCGATCAGCATCGGGAACAGCTGGCTATGCCACACCAGGGATAAGGAATTCAGCTTCAGTGAGTGATGACAGGCCTGTTGGCGAGGGTACTATGAGCCTTTCATCCAGGAAGATAAGCCCTGACAATGATGGCTTTGAAGATTATCTGAGGATACTGGTGCAGTCAGCGGGCGAACAGGATATTCTCAGCCTGGAGGTATATAATGATATGGGCTACCGGGTCAGGACGCTGGCTGACAGGATCACCTCTTCCGGTGAATCAGTCCTAATCTGGGATGGCTGCGATGATTACGGGCAGCCTGTAAGGGAAGGGATATACATCATTTATTCGAGCATAATGCACAGTGATCGCCCACCTGAGCATTGCAAGAAGGTCTGTGCGGTGATATATTATTAGGCCCCGGGTTTATTGAATTTCTTTTCAGGCACCATGAATGCAAAAATAATGGAAGGGAAGGCCAGCAAGGCTGCAATAAGGTAAGTTTTATCCATACCTATCAAGTCTGACAGGCCTCCTACGGCCAGGGTCATTATGGAGTTGATGAAAAAATTGATGGTCATATAAACCCCGTTTACGAAAGGCAGGTGTTTGGTGTCAAGGTTATGGATCACTGCCAGGTTAACTGACTCGGGGCCTACCAGGAAAACACCCATCAGGATAAGTAAAATAACACTGTAGACACCTGATGAATTGATAAAAAGGATCATCAGCAGTGGTGATAATACAGTCACTATAATAAGCATTTTTCTCCTGCCTATTTTATCGGATATTGAGCCTGAGAGAAAAGTACCTGCGGCGGCAGCCAGCTGGAGAACAGAAAGGGATATACCTGCACCCCAGAGCTCCATGCCTTTGCCTGTAAGATAAACCGGAAGATAGAGTGTAAGAGACGATTTCATTGCTCCCCTGAAAAAAGTTATCCCGGCAAGGGTAAGAAAAACAGGCAGGAAGCGCCTGAAGATTTTAAGGTAATTGGGTTTCTCTGTTTTAATCTCCTCCCTTATGGATATTTTATGAAGCTTGAGGTAAAGGATGAATGATGCAATAAGACCAAAGGGTATGAGCCTGAGGGTTCCGTGCAGTCCCCATTGCTCAACCGCAGCAACTACAACCAGCGGGCCCAGCGTGCGTGCCAGTTCGCCACCCAGCATATAGAAACTCATGCCCATCCCTGTTCGCTCTCCCGATATCTTCTTCACCATCACCGGTGCAGGCACATGAAAGAGAGTTGAGCTGATGCCGCTGACAAAAATCAGGATTACCAGTATGGTGTATGTGGGAGCCACACCAATAAAACTCATTGCAACAGTTGTTACAGCCGGTGCAAATATCACAAAATATCTTACTTTGAGATTCTCCGACAGTATACCTACCAGGAAATTAAAAAGGGAAGGTACACGCTGCACTACCGCAAGCAGTCCTGAGAGGAAGAGGGATATATTCAGTTTCTGTATTAATAAGGGGAGCAGCGGTGCCAGGAAAGAAGTATAAACATCGTGCGTCAGGTGTGCTATTGATATCAATACGACATTGGCCGTCTGGAAACCGTTCTTTCTTCCCTTAATATCTTCCTGCATCAGCTTGTTCAGATTTTTTCTATCAGATGTGTCATTATTGAAGTCATTTTCGATTCCGTTGCTGCAGCTGCCTGTGTAACCATTTCATGGGTTATGTAGTGAATCTTCCCTTCAACACCCAGGTCGCTGATTATGCTGACGGCAAAGCAGGGAAGGCCCATATGCCTTGCAACAATAACCTCGGGAACGGTACTCATCCCAACGGCATCGGCACCGATATTCCTGAAATGCTTATATTCTGCAGGGGTTTCAAAGGTAGGTCCCGTGGTGGCGAGGTAGACTCCTTTCTTTATCTTTATATTAAGTTCTTGTGCCACTTCTTCTGCCTTGACCACCAGTAATTTATCATATGCCTCGCTCATGTCCGGGAAGCGTGGTCCTATCATATTGTTATTCGGCCCGATAAGGGGGTTAGGCAGGAAGTTAATATGATCTGTAATGATCATTATATCACCTACCTCAAAATCAGGATTTGTACCGCCGGCCGCGTTTGAAAGGAAGAGGTATTTTATCCCGAGGTATTTCATGACGCGGATTGGAAACACAATCTGGGCACTTGAATAGCCTTCATAAAAATGGAAACGGCCCTTCATTGCCACAATCTTTTTAGAGCCGAATTCACCGTAAATAAGCTTCCCTTCATGACCCTCAACGGTTGAAACGGGGAAATTAGGGATTTGTGAATAATCAACCTCATGAATAATTTTAATCTTTGATACCAGTCCCCCGAGCCCGGTACCAAGTACTATACCTGCATCCGGGGAGGTAAATCCCTTTGATTTAAGAAAGGCTGCCGTTTCTTCTATTTTTTTTAACATAGTCTTTAATTAATTTATTGAATTCACTTTCTTCCTTCTTATCCGGGAATATAATGTTAATGCCCAGGTAGAATAACCGGTCATCTGCGAAATCTTCTTCCCTCATTATTTCATTTAGCCGGATTGCATCTTTTTCGGTTGTTAGCATGCACCTTTCTCCTTCTGGAAGGGAAAGGTACTGTTGTATTATATATTCATAATCCCTGTTGCTGTAAGGATGATGATCGGGGAAACGGAGATGTTTTACGCGGAGCTTATAGGTATTGAGATAAGCCAGTAAAGAAGATGGGTCAGCAATACCTGTTATCAGCAGTACATTTCCCAGGCTGCCGGCCAGGCGGTCCATTGTTATTCCCCCTTTTTCCCCGGTGAAAATATTCCGGGGCTCATCATATGCTAGTCCCGTAAGGAAGAAATTTTGCCCGGGCAGCAGATGTAATCTGTTTAAAACCGGCTTGATATCTTCCTGTCCCAGGCCGGGGGGTGACTTGGTAAGCAAAACGATATCTGCCCTTTTCACCGCTGAGCGGTGTTCCCTTAACCTGCCTGCCGGCAGCAGGCAGTCTTTGTATACCGGCCTGTTATAGTCGATAAGCAATATGCTCAGTCCTGCACGGATATACCTGTGCTGGTAAGCATCGTCAAGAAGTATTGCATCTGTAGCTGGATCAAGGGTAAGTATTTCTTTAACCCCATGTACCCTGTCAGTATCAACGGCCACCGTGATGTCCGGATATTTGCGTTTAACCTGGAGAGGTTCATCGCCTGCTCTTCTGACACTGTTTTCGGGTGTAACAATTTGAAAATTCCTTGTCTTTCTCATGTATCCCCTGCTCAATACAGCTATTTTGCAGTCACCTTTTAGCAATTGAACGAGGTATTCGATATGAGGTGTCTTTCCCGTTCCTCCAACTGTAATATTACCTACAGAAATTACCGGAAGCTCAAAAGAGGTTGATTTAAGCACACCCTTATCAAACAACATGTTACGCATCCATATTACAAGACCGTAAAACAGCGAGAAGGGGAAGAGTAATATTTTTTGCAGCTTACTGTGCATTTACCTGATTTCAATGAAATAGGGCAGGCGGGCCTGGACACCGTTCAGCGACCGGAGCTCATTTATGTTTTCATAATATTTTGCCAGTTCACCTAGTTCCTTCCTGATTAATTTAGCCTTTATATCACCCGTAAGGCTCTTCATCAGTTTTGTATAGGTATCTTCAATTTCCGGATATTCTTTTATATTATAATCGTCTAGAGATGCCAGCTTTGCAGCTTCTTCTATTGCATCCGGCAGTCCGCCTACATAATCAACCAGCTTCCTGTCAAGTGCATCTTCACCCGTATATACCTGGCCCTGTCCCATTGAGTCAACTGTTTCTTCATCAATACTCCTTCCTTCAGAGACCCTGTTGACGAATACGTCATAGGTTTTGTCAACATGTTGCTGGTATATCATTCTCTCCTGGCCGGTCATCCCCCTGAATAATGAGAGCATATCCGAGTTTTTATTTGTTTTAACCACATCGCGTGTTATGCCAAGTTTTTCTTCCATGAGATTGCTGGCTTCGGGGTAAATTCCGAATACCCCTATCGATCCGGTTAATGTGGTGGGCTGGGCAAATATTTTGGTAGCCGGTGCTGACATGTAGTAGCCACCTGATGCAGCATAGTTACTCATTGATACAACAACGGGTATTTCCCTGTTAGTTAGCTCGATCTCCCTCCACATATTATCAGAGGCCATGGCATTGCCTCCCGGGCTGTTAACCCTTATTACCACAGCTTTGTAATCATCTGATTCCCTTATTTTTCTCATCATTGAGGAGAAAGAATCACCTCCTATGCTGCCTGTCTGTCCCTGGCCCATATTTATTGTCCCTTCGGCATAAACAACGGCTATAGATGATTCGGCTTTTTCCTTCTTATCGATCTCTACCTTATTGTATTTGGACATGCTGATCTGCTCGGGCTTTTTATCCTCTTCAGTCCCGGTGAGGGTTTTTAATTCTTCAATAAGTTCATCCCTGTACTTCAGTTCGTCTATCAGACCGGCTTCACTGGCTTTTTCCAGGTCAAAAACCAGCAGTTCGTCGGCTATCTGGTTCAGCTCATCCGTGCTTATGTTGCGCGATTCGGATATATTACCGATAATATGGTTCCATGTAGAGCTAATGTACCTGTCTATCTGTTCACGGTTGGCATCGCTCAGGCTGCTCAGCATGTATTTCTCCACTGCACCCTTGTATTTGCCATGTCTTACAACCTGTACATTTACGCCCACTTTTTCAAGGGCGTTCTTATAAAAAATAACTTCTGAGGCCAGTCCCTTGAATTCCATTATGGCATTGGGGTTAGCATATATCTTATCTGCGACACTTGAGATATAATATGCTTCCTGGGTAAGGATATAATCGGTATATGATATGATGAATTTACCTGATTCCCTGAACCTGAGAAGGGCATTTCTTATTTCTTCTGCCTTTCCCCATCCGTTTACCATCAATCCGTTTGTAATAAGCAATCCCTTTATCCTGTCATCCGTGGCTGCCTTTTCCAGGTTTGAAAGAATATCATTAATCCCAGGGGCAGGCTTGAAGGTAAATTCCAGGGGATCAAAGGAACTCCACGGATCGTTCATTCCCTGTTCAGGAATGAACAGTCCCGTATTCAGCACCAGTACAGAATTTGGTTTTATGCTTACCGGTTTTTCGGCAGATGCTATCATCAGGCTGAAGCTGGCAAGGCTTATGAAAAAGAATAAGATACCTGTGATAAGCAGTCCTGTTATTGTAGCCAGTGTGTATTTCAGAAAACTTTTCATATGTCAGAAGATTTGATGTTTGTTATATGTAATGTTTTACAGCTCGAATTTAAGACCTTAAATATATAAAAAACAAGGACAGGGTACTTTGGTTATTACAATGATTTAATAATTTTGAATTTCAGTAAAAGGAACTATCGAATGGTAAGAGCTTATCTTGGTCTGGGCACAAATTTGGGCAACAGGAAAGAAAACCTGGCAAATGCACGGAAGAAACTTGAGGATAGTTGTGCTATTATTGAAAATGTTTCGCCCGTTTATCTTTCCGTCCCCCTGGGTTTCAGGAGTGACAATGATTTTTACAACCAGGTAGTGGAGATCAGTACTGAAGCTGATGCTTATGATCTGCTTGATCATATACAGGAGATAGAAAACAGGATGGGCAGGACAAGATCAGGGAGAGGCTATTCAGACCGTATTATAGATATTGACATACTTTTTTTCGAAAATCAGATAATAAGCAGCAAACCATTGATTATTCCACATCCGCTGCTTCACAAGCGCATGTTCGTATTACAACCTATGGCTGATATAGCACCCTCTTTTGTTCACCCTGTGTTTAACAAAAGCATTACAGAATTAATTAAGGATTGCAGTGCCAGTCCTGCCACACAGCTTTGAATCAATCCCCGGATAAAGCGATTTGCTGTGACAGCTTACTCATGTGATAAGGTGCCTGGTTTTTACAGGGCTCCATTGTCAGCATAGCTGTAATAGCCGTTGTCTGTGACGATGACATGGTCGAGGAGGTTGATATCGAAGCAGGCAGCAGCTTCCTTGATCTTTTGTGTTATGCGGTTGTCAGCCTCGCTGGGATCAAGGTTACCCGACGGGTGGTTATGGCATATGATCATTGATGATGCCAGCAGTTCAAGTGCTTTCTTGATTATCAGGCGGACATCGGTAATGGTTCCACTTACCCCTCCCTGGCTGAGTTTGTGGCGGCTCAGTATTTTATTTGACCTGTTGAGGTAGAGCAGCCAGAATTCCTCGTGTGTGAGATCGGCAAGCAGGGGATTGAAAATGGTATAAACATCATTGCTTGACCTGATTTTTGCAGCTTCAATGATCTCAGCCGATTTTCGTCGCCTGCCAAGTTCCAGGGCAGCCATTATATTAATGGCTTTTGCCGTGCCTATCCCTTTTAACTTAACGAGGTCATGTACATCCAGCTTACCCAGCCGGTGAAGGTTATTGGAAGCAATGCTGAGTATTTCGCGGGCCAGATCGACCGCCGATTTATCATTGCTCCCCGAGCCCAGCAGTATGGCCAGCAGTTCAGCGTCACTAAGGCTTGATATACCTTTATAGAGGAGTTTTTCCCGGGGCCTGTCCTCAAGGGCCCAGTCTTTGATTTTTAATGACATGCAGCAAGATTTTTATTCTACTGCAATTTACATAAATGGAAAGAAAAATAAAAAAAAAGGGCTGTCCGAAAACGAACAGCCCTGAAACTAAGATCAATTTCTTTTACAGGCTTTTCACATGTTTCGCCAGCGATGATTTCAGGTTAGCGGCCTTATTCTTATGTATAATATTCTTTTTGACTAGCTTATCAAGCTGGGAGGCTACCGTGGGGTACAGTTCCTGTGCCTCATCCTTATCAGATGTTGCACGCAATTTTTTCAGGCTGTTACGCGTGGTTTTAATAAAATACCTGTTGTGAATCCTGCGCTGTTCAGTTTGCCTGTTTCTTTTTTCCGCTGATTTGTGATTGGCCATCTTTTAATCTCCTCGTTATTATCGAAATTTGTACTCCGTAGGGGAATCGAACCCCTGCTACAAGGATGAAAACCTTGCGTCCTAACCACTAGACGAACGGAGCAATAACTTTCTCGTACAGAAAGCGGATGCAAAGAAAATATCTTTTTTTGAATATAGCAAATTCTGTGCAAAAAAAGTGCCGGAAATTAGAAGACGTATCTCACAGATAGCCCACCGTGGATGCCTCCCCAGCCGGTATATCCGATAAGGTTCACACTGGGCATTATATCCAGTGCCAGGTTCAGCGGGATATCATCAAAAGTATATTCCAGTCCAAGGACAAAATCGGCCCCCAGCACCGATCCAACATCGTTGTTGCTTATATAGTTGTTACTGTTCCAGAATCCAATATGCGCACCGAAGCCCCAGTACCAGTTCAATCCAGGATACTGGCCTGTCCAGTGTTCATTTTCGTACAGTCCCGTTATAACCAGGCCTCCCCAGCTGCTTGCGACGATTCCCTCCACGGCATTTGTCTGGTTAAGGAAATGTTTTACGCTCACACCAAAAGGAAAGCCTGCCCTCAGACCGAGGCTTGTTTTGTAATCCTGTGCGCTGGCAGTGAATCCGAGTATGATAATTGTAATAAGAATTAAGGCTGATTTCTTCATCTTCATAAGACTTTTTGAAATACGTTTTTTTGGAATGGCAATTATAATCAAATAATATTTCTT
The DNA here is from genome assembly GCA_051748705.1 of Bacteroidota bacterium. GTDB lineage: Bacteria > Bacteroidota > Bacteroidia > Bacteroidales > VadinHA17 > UBA9300. Next base: position 1,634 of record JBNJHQ010000034.1, on the reverse strand, counting down.
CTCAAACCACATTATTCAATATTAAATAATCAGCAGGCTTAAGGCCATAACGGCCATACCTGCGAGTAATCCGTATATTGCAAGGTGGTGTTCCCCGTATTCCCTGGCGGCGGGCAGCAGTTCATCGAGTGAGATAAAAACCATGATGCCTGCCACCGAGGCAAAGAGCATCCCGAACAATTGCGGGCTCATGAATGGCATTAATATGGCATATCCTATCAGGGCCCCAATGGGTTCGGACAATCCGCTGAGGAATGACAGGGTGAATGCTTTCCTGCGGCTGCCCGTGGCATAATATACCGGCACCGAAACGGCTATACCTTCAGGAATATTATGGATTGCAATGGCTATTGCAATAGCAAGGCCCAGTTCGGGATCGTCCAGGGCGGCAATAAATGTTGCAAGTCCTTCAGGGAAATTGTGTATGCCTATTGCCAGTGCAGTCAACAATCCCATTCTCATAAGCCTTGTTTTTGATGGTTTCCTGTCCATATCCTCTATACGGCGTACCTCGTGAGGGTTTTCGACAGTAGGAATAAACCTGTCAATGATTGCAATAAGAAGTATGCCTCCGAAAAATGCGGCAATTGTAAACCACCATCCTTTGTCCTCCCCGTATACAAGGGTAAGTGACTCGCTGGCTTTGAATAATATTTCAACAAAAGACACATAGATCATCACTCCTGCTGAAAAGCCCAGGCTGACGGAGAGGAATCGGGTGTTTGTCTTCTTGGTAAAGAAAGCAAGGGCTGAGCCTATACCTGTTGACAGTCCCGCAAAGAGTGTCAGAAGAAAAGCATTAAGGACATTCGTAAATTCCATCGTTAAAATTTTTGATCAACACCGGGTTAAATCTGCCGCAAAAGTATTGAGATCACAACCGTTGAAGTCGCCTGAACTCATGAACAAATATACTGTATCAGGTCCGGCTGTTTCCTTTATTTTATAAAATAGCTCATCTGAGTCATCAATAACCACAGTCAAATCATTGCCAATTGCCTGTTTAACTGTTTTCTTATCAAGCATTTCCAGCTTTTTCAGGCTTAGAGCATGGGGATTATAATAAACAAATGACAGGTCGGCTTCGTCAAGGCTGTTCCTGTAATTCTTCAGAAATGTTTCATTCAGGCTGCTGTAAGTGTGGAGTTCAAGGCAGACTACTATCCTGTAAGCCGGGTACCTTTCTGCTACTGCATCAACTGTAGCCTTCACCTTCGATGGTGCATGTGCAAAATCCATGTAAACCATCGAGTTTTCACCCCTGCTTAACAGCTCAAGACGTTTACCCGACCCGGTAAAGCTACCTATGGCCGGATAAAATTCATCATCACCTATCCCCAGCTCGGCACATACAGCCCTGGCAGCACTGAGGTTCTGCATATTATGCTGCCCGAACACCTCCATCTTCTGTATCCTGTTATGCGTGGCGGCAAAAAAGCCTTTCCTGTTCTGAAAGTAACCATGCACATTATATGGCAGCTTTATTATATCATCCCTTGAAGCTCCTGCTATGTTATCAACCAGTGCGTCATCCCTGAAATATATAAGCTTGCCGTTTTTACTTATCGTGTCGGTAAAAATACGGAACTGTTCCAGGTATTCATCAAATGAAGGAAATACATTTATATGATCCC
>JBNJHQ010000033.1:0-17312 GCA_051748705.1 Bacteroidota bacterium | reverse complement strand
ATCAGGGCCTATATAAAAACCAAGTCCTATGAGCAACTGCTCAACCAGTATGAGATTATGCAGGTCATTTATAAAAGAGCCGAGGCAAAGATCAATGAGCTTAACAGCTCGCAGATGGAACAGCAAGAAAGGCTGGCATATTTCAGGGAGCTCTTCTTTATAATTGGCAAGGAAGCACTGATCGAAAACGGCATCTGGTACCTTATTTTCAAGGATAAGGAACCGGAGATCGAGGTATGATTGTTGTCCTGTTTATTTCTCCCTGATGTCTAGTTGCCGAACTCGGAAAGGAATTTAATGCGCATAAGCCTTATCTCTTCCTCCTCGTACTCATCACCCAGCTCTTCCAGGGCTTCCTTAAGGGAATCCGATTCAGCTTCTTCCTTGAAATAGGAAGTGATATCAGCCTGGCGGTCATCATCAATCACCTGGTCGATATAGTATGAAAGGTTCAGGTGTGTACCTGAATTTACAATAGACTCGATCTCGGAGATAAGCTCATCCATCTCCAGTCCTTTGGCATCGGCTATATCATCCAGCGAACGCTTATTGTCAATGCTTTTGATAATATATACTTTCAGTCCGGACTTGTTGACTACTGATTTAACGATCAGGTCCTGTGGCCGCACAATCTCCTTTTCGTCAACGTAACGTCCTATAACTTCCACGAATTCCTTCCCGTATCTCTGTGCCTTGCCCACACCCACACCAGATATATTCTGTAACTCATCTATTGTTACCGGGTATTGTATAGCCATATCTTCCAGTGAGGGGTCCTGGAAAATAACAAAAGGAGGCACATTTTTCTGTTTTGAGATCTTCTTCCTGAGGTCTTTGAGTATACTGAAAAGCTCATCATCAACCGCTCCGGCACCTCCCCTGTAACCTGCTTCCTCATCACTCACCTCGCCGTAATCATGATCCTCGGCAAGCATAAAGGGTTCGGGCTTCTTCATGAAGTCCCTTCCCCTGTCAGTAAGCTTCAGTATGCCATAATTCTCAATTTCCTTGACCAGGAACTTGGCTATAAGACATCTACGCAGTACCATATTCCAGAATTTCTCATCCTTCTCATCCCCGTCGCCGAATATTTCAAGTTTATGGTGCTTATATGACTTTATTGCCGAGTTGCTTACACCTGACAGTACTTTGGCAATATGGTCGGCTTTGAACTTCTCTTTTACTTCCTGGACTGCTTCAAGGGCTTTCACAACGTACTGCTTACCCTCAAATTCTTTCTTGGGATGGAGGCAATTATCACATGATTCACAGTTATCAGGTTCATATTCCTCACCAAAGTAATGCAGCAGGAGCTTCCTCCTGCATATTGATGATTCGGCATATGATGCTGTTTCAAGAAGCAGTTGCTTTCCTATCTCCTGTTCATTTATTGGCTTTCCCTGCATGAATTTCTCCAGTTTCTGCAGGTCATCATAAGAGTAGTAAGCTATGCATCTTCCTTCACTGCCATCCCTTCCCGCCCTGCCGGTCTCCTGGTAATAACCTTCAAGGCTCTTGGGTATGTCGTAATGAATGACAAAGCGCACATCAGGCTTGTCGATACCCATACCGAAAGCAATGGTTGCAACTATAACATCAATCTCTTCCATCAGGAACTTATCCTGGTTGGCTGTACGGGTGGCCGAATCCATTCCTGCATGGTAAGGAAGGGCTTTGATGCCATTTACCTGGAGCACCTGTGCTATTTCCTCCACCTTCTTCCTGCTCAGGCAGTATATGATACCTGATTTGCCCTGGTTGTTATTGATAAATTTCAGAATCTCCCTGGAGGTATCAGCCTTTGGCCTGACCTCATAATAAAGATTTGGCCTGTTAAAGGATGATTTAAAAACGTTTGCATCAAGTATCCCGAGGTTTTTCTGTATATCATGCTGTACCTTGGGAGTGGCCGTTGCTGTAAGTGCTATAATCGGCGCCCGCCCTATATTATCAATGATAGGTCTTATCTTGCGGTATTCAGGCCTGAAATCATGACCCCACTCCGATATACAATGAGCCTCGTCTATTGCATAAAAGGATATCTCCACCCTGCTGAGGAAATCAATGTTATCCTCCTTGGTAAGTGATTCAGGTGCCACGTATAAGAGCTTGGTCTGTCCCCTGGTCACATCCTGTTTAACCTTATTTATTGCCGCCTTGGTCAGGGAAGAATTCAAAAAATGAGCCATGTTGTCACTGGTTGAAAAATTCCTCATGGCATCAACCTGGTTTTTCATCAGAGCAATAAGGGGGGATATGATTATTGCGCATCCATCTTTTATTACCGCAGGCAGCTGGTAACATAGTGATTTGCCACCACCTGTAGGCATGAGGACAAAGCTGTCCCTTCCTGCAAGCACGTTCTGAATTATTTCCTCCTGGTTACCCTTGAATGTGTTAAACCCAAAATATTTCTTCAGATGATCATAAATTATTCTCTTATCTTCCATCCGTCTTTACACTTCTTTCTATCCCAAAAACAATATTTCTCTACAAGTATTATAAAGTTATCAATTTTTTTATTTCATTTTTGAAAAGCGACTAAAAAGCTATAATGATTATTATCATAGTCTCATTTCCTCAATCACTACAATTTACAATAAACACTCTGTTTTTCATCATTTTTTTTCACTTTAAACAAACTTTAACATTATAAAGCGTCAGCAAATGATAATTTACACCTTCATTAATAATTTTTTTAAGGCTTGCTTTGATTAATTTGTTTTATCATCTTTACAGCCTGAAAATTACAGGTCTTAGGTTTTTTGCACATGAAGAAAAGAAAGAAGAAGGCTGGAGACGAGAATGAGATGTCATTCCTTGAACACCTTGAAGAGCTGAGATGGCATATTGTACGGTCAGTAGCAGCGATTTTCATTGTTGCTATAGTAGCCTTTATCTACAATGACATAATTTTTGACACCATCATCATTGCACCAAAAAACCCCGACTTTCTTACTAACCGTTTATTGTGCCGGCTTGGTCAGCTGGTCAACATCAATGCCCTCTGCATCAATACAAACCCTTTCGAGATTATAAACATAAGGATGGCAGGCCAGTTCACAACACATATAGCTGTTTCGCTTATTGCCGGAGTAATACTTGCCTTTCCATATATCTTCTGGGAATTCTGGAGATTTTTCAGGCCTGCACTTTATTCGAGTGAAAAAAAACACACGCGCGGAGCGGTATTTTTTTCTTCATTGCTTTTTGTAAGCGGTGTACTTTTCGGCTACTATGTAATTGTGCCGCTGTCGGTTCATTTTCTTGGCTCCTATAATGTGAGTGCAGAGGTGACCAACCAGATCAACCTCCGGTCGTATATCGGGACGGTAGCCTCAATAACACTTGCCAGCGGCATTATTTTCCAGTTGCCGATAATGTCCTTCTTCCTTACCAAAATAGGACTTGTGGATCCCCATTTCCTGAAGAAATACAGGAAACACTCAATAATAGTCATACTTGCCCTTTCTGCCATAATTACACCACCTGATATATTCAGCCAGGTGCTTGTCTGTTTCCCCCTGCTTTTCCTTTACGAGATAGGAATAATTATCTCACGCAGGGTTATCAAGAAGGACAGGGAAAGGCTGGAAGCCGACTGGAATGAAGATGAGAATAATCCTGAAGGCAAACCATAAAAACTCCCGTGATGAAGTTGCATACAGAAAATCTGGTTAAAAGATACCGAAACAGGGCAGTCGTCGATAAAGTCTCCATAGATGTACAGGAGGGAGAGATTGTAGGTCTTCTCGGACCCAACGGGGCAGGAAAAACCACCTCCTTCTATATGATAGTAGGGCTTATTAAGGCTGATGAAGGAAGAATATACATTGACGGGAAGGATATAACCGATCTGCCGGTTTATAAAAGAGCCCGGCTGGGCATTGGCTATCTTGCCCAGGAAGCTTCCGTTTTTCGGAAGCTCAGTGTTGAAGATAACCTGGATGCCGTTCTGGAAATGTCAGGGTTCCCGAAAGAGGAGCAGGTGGAGAGAAGAGAGTCCCTGCTCAGTGAGTTTGGTCTTCAGAAAATCAGGAAAAGCCTTGGAGTACAGCTCTCCGGTGGCGAGCGGAGAAGGACCGAGATAGCAAGAGCGCTGGCGCTGAAACCCAATTTCATACTGCTTGACGAACCTTTTGCCGGGGTCGACCCCATAGCCGTTGAAGATATACAGGGAATAGTCTCACACCTGAAAGACAGAAACATAGGCATCCTTATAACCGATCATAATGTTCACGAAACACTGTCAATAACCGACAGGGCTTACCTGCTCTTCGAGGGCAAGATACTGAAATCAGGTACCTCCGAACAGCTTGCCGAAGATGAACAGGTCAGAAAATTGTACCTGGGAAAGAACTTCGAACTACGACGGTAAAAACATATTGCCAGATTATTTTATTATTACTACTTTTGCGCTGAATTTCACGCGGATGTGGCGTAATTGGTAGCCGCGCTAGACTTAGGATCTAGTGCCTTCGGGCGTGGGGGTTCGAGTCCCTTCATCCGCACTAAAAAGTGAATAACCGCTTAAACAAATGGTAGTACCGCATGTTGGGCGGTTTTTATCTGTAAAAACAAATATGATATGAATATTACAAGGGAAAATACTGATGAACTGAATGCCGTTATAAAGGTACAGGTGGTAAAGGATGACTATGAGGAAAAAGTAAACGAGCAACTGAAGGATTATAAAAAGAAAGCAAACATAAAAGGCTTCAGACCCGGAAAGGTTCCTTTCGGTCTCATAAAAAAGATGTATGGCGCCAATGTTAAGCTGGAAGAAATAAATAAAATAGTCTCCGAAAGCCTCCATAAGTATATCACAGATGAGAAGCTTGAAATTCTTGGCGATCCTCTTCCCAGAACCGATGAAAATGAAAGTTTTGACCTGGAAGAACAGGATGAGTTCAACTTTTCCTTTGAAATAGGCCTGGCTCCTGAATTTGAAGTGAAACTGTCAGGCAGGAACAAGGTCCCTTATTATGAAATTAAAATAGACAAGAAACTCCGTAATGATTTCCTTGATAATTACCGCAGGAGGTTTGGCAGCTATGAAGAGGCCTCAAAAGTGGAGGAAGATGATATGCTGAAGGGCGATATCGTTAAACTGACGCCTGAAGGCGAGCCCCTTGATGAGACTAACATAAAGGACTCTTCACTCTCTGTCAAAGTAATAAAGGATGAGGAAGTAAAAAAGAAGTTTATAGGCAGCAAACCCGGTGATGCAATAGAGTTTGACATACGTAAAACCTTTCCCAATGATCATGAAATAGCAGGGCTTCTCCAGACGGAGCATGATAAGCTGGAAGGGGTTGACGGAACATACAGGTTCACCATCAAATCTGTGAACCGCTTCAAAATGGCAGAGGTCAACCAGGAACTCTTCGACAAGGTATACGGCGAGGGTAATGTAACATCGGAAGACGAATTCATGAAGAAGCTGGATGATGAAATACGGGTAAACCTGGCCAGGGAAAGTGAATATAAGCTTAACCAGGATGCACGAAACATGGTGATTGACAAATCCGGCTTTGACCTTCCCGAAGAATTCCTAAAAAAATGGCTGCTCAGAACAAATGATAAGATAACGGAAGAACAGCTCGAGAAGGAATTTGATGACTTTACAAGGGACCTCAGGTGGCAGCTTATCAGGAACAAAATAGCAGGGGAGAATGAGATTAAAGTCGAGGAGCAGGACATGATAAACGAAGCAAAGGAATACACACGCATGCAGTTCCAGCAATATGGCATTTTCAATGCCGAGGACAGCCAGCTTGAGACCTATGCGCGTGAAATACTGAAGAAAGAAGAAGACTACCGGCGTATCGCCGATAAAATCATTGATGATAAGGTAATTAAAAAGATCAAAGAAGAAATAAAAATAGATAGCAAAAAAGTAAGCACCGAAGAATTCAACAAGCTTTTCAGCAAGTAAGTGGCTCTTTATCTTAAGCTTTACTTATTATTTTGTTATCTTTGAACAAACAATAAAAACACTAACAATGACAAAGAAAGATGATTTTGAGAAATTCGCCACCGGGCGACCCGGCATAAGCAGCCTGGGCTATCATCAATATAAAACCTTTTCAAACAGTTATATCTCACCAACCATCATTGAAGAACGGCAGCTCAATGTTGCTTCAATGGATGTGTTCTCAAGGCTGATGATGGACAGGATAATCTTCCTCGGCCTACCTATTGATGATTATGTTGCGAATATCATTCAGGCCCAGCTCCTCTACCTCGATTCAACCGACAGCGAGAAGGATATCCAGATATATTTCAATACACCGGGCGGATCGGTGCATGCCGGACTGGGTATTTACGACACCATGCAGTATATCAGTGCCGAAATAGCCACTATCTGCACCGGCATGGCAGCCTCAATGGGTGCCGTCCTGCTGACCGCCGGAACAAAGGGCAAGCGCTCGGCCCTTAAACATTCCAGGCTGATGATACACCAGCCCATGGGTGGTGTGCAGGGACCTGCAGCCGATATTGAGATTACAGCCCGTGAAATAATAAAGCTAAAAAAAGAACTTTATGAGATAATTGCCGAACATTCCGGTAATACATATAAAAAAGTGGAAAAGGACTCTGACAGGGACTACTGGATGACAGCCGAGGAAGCAAAGGCTTACGGTATGATCGATGAAGTTCTTGCAAAGAGCAAAAAATAATTTGTGTAATGGATAAATGCTCATTCTGCGGACGAACAAAGAAAGAGGTTAACCTCCTTATTGCCGGTCTCGACGGGCATATCTGTGATAACTGTATTGAACAGGCTCACGGTATAGTACTGGAAGAGATGGGCAGCAAGTCTGATTTCAAGCTTGAAGATGTTAAGCTGCTCAAGCCGGAAGAGATAAAGAAATTCCTCGATAGCTATGTCATCGGCCAGGATGATGCAAAGAAATACCTGTCGGTAGCTGTCTATAATCATTATAAGAGGTTGATGCAGCCTAAGGACAGGGATGATGTGGAGATTGAGAAATCCAATATTATCCTCGTGGGTGAAACAGGAACGGGCAAAACATTGCTTGCACGTACAATTGCGCGTATGCTGCATGTTCCCTTCACCATTGTCGATGCCACCGTACTGACCGAGGCAGGCTACGTTGGTGAAGATATTGAAAGCCTCCTTACACGCCTCCTGCAGAATGCCGATTACGACGTGGCCGCTGCAGAAAAAGGCATTGTCTTTATTGATGAGATAGACAAGATAGCCCGCAAGAGCGATAACCCCTCCATCACACGGGATGTGTCGGGCGAGGGTGTCCAGCAGGGCCTGCTTAAGCTGCTGGAAGGAGCAATAGTCAACGTGCCACCGCAGGGCGGACGCAAGCACCCCGAGCAGAAGATGATACCGGTCGATACCAAGAATATACTCTTTATCTGCGGCGGTGCCTTTGACGGTATAGAGAAAAAAATTGCCAACAGGCTCAATACGAAGATCGTGGGCTACGGTGCCACACGCGACAGGGAGAAGATCGACAAGGATAACCTGCTCCAGTACATTGCGCCGCAGGACCTGAAGTCATTCGGCCTCATACCGGAGATAATAGGCCGGCTGCCGGTACTTACCTATCTCAATCCCCTCGACAGGGAGGTGCTTCGCCGTATACTCACCGAGCCAAAGAATGCCATCACCAAACAGTATATCAAGTTGTTCAAAATGGATGGTATAGATCTTGAATTTACTGATGAGGCACTTGAATACATGGTTGATAAGGCTATTGAATTCAAACTTGGGGCAAGAGGACTCCGCTCAATCTGTGAAGCCATCATGATGGATGCCATGTTCGAGCTGCCGGGCAAACAACAGAAGAAACTGACCGTTACGGCAGATTACGCCTCACATCAACTGGAGAAAGTAAATCTGAAAATCCTGAAAGCCTCCTAGGTATATAAACCGAAAAAGTTGACCTGAAAATCCTTAAAGCCACTTAGATATACTGCCGGGATACTGACCCACCCTTTGCTTTGAGAGTCCTTCCCCGATCGATTATGGTCTTTGGTAATATCCCTCATCTTTGCAATATCCCTCATCTTATGGAGAGGTAGTTATACACACCTGTAGAATAAATTCCACAGGCTGGCCAGGTTAGGCTATAAGCACAGGCCTTTTCAACCACCCTGATAAAAGGCTTCATATCAATAATATATATTTGATCAGACCACTCTGCTATAAATATATGCCCTGATAAGTCCAGAAATGAACACTTCTTGAAGGTATTATAAATTATAATTACCGATTGGCAATAAACCGGTACAAAACAGGAAGAGCATGATTATTACTAACTATAAAATTCTAAACAAATGAAATACAGAAAACTAGGAGAAACTGATCTTGAACTTTCAGTAGTTACCTTCGGAGCCTGGGCCATAGGAGGCTGGATGTGGGGAGGTGCAGATAAAAAAGATGCCATTGATGCCATAAGAACAGCATATTATCAGGGAGTGACGTCAATTGATACCGCTCCTGTTTACGGACAGGGGACAAGTGAAGAGATTGTCAGGGAAGCCCTGAAGGACATTGGACGCGATAAAGTGCAGATACTGACGAAATACGGCATGAGATGGGACGTCAAAAAGGGGGATTATGCTTTCCCCAGCAAGGATGAAAAGGGCAGGGACCTGGAAATATATAAATATGCCGGCAGGGAAGGTATAAGGAAAGAGATAGAAGACAGCCTCAGAAGGCTGGGCACAGATTATATTGACCTTTACCAGATCCACTGGCCTGACAGTACCACTCCCATACAGGAGAGCATGGAGACGGTGGCGGAGCTGATCAAAGAGGGCAAGGTCCGGTATGCAGGAGTATGCAATTACGGGGTCGAGGACCTTGAAGAAGCAGAAAAATATATTGACCTGGCATCCGACCAGGTCCCTTACAGCATGGTCAACAGGGATATAGAGGATGAGGTCATCCCCTGGTGCACAAAGAATAACAGGTCGGTTATTGCTTATAGCCCCCTGCAGCGCGGACTTCTGACCGGCAAGTTTAAAGCCGGCCACAAATTTAATGAAGGCGACCACCGGGCTGATCAGCATTATTTCAAAGATGAAAATCTTAAACGTACCAACGAATTTCTGGATAATATAAAGCCCATGGCAGATGAAAAGGGGCTTACCCTGGCCCAGCTGGTAATATTATGGACGATTGAACAGCCGGGCATAACTATCGCCCTGGTGGGAGCACGTAATGCCAGCCAGGCGGTACAGAATGCCAGGGCCATGAACTCACAATTATCAGATCAGGAAATAGAAATTATTAACAGGGAGCTTGATAAACTAACACTGGTAGAATAAGCGGCAGAATACCGGTGAAGAATATGCGGCAGGCTGCCGGCACTGACAATTCGCAATCTAATAGCTCAAATCAACCATGGCTTTCAGCACGCCGTCGCCGTAGACCGATACAAGATCAAAGGCCTCTTTAGCCTGTGAAAAAGGGAAGCTGTGTGTGATAAGCAGCTCCGTGTCTACCCGCCCCCCGCTTACCAGGTCAAGAGCAGCTTGCATGCATCCGTTCTGCCTTCTTACATGTATAATGGATATCTCCTTGCGCCGTGCCGTGTCGGCCCTGAAGGACCAGCGGTCGAATTCGGCTATACCCACTATCATGAGCTTCCCTCCCGGTTTGAGCAGCTCAACAGCCTGGTCAAAAGCCTCCTGCTGCCCGCAGCATTCATAAACGATATCAAGCAGGGCCGGTTCTTTTGTAGTTATCCCTTTTACCGCATCTGATTTATCAACATTGTAAACGGCCCCGGCACCGAGAGCTGATGCTATATCAAGACGCCCGTCAATCCTGTCAGTGACATAAATGGCCCCTGCCCCTGCTTCCCTCGATGAGATAAGCACACTGTCACCAATGGGGCCGGCTCCAAGAATGGCAACCCTGTCTCCCTTTCTTATCCCTGATAGCTGTACTGCATAGTATCCTATTGAAAGCGGTTCTGCAAAGGCTGCTTCTGCAAATGACATATTATCAGGAATCTTAAAACAGCTCCTGGCAGGCATAATAATCATTTCAGACAGGCATCCTTCAGCCTGGCCCGGGCACCCCAGAAATTTCAGGTTCCTGCATGTATGCTCTCTCCCTGCAAGGCACTGGTCGCATTCATAACAGGGCATGGCCGGGTCAACAGCCACCCGGTCGCCTGGTTTGAACCCGCCGGAGTCCTCACCCGCTTCCAATACCGTGGCAGCACATTCATGCCCTACTGTAAAGGGATACACCACAACCTGGACGCCTATCCTGCCTGTTTTATAATAGTGTATATCAGAACCACATACACCAACTGCTTCAATCCTGAGAAGGAGTTGACCATGTCCAGGAGGTCCCGGATCAGGAACTTCCTGCATCTCCATTTTCTTAATACCGGTGAGTTTGTATGATTTCATAAGCTGTCTAAAAATATTAAAAAGTAAAGGTAATAATTGATATATTTACCCTACTAATTCCAGCGGATTTATTAATTTTTTCCAAATGATTATTAATAAAAGAATCTGTTTCCAATTTAGCATCTTTATTTTTCTATTTCTTTCATGTCAGAATAATGTAAAAAACGCAACAGATATAATTACTATTAATGCCTGGCCTGAGTCAGCAGAAAACAAGAAGATGAGTGAGTTATTTAACAAGCCTGAATTTATTTATTTAGAAACAAACCCAAATACTCTTGTCGGAAGAATTAGAAAAATTGAAATCACAAAAAAGTTTATAGTCATACTGAACGATGCACCAGATTATTCAATAAATGTTTTCAGTAGAGATGGAAATCATATAAGCACATTTAACAGGTATGGGAATGGTCCCTGCGAGTACAACAGCCCTCAATTCATAATTGTAAATGATCCTGATAGTACTATTGAACTTATATCACCTGTTACTAACGAATTGATTACATACAGTCTATCTGGAGATTGCCTTGAAAATATTGTTTTCCCTGTATTTGGAATGGATGGTATAAAAATATCAGAATCTGAATACCTAATTTATCTCAGTGGTATAGTAACCCTTGAAAAGAATAAACTGCTTAAAGATAATATTCAATTAGTGGATAAAAAAGAAGGCATATTAGATTCATATCTTCCATTCGAGACTGAATCTGGTCCAGCTTTTCTAACAATAAGCCGGGACAACTTCAGCAGGATATTCAACAAAATATATATTAGTCTGTCTTGTTATGATACCATTTACATTTTCAACCCTGAAGATAAAGTGGTAATCCCGAAATTTTATTTAGATTTTAACGGGCATAATATACCATCACAACTAATAAGAGAACCTTATCGCACAATTGGTCACTTCAATAAGATGGCCATTGATGGAAATTATGTATATGGAATTAACAGTGCCCGGTGGGGTTCAAATTCATTATTCTTTACTTTTCAATTTGGTGAAAAAGCAGAAAAATACTATTGCCTGCACAGTTTTAGTGATGGTAAATCCATCGTAGCTAACAACATATGTAATGATTTCATTGGGGAGTTCTTTTATCACCCAATACGTACCGAAGACATACCATGGGCTTCCTTTAATGATGAATTATTCTTCTGTTATGATCCAGGCACTCTTAAGAATATCAATAAAATTGCAGAAGAAAATATGTCCAGTGCACAGTATTTAACATGGAGTAATAAATATGATAGCTTGTTAAGCATTTATTCAAACCTCGAAAGGGACAGTAATCCGATACTACTTAAGGTCGAACTCTAGAATAGAATTAATACCGATAGGAGGATGAATAGCAGCAAGACTTATCCGCTTTCAATAATTCAAGTTAAATGAAAAACCTGGTCAAGATATAGTTCACCTGACCGGATTTTTAGAAATATGGTCTATTTTGTGAATGTCCCTGAATAACAAATTCCTTATAACACCTATATTACTCATAAAGGCACCTGCCCAGCAAATATTCCTCCGCCTCAACTGACCAGAGTCCCTTATGCCTGGTCGTGATTTCTGCCAGGTCTGCAAAGAAGCTGTTTTTCTTTCCAAGTTGTTCAAAATCCCCTATGGCAGTAAGTGGCATCTCTATATGAGTGTAGATCAGCTTTTTGCCTCCAGGTATTTCCGGCAGTCGCAGGGTGGTATCAATAACTGCATCCAGCCCGCCGATATGGGTTACCAGCCCGGCAGGATCAAGCCCTTCTTCCATGATCTGAAGGGCTTCGGCCAGGTCACTCTTATTACCCCCGCTGGTGCCTACCAGGTGAGTATAGTTATAATGGGCATTATAAAAATTAAAGGGTGCCTTGAAATCCGGGTCGGAAGGGCCTGCAAAAAAGTTCAGGCAGCCATCAAAGGCCAGTATGGCATCGGCCAGTTCAATGACCGCAGACACTGATGCAAAAACAAAAACATCATCAAAGCCTGTTTCGCCTGACAGTTTTTTCAGATAAGCAACAGGCTCATCAATCAGCCCGGTGTTAATGTATTCAAGCCTGATACCCCTGGCTGCTGCATGCTCCTTTGCATATAATTGTTCCGCCCTGTCGAGCCTCCCCCGGTCAATATCGGTCACCACCAGCAAGGCCGGCCTGCGGTCTTGACGCTCAAGCACATAATTAATTGCTGCCAGTCCCATCGGCCCGGCTCCCGCCAGTATGGCCATTTTTCCACCATCAACAATCTCCATCTCGTGAGTATATGAACCGGGCCTGGTGTGATAATTGGCATGCATGGCCCCGATGACACATGACAGGGGTTCAGCAAGTGATGCAGGGTAATATCCCGGTCCGCTGTACTTCAACAGGCAGTCCTGCTCCATTACTTCGGCAGGTATAATAATATAGGTGGCATCCCCGCCAATATAAGGATAGGAATAACCGGGTGCACTGAGGATGCCCACAGGTCCTTTTTCATAATTGATGGCAGGCTGTATGGAGAATTTATCGCCGGGACTGAACTCATCCTTCCACCTGGCACCCACTTCTACCAGTTCGCCTGCAAACTCGTGCCCGATAATTACAGGATTTTTCGCTATATCTCCGGGTACCCGCTTATGATCTGTTCCCTGGAGGGCTGCCTTGTGTGATGACATACAGATACTGTCAGTTATAACCCGGGCAAGTATCTCATCCTCCCTGATTGGTGGAAGATCAAATTCCTCCAGACGGAGGTCTTTTTTCCCGTATAATCTTACTGCCCTGGTTTTCATTTGTTTAAAAATTTTTATTTTACTATAAATGAAGAAAATTTTTATTTTCTTCCCTCTGTAAGCGCTTCGCTCTCACATTGACTTTTTTAATCATTTCCTTTTGTGAAATTTTGATTAAAAAAGTTAGTGTTCGTTTCATATCTTCAACTACTTTTTTTCATAAAATGCCTGGAAATTCCTTACTCCCTGCCGGCTCAATGTATTACCTTATTTCTATTTTAACATTATCTGACCCCCTGTAACAGGGATGGCCTGCCCGGTTTCATATTCCTGGTCCACAACATAATTAATGGCTTTTACCACATCAGTCACACGGCAGCCACGCCCGGCCGGGACCTGCTTCTCATAATGCCTTTTCACATCATCAATTGTCTTTGCCCCGGGCACCTTTCCCGTATCGAGGTACTGCCTGAAAAGGCCCGTTTCAGGGTCAGCCCACAGGGGTCCCTCGAAATAATTGCCAGGACAGATGGAATTGACCTTGATATTGTATGGCATCAGCTCAAGTGCAAAGGACTGTGTAAGCCCTATGCCCCCGAATTTGCTTCCTGCATAGGCAAAATTCTTAAGGCTTCCCTTTAAGCCCGATTTTGAATTGATCTGTATAATATCCATAAACCTGTGAGGGTCTTTCTTATGCTGCTTTTTCATGAAGGGACTCACTGCTTTGACACAATTGAAATAGCCGGTGTAATTCACTTTTGTCACAAGTTCGAAAGTCTCCGTATCCATCTCCCCGAGGCTGCCGGCATACAGTATACCTGCATTGCTTACCAGTATATCTATCCACCCAAACTCACGGGCAGCGTTGGCAAGCATTGCCGACACAGAATCATAATCGGCAACGTCACAGGCCAGGAAGAATGCCCTGTTATGCGACTTACCTTCATTCAGCCCGGCAGCCAGCACGCTTCCCTCTTCCTCCTTAATGTCAGCAAGGACAATGTTTGCACCCTGCCCAAATAATTCGCTAGCTATCCCTGCGCCGAAGCCCTGAGCTGCGCCGGTGATTATTATTGTTTTGTTTTTCATACTGTAAACAGTGTTAATATCATAGTTATCATTGAAGCTTTTCAAAGACCCGTTGAACTGCCACCGAAGTCCAGGGTGAACCATCAGCGAAGTCCAGGAGCACTAATAAAGTGACCCCTGGGGTGACCAACAATGCATTCAGGCTCCACCCGAAATTACACTTTTTATTATCCTGTTGCCCCTTGCGATAAACTTATCTCTCTCCCGGGCACGTGGCCTTCCGCTCTCATCAAGGTAGCCCGATCCTTCCGTGGCAACCAGGAACTGGTGAGCGGCCAGTATGCATGCCCCCTCATAGTTGATCTTCATGAGCTCGTCATCCAGGGCCCGCTCACGCGCTGCCCTTACTTCAAGAGGCTTTATACCGGGTGCATTATGCTCAGTGCCAAAAGTAATAATGAAGCCCCTGTCATACAGAAACATAACATAGTCCCTGAACCTCACATAGTCGTTGCGGGCAGGAATAAATTCCACGCTGCAGAATCCCCGGTTCATAAGCTCCGAAGCCGCCTCTTCCCTCTCTCCCTCAAAATCAGTGTACATCCCGTCATTAAAATCGGCCAGGAAGGGATAGGTGGGTATACCCCCTGCATCAAGGATAAGATCACGTATCTCTGCCGGCTCAATAAATATTTCAGGATCTTCTTCAACGAAGGCTGCCCCACCGGCTTTCAGCAGCTTTGAACGTATAAGGTTTTCAAGACCTGCCCTGTCCCCCTTCTTAATTTTATTAAAATCATCACCGAGAAGGCTGTGGAAAATCACTGATGCCATGCTGCCACCCGGATATTTTTCCTCTGTCTTCTTCCTTATCATCCCGGCAAGGTGACGTTCCCTGGCCATCCCTTTGGTATGCCCGGCCAGCATCTCATCGAAATCGATCATGATCCCCGCGTCAATCTCCCCCAGGAGCTCATTCACTTTCATGGTCATAAGCCGTACATGTTCATTTGAACGGTCTCTTACCTGTTTGAGCCTGGCGGCCTTTTCTTCTGAAATTATCACGGGGTAAGCCAGCGCTTTCCCGCTAATATATGTACGCCCTGGATTATTCGGGTCATTCACCCGGCGGCCTGCTTCCTGGTCATTGCGGTTAAGCCCTGTCATCTCGATATTGAAAAGAGGGAAAATGTCGGCACTGAAACACTTCGCTGCCCATTCATCGAAACCATCAAGTGTGTTGAAGTCATTTATCCCCAGCACCCGGATATTTTCCTTCCCTGCAGCCTCAATAATATCGTCGATCGAAGAAAATGAACTGAAAGACCAGGGTGTATGGATATGAG
The DNA here is from genome assembly GCA_051748705.1 of Bacteroidota bacterium. Lineage (GTDB taxonomy): Bacteria > Bacteroidota > Bacteroidia > Bacteroidales > VadinHA17 > UBA9300. Next base: position 1,816 of record JBNJHQ010000033.1, on the reverse strand, counting down.
TATTTACCCGTGGGTACTGCCGGTCATGAGGGCTGTCCTTCCCGGGTTCCTCTTTGAGCCTGGACGATATTTCACTCCAGATATTCATATGCCCCTTTTTGCTCTCTCAATTCTTGTCACGGCCGAATAGTCATTCTTCACCTCATGCCCCTTGAGTGGCAAAATTCCCGTATGTATGGCATCGATTATCCACCCGGCCTGGGGGAAGAAATAATCTTCCAGTTCATAGGCCGGTGTTATCCAGTTCCTCGACCCAACCACCATGGCCGGTGCATCCAGGTAATCAAAAGCCATTTCAGTTATATTCCTGGCCATGTCGTTAAGGAAGGAGCCCCTTTCAGATGCATCCCCGGCAAGCACTATCCTCCCTGTCTTTTTCACTGACTCCAGCACGGGTTCATAATTGAAAGGCACCAGTGAACGGGCATCAATGAGCTCGGCACTGACACCGTATTTCTCACGCAGGGTATCCGCTGCTTCCACTGCCCTGTAAAGGGTAGCCCCGACGGTCAGTATGGTGATATCCGATCCTTCCCTTTTTATATCCGGTTCACCCAGGGGTATTTCATAATAGCCTTCAGGAACACCTTCCTTATGAAACTGTTCACCCACATCATATATCCTCTGGCTCTCGAAGAATACCACCGGGTCTGTTCCCTGCAGTGCAGCGTTCATCAGTCCCTTTGCGTCGTAGGGTGTTGCCGGGAAAACAACCTTCAGTCCCGGTATATGTGCCACCAGTGATGTCCAGTCCTGTGAATGCTGGGCACCATACTTGGATCCCACCGATACCCTCAGCACCACAGGCATCTTTATTATGTTCCCGCTCATGGCCTGCCACTTGGGCAACTGGTTAAAGACCTCATCACCTGCCCTGCCAAGGAAATCACAGTACATTATCTCGGGTATAACCCTGCCCCCGCACATGGCATAACCTGTTGCCGCCCCTACAATTGCTCCTTCGGAAATGGGTGAGTTGAAAAGCCTGTTATAGGGCAGTGCCTCGGTGAGACCGCGGTACACGGCAAAGGCACCACCCCAGTCGCGGTTCTCTTCACCAAAGGCTACCAGGGTGGGATCCTTATAAAACCTGTCGATGACCGCCTCAAAGATACCATCCCTTAGCTGGTACTGTTTCATTTTTGAATAGGCTTTGCCCTCATTGTCAAAGGCATACCTTTCCTTGCCGGCTATCTGCCTCACCCGGGGATTCTCTTCCAGCGGGATAAGTGTCTCAGGTTCACCCACCGCCATGGCATCCAGGCCCTGGTCCGAGAACATCACTTCACCAATAAGTTCAGGGTCCTTATCCAGGTCCATACGCGGCGACAGCTCATCGTCGATTGCCAGCCTGAACATCTCGAAAACAAGCTCTTTTACCTCTTCATCGATGGAGTTCAGGGCATCTTCACCAATGACACTATTATCAATAAGTTTCGTGCGATAATTATATATGCAATCATGCTGCTGCCACGCATCCATTTCTTCTTTCGAGCGGTAAGAAGAGGCATCTGAAGGGGAATGGCCGCTGTAACGGTAGGTTACGGTGTCGAGCAGCACGGGACCTCTGTTTTCTTCGAGCACCTTCATTTTTCTCCTGAAAACATCGATAACGGCCAGCGGATCCATACCGTCGAGCCTCTCGGCATGCATCTGGTCTTTATTAACACCCGCTCCAATGCGCGCTGCCATACCGTAGCCCATAGTCTCGCCTGACGTCTGACCACCCATTCCATAATGATTATTCATTATGTTTATTATGAGTGGCAGGCCTCCTTTCATATCTCCTTCCCACAGCTGTGTGAACTGGTCCATT
>JBNJHQ010000032.1:0-17760 GCA_051748705.1 Bacteroidota bacterium | reverse complement strand
TTGAATATCTGCAAATTATTGTTTGCTATTTCAGAAAGTTCAGGGAGGCTGAAATTTGGTCGCCCGCCTGCAATATTTCTCCAGGAGGCGCCCCTTCCGTAGTTAATCAGCACAGGATTGAGTCCCTCTTCCGACAGGTACCTGAACAGGGCTGAGCCTCCTATCCCACCACCGGCTACGAGGCACCCGGTTTTAACGACCTTACGCGGCTGACCGTTGGGCTGTGTTCTGATTTTCTCATGGACATTGCGTGGGGTCATTTCACCCATTCCAACCTGGTTTGACAGGGGGCCACGGGGTGTGGCATCACCCACAAGGGATATACCGTATTTGGGCAGGACAGTTTTTAGTCTCTTAATACATCTTTTTCCCCTGCATGCACCCATGCCGAGCCTTGTTGTATGCTTTATTTCATCTATTGAAATAAATTTTCTGTCGCCTATAATATTCAGTATGTCATTCAGTTTAACATCATCGCAATGGCATATATACTGGTCGCCCCTGTATTTGTCAGAAGTATCTTTATAGCTTATTTCTGAGGGATAGAGGTCTTTCATGATAAAGCCCCTGACACGGGTAAGTTGTTCACCATGGATATCATGAGCCTTTACCCTCGCAACATTTGTCTTATTCGGTTTTTCCAGTATCTTTTCAATTATACCTTCACCTAATTTTTGTCCTTCGTTATCAACCAGGTAGACTTCAGACTTTTCTTCAGCCTCATATTCCAGTGGCAGGAAGAGCCAGTCTTTTTTAAGGTTATAACCGAATATTGCGAGTCCCGGACACTGGTAAACACATTGCATACAGCCTATGCATTTATCAAAATCTATCTGCGGAACGGTACTTGTGGACGATTTTGTGATAGCATCGTGGGGGCATGCAAAAGCGCATGGATTACAGGCAAAGCCATAGAGACAGTCGATCAGCACAAAAGGCTTCTCCTGCATCCTCTCCTTTGATGGCATATATGGTTCATCTATAATTCTGAGCGGCTCCTGCTGTGAGTCAATGTATTCTTTTGAAATTCTGAGATATTCCCTGTAATCATATTTATTACCGGCTTCCTCCAGTATCTCGTAAGCCACCTGCTTGCCTCTCAGCACTGCACTTGTACCCTCTCCTATCCTTATGGCATCACCTGCACCGAGGCATCTTCTTCCAAACACTTCCCTTCCTTTTATGAGCAATGCATCATCAGGGATAAGCCCGGTACAGATATTTATTGCATCAATGCCATCCATTACTCTTTCAGTACCGGGTACCGGTTCAAAGTTCAGGGCATCGGCAAGCACTGCTCCCCTTATACCATCATAGTTATCATTAGGTATTGCTTTAACAAGTATTGTTGAAGTGAGCACCGGTATCCCCAGCCGTCTCACCCTGTTTGCCTGGACGGGGAATCCTCCTTCAGCGGGCATTGCTTCGATAATCGCCTTTACCCTGGCTCCTGCCTGTACGAGCTGGTATGAAGTAAGATAGCCAATATTACCTGCTCCAACAGTGAGTACATTCTTTCCCAGCAGGGTAAATTCCTGGTTCATCATTTTCTGGACAACAGCTGCCGTATACACACCCGGGACATCGTCATTTTCAAAGGGAGGCATAAAAGGCACAGCACCCGTTGCAATTATCAGGTAAGCAGCATCAACATAATATATTTCTTCCGTTGAGATATTTTTTACCGCCAGTCTTTGTCCTTCGAGTATATCCCAGACAGTTGAATTAAGGAATATTCCACTATGGTCGTCACCTGCCAGGTGACGTGCTATATCGAAGCCCCTCATGCCCCCAAATTTCTTTTCTTTCTCAAAAAAGAAAAACTGGTGTGTCTGCATAAGGAACTGGCCTCCTATATGGTCGTTATTGTCAATGACAATATTCCTTACCCCGTGTTGATTCAATACTTCCCTGGCTGCCAGTCCGGCCGGTCCGGCTCCTATGATAACCACGTCTGTACTGTACACATTAAGTGCTTTATTCCTTTCAATCTTCAGTACATCGGGCCTGTAGTCATGAGGAATCTTTTTTACCTCTTTAACACCGTTCACCTTGCTTATACATATTCTCCTTATCACACCATCAACAAGCATTTCACATGCTCCACACTTTCCTATTCCACATTCAAGGCTGCGCTTCCTGTGTTCGAGGCTGTAGCTATGAACCGGGTAACCGGCCTGGTGCAATGCTGCTGCAATCGTAAAATCCTTTTCAGCCTCTATTATTTCACCATTATATTTAAATCTTACCTTTTGCTTTTCGGGCACATCAAGGATCGGATGTTTTTCTATCTTTTGCATACCTTATTCATTTATTAAACAGGTGCGAAAATTAATAAGGGAAATACAGTAAATAACTGATATCTGTCATTTAGTTCCCTGAACCGCTTATAATTTACCAGGCTTAATGTCAGGGCAGAAAAACAGGATAAAATATAACCCGGCTTTGCGGGCAGGTGGATAATGTTTATCCTTCAGATGACAGGATGCATCCATTAAAGACCGGGATTATAACAACATGAGGCTTATACCTATAACGATAATCCCGCTTATGAGTCCATAAATGGTAGTATGGTGCTTACCGTACTTATGGGCTGCAGGCAGCAATTCATCAAAAGAGATGTATATCATTATGCCGGCAACAATGGCAAAGACATAACCCAGAACCACCTGGTTACTGAAAAAGGAAAGGATAATGTAACCAAACAATGCGCCCAGTGGTTCAGACAAACCGGAGAGAGCAGCCCACCAGAAAGCCTTTTTCCTTGAACCCGTGGCATAATATACCGGCACGGAGACAGCTATACCCTCCGGTATATTATGTATTGCGATGGCAAGGGCTATACTTATTCCCACTGTTATATCCGACACACCTGCCATAAATGTTGCTATACCCTCCGGAAAATTATGGATGGCTATTGCCACTGCCGTGAATATTCCAACACGCAGCAACCTTTTGCCCCGGCAGGGCTGGCCGTTATCCATCTGTTCCAGGCTTCTCATCTCATGGGGATTTTCCCGTGAGGGCACCATTTTGTCTATCAAAGCAGTCAGAAAAACTCCCGCGATGAAGAACAGGAAAGTAAGCCATGCTGAAGTGCTCTCGCCATAATGTGTGCCTATTATAGTGCTTGCTTCACCCAGTATCTCGGTAAAGGATATATAGATCATTACACCTGCCGAGAAGCCAAGGGAATACGAAAGGAATGTAGTGTTTGTTCTCTTTGCAAAAAAAGCTATCCCCCCTCCAATGGCTGTTGCCAGTCCGGCAAACAGGGTCAGCCCGAAAGCAAGATAAATATTGTTCCACTCCATCCCTATGGTAAAATAAAATTGAAATTAAGCTGCAAAATTATAAAAAGCCAGTTTAATACAATGATTAATCTGCAAACTTATTACTTCATCAGGCATTAAAAGCTGGTTTATGTTTCTTAATTAATAGATCATAGCGGGGATAATCTCCTGCAAATAGCTATTTTTGCTGCACATGACAATACTTTGAACCAGATAGCCAAATATTACAGTATGCTTGGCCTTGAGCCGGGGGCCACTATGGATGATATAAGGAAGGCATACAGGAAATGTGCCCGCAGCTACCATCCTGACCTTAATAAGTCCCCTTCAGCAGCTGAACTGTTTATTGAGGCCACCGAGGCTTACCAGTTCCTGACAGCCCTGCATAAAAGGCCTGACCCGGCCATACAGGAGGAGGGTGATTTTGTCAGGAAATGGGACAGTTACAGGAAAGAGAAGGCACGGCGTATGGCCAATGCCCATGCCAGAAAACGCTATAGTAAGTTTGTGAGCTCAGATCTTTATAAATCAACCAGGATACTTGACAAAACGAGATTTTACATAGGTATCGTTTTTGCCCTGTTAATAATAGGCATGTCCATATACGGTTATATCTACAGGCTTAATATGGTTGACCTTGGTTTTGAAAAACCCACCCTTGCAGGTTTCCTGTTTTTAATGTTTATCGGGCTCCTTTTCCTTGCAACATCCCTGGCATTTCTATACCATAATCACTGGAAGAAAAAAAAATAACTATTTTTTTATTGGAAACTTAAAAACAAAGTACCGGTATGAGAAGAAAAGTCGTAAACCCATACAATCCGCAGATAAACAAGTGCTTCGGTTGCAGCACTTCCAATCCCATCGGGCTTAAGCTGGAATTTGAAGAAGTTGATGATCATGTAGTGGCTGAGTGGGAACCGGAAGAATACTACCAGGGCTATATTAATGTGCTTCACGGTGGCATTATTGCAACCATGCTTGACGAGGTTGCTGCATGGTGTGTTACGGTTAAAACCGGCACAGCCGGAGTTACTTCCGAACTAAAGGTAAAATACCTGAAGCCGGTTTTCATGAATAAGGGAAAAATACTGCTTAGAGCCAGGATAGTGAAAACTGAAGGAAGCTACGTTAATCTCAAATGTGAGCTTTCCGATAGCAGTGGAAAGGTATGTGCTGAATCAGAGACTTTATTCTTTACCTACCCTGAAGATGTTGCAAAACGCAAATTCGGCTATCCCGGTAAGGAAAAGTTCTTTGAATAAGAAAAGATACATGGCATATTTTTTGCTGCCTGTAAATCAGACTAAACCAAAAAATAAACCAGAATGATACGGCATTTCTTAATTATAGCTTTTCTTATTTTCCCCTTCTGTTCGTGTGAGAAAAACAGTAGGAACGACTTTCCTGACGAACCACAGCCCATTGTCCTTACGGAGACACAAATGGAACTTGTTGAGGCTGACAATACTTTTGGCTTTGACATTTTCAGGCTTGTAATGCAGGAAAGCAGTGATGCAGAGAATGTAATGATTTCACCCTTAAGCATTTCCTACGCACTGGCAATGACTATGAACGGCGCTGACGGGGCCACGCGTGATTCGATGATGAAAGCGCTGAGGTATTACAATATCAGCCTTGATGAAATAAATAATTCATACCACGATCTGACAGAAAAACTCATGAAGGTGGATAAACGGGTGCTAATGGAGATAGCCAATTCGGTATGGGTTGAAGAAAGACTAAGGGTCAAGCAGGCCTTTATTGAAACACTGATGGAATACTACGAGGCAGAAGCCCACGATTTCTCGGTAGATGACCCGGAAATTGTTGATGTGATAAACGGGTGGATTGAGGACCACACACACGGAAAAATCAGGGAAATGATAACCCCACCCCTTTCGCCTGATATTGCCATGTTACTTATAAATGCCATTTATTTTAACGGTAAGTGGAAATATGAATTTGACGAGGCCAATACCAGCGACATGCCCTTTTATCCCGAGGATGGTCCGGAGGTAAGTGTCCCGATGATGAACCAGGAGCTTACGGTGAAGATAAATTCACAACCCGAATTCATGCTGCTGGAAGTGCCATATGGCCAGGGCAATTATGTGATGGATATTTTACTGCCGGAAGATGGCTATAGCAGCCCGGACATCATTTCAATGCTTAATGCTGAAGACTGGAATAGCTGGATTGATGATATGTATGAGACCAGCATCGACCTGTATATGCCAAGGTTCAGTTATGAATTCAAAGTGACACTGAACGACATACTCAGTGACATGGGCATGGGAATAGCATTTTCACCCTATGATGCTGATTTTTCGAATATTGCGGAACAGGATCTTTTCATCAGTAAGGTACTGCACCAGACCTTTATTGAAACCAATGAAGAGGGTACCGAAGCTGCTGCGGCAACCGTGGTAGAGATAGTATTCACGTCAGTACCCGCCGGACCGCTGGAAATTAAACTGGATAAACCCTTTGTTTACATAATAAGGGAAACAAGTACCAACAGTATTGTTTTCATGGGTAAGACAGGTAATCCTGCTGCCTGAAAAAATAAATCATTATCTTTAAGCTTAATCCAACAGTCTTTAAATGATAAGGATTTTTATTTTCTTTTTCAGCTTTTCAACAGCCACCCTGGCTACAGGTCCCATTAATATGACAAAGGAGAAACAAGACAGCACTGCAATCCTGACTTTCGGCCTGATTGCCGATATCCAGTATTGCGATTGCGAGAGTCACGGTACAAGGTATTACAGCCATTCACTTAACAAGCTCAGTGAAGCGATCGATGATTTCAACAATAGCAAGGCGGAATTCATCATTAACCTGGGCGACCTTATAGAAAGGGATTTCAGGTCTTTTGGGCCCGTACTGGAGTTGATGAGAAAAAGCAAAAGGGCTATTTTTCACCTTCCGGGCAACCATGATTACAGTGTTAAACAAAGGTATAAGAAAAGAGTAACCCGTATGCTGGCAGGGGAAGATGGTTATTACAGCTTCTCGAAAGGCGGTTTCAGGTTCATTGCCCTCAATTCCTGTGATATAAGCACTTATTCAGGATCATTGCGGTCGAGTTTTAAAGCAGCCAGTATGATTGCCAGGCTTCAGAGAAAGGGGCAGAAAAATGCCTTCGACTGGAATGGAGCAATCGGCAGGAAGCAGATCAACTGGTTCAGATCAGAGCTTGCAGAAGCCCGTGAGATGGGCCAGGGTGTTTTTATTTTTTCGCACCACCCGGTTGCGCCTGAAGGAGCTCACAACCTGTACAACAGGGAGGAAATGCTTGAGATAGTTTCAGCTTATGACAATATTATTGCATGGTTCAGCGGGCATAACCATGAGGGTGACTACGGGTATTACAGTGATATACATTTTGTTACCTTGAAGGCTATGGTTGAAACAGCCGACACCAATTCCCGGGCACTGGTTGAAGTATATGAAAATTATCTGCTGATAAAAGGCAGGGGAAAGGAAGAAAGCAGGACGCTAAGCTATTAATTCAGGTCATTTCCACAAAATTAAAATCCATGTCCAGCACCGATGCAAAATACTCACCCCTTTCAAGTATATCCTCATCACCTTCTTCGTAGAACCAGTTAACGTAATACTTCTTATCCTTAAGCCTTACTTCCTTGAGTCTTTGCAGCATAATAACAATATACTTTGCGGTGGCACTGTTAAAATATTCCAGTTGAATATCAACGAATGTAGTATCAGCAGGGTCATTTATATATTCATCTATCCATTTTATCACTGAATCAAAAAAATCCTGTGTATTCTCATGGATTGAGCGCCCCTTGAATCTCAGGGTCCCTGATGCTTTAAGGACTATTTCGGGGGAAGTCTTTGTTGCCTCTATTACAAGCTGCTTCATTTGCCCGTATTTGTTGCTAATATAGTCATCGGGAGCATAAAATAAAATCTTTCTCAATAAAATTTTTGAAATACTTCATCATCCAGGTTTTTCGGGGAAATATCCCGCTCACCATCTTCTATTTCATGGATCATCTCCACGATTGCATCATTAAGCGGCGTAGGTACGCCAAATTCTTTACCCTTGGCCGAGATATAACCATTCAGATAGTCAATTTCTGTAAGCTTTCCTCTCTCGAGAGATTGAAGTGAGGATGATTTCAGCCTGCGATATTTGAGACCCATCAACCTCAATTTAATATGCCTCCTCAGTTCTGCAAAACTTTTACTGTCGTCAACAAAATCATAGTAATTCAATCTTTGACCGTAATCTTCAATCTTTACCTGGAGTACATGTGCCAGTTCGACTGCTTCACGTATAACTGTAATAAACAATTTCCTGGTTTTGCGCCTGCACATCATTTCTCCGAGCAGCAGGCCGCTTATTGCTCCGAGTGATGTGATGCAGGAATTAATAATGAGCTTTGAGAAGAGGTGGCCCATCATGTTATTGCTTATTCTTACGGGGTGGATTACGCTCATTATCCCGGCTATCCCGGCCAGCCTGTCATCACCTGGTCTGTCAATATACCCGATAACAAAATCACCTCCAGAAGTCATTAGCATTTCACCGGGCTTTTCCATGCTTGCTCCCCAGCCTACAATACATCCTACAATATGATCATTTCCAAGCATTTTAGCCAGTTCAGGCTCACATATCCCGTTTTGCATGGATACAAGCAGGCTGCCTGGTTTCAGAAAAGGCCTGAGGTCTTCAGCCGCCTCAATCATATCAGTGGCTTTAACGGCAAGAAATATTATATCTTTTTGAGCTCCTGTATCCTTGATTGAAACATGGGCATTCATTTTTTCCCTTAATTCACCCCTTACCCCGCTCACTGCTATACCCCTGTTGACAATAATATCCCTGTATTCCTCATATTTGCAGACAATTTCAACATCATAGCCTGCATTCTTGAGGAAGGCAGCGGATATACCCCCGATAGCACCTGCACCCACCACCAAAATTGATTTTTCTTTCAGATTCATTTTCATAGGTTAAATATTAAATCTTGCCAGTGGCACTGTATCCTGACTGCTAAAATCCTTTTCAAGATACTTAAAATAGCCCGTTATTGCAATCATAGCCGCGTTATCGGTTGTATATCCCGGTTTCGGAAGGTAGATGGTCCAGCCATGTTCTTTCCCAAGTTTATCCAGGGCATCTCTCAGTCCGCTGTTGGCTGCAACTCCCCCGGCAATCCCAACTTCTTTTATTCCGGTGCTTACAGCAGCTTTGATCAGTTTATCAGTTAATATTTCCACTATAGTCTTTTGCAGTGAGGCACACAGGTCGTTCCTGTTTTCTTCGATAAATTCTTCATTCTCTTTAATGGCATCGCGGAGAAAATAAAGAAAATTGGTTTTCAGGCCGCTGAAACTGTAATCCAATCCTTCTATCCTCGGCCTGGTAAATTTAAACCTGCCGGGATCACCCCCGGCTGCCAGTTTATCTATTAAAGGGCCTCCCGGGTAGGGCATGCCCATTAGCTTTGCACATTTATCAAAAGCCTCGCCTGCAGCATCATCAATTGTGGATCCTATTTCTTTTAGTTTCATATCCCTGCCTACAACCACGAGCTGTGTATGTCCGCCCGATACCAGGAGACATAAAAACGGCAGAGCCGGTATCCTGTTTTCACCTCCTTTTTCTTTAAGCCAGTGTGACAGTATATGGGCCTGCAGGTGATTCACTTCTATCAGGGGTTTTGCAAGGGCAAGGGCAAGGCCTTTGGCAAAGGATGTACCAACAAGAAGGGAGCCCAGTAGACCGGGACCCCTGGTGAAAGACACTGCATCAATATCTTCTTTTCTGATACCTGCATTTTTGATAGCCTGGTCAACAACAGGTACTATATTAGCCTGGTGGGCCCTCGAGGCCAGTTCAGGCACAACCCCTCCATAGGAACGGTGGACCTCCTGCCCTGCAATAAGGTTTGACAGCAAAAATCCATCTTCCACTATGGCAGCTGAAGTATCGTCACATGAAGATTCTATGGCAAGAATAGTAATTGGCATTTATCTTTATTTTTCAGTTTTTTACGCTATTTTTGGAATGTCGTTTGTGCATGTTCCTTATAATGGGCAAAATTAAGAAAATATATAAAATACCTCTTTTAACCTTACTCTCTCTTATTATCCTTATAACCATATGTATGATAAGTCTGAGAAGCCCGTCTGTTCAAACATGGCTTTTTGAAAAATTCTCATCAAGGTTTTCGAAAAATAATGAATTAGAGCTCACCGCCGGTAGTATACGATTCATTTTTTTTAATCATATTGAAGTTAGCGACCTGCTGTTAAAAGACAACACTGCCGATACTATGTTCTTTTCCCCAAAGGTAAGGGCGGGCATAAGAAAAATCAAACCAGGGGAAAAAATCTTCAGACTGGGAAGGATCGGGATTGAAAAGCCTGTTATTAAAATTCAGCCTGATACAAATAATGTATTAAACCTGGCATATTTAATGCAACTGCTGGCCAGTGAAGACACAAGCAACAGGATCAAAGAACTGAGCATTAGCCAGATAAGCATTGACGATGGGAGATTGAGCCACAGGTCAGGGTCAAGGCCGGATACCTCAGCTGTCTTTGATGTTCATAATTTTTCGCTTTCCGGTATCAACCTGAGGCTCGACGATTTAAAAATCTCCGGGCAGGAGACAGGATTAAGAATCTCGGATCTTTCATTCACAGAAGACAAAGGTTTTGAGTTAAAGAACCTGTTTACAGAGCTACATATCGCAGAAGGTAAATACCGGCTGGCCGATCTTACTGTAAGGACGGCAAACAGCTTTATCAATTCGAAGCTGATAGGACTGGATATGAACCGGCAGGACAGTGATTTTGTTTTTGCCCGTGATGCCGATCTGCAACTGGCACTCCAGAGTTCAATAGTCTCCTTATCTGATATTGCACACTTCTACTTGCCACTGGAAGGAATGGAAAATGAGATTATGCTTTCAGGAAACATAAGCGGCCCGCTGGAAGAAATAAACGGACGTGATGTTATTCTATCCTTCTCGGACAGCACCATGCTCATATGTGATTTCGACCTTTCCGGACTACCCGATATCAAAAATACTTTCATGTTTATACGTGTGGCCAGTTTAACAACAAGCACACATGAAATTGCCGGGTTTGAAATACCGGGAATGGGCAGGATTGAACTCGGTAATGAATTAAAACGGATGGGAGCTATTTCTTTTAGTGGCAATTTCACGGGATTTACACATGATTTTGTAACATACGGCACACTTAATACCGAACTGGGATCCTTATCCACTGACATACTGTTCAGACCCGACACTTCCGATACTTTCTATTTTAAGGGAAGCCTGCAGGCACAGGCCATTAAAATGGGAGAAATTTTAAACCGGGAGGATATACTGGGACCTTTATCTGCCAGTCTTGAAGTGGAAGGCACGTCAAAATCATTCAAGAATTTCAGGGCTGATGTTGAGGCCACTGTTAACAACATGGAATTCAAGGATTATACTTACAGGGATATTGGGATCAGTGGCCTGGTAACGGATAAAATCTGGGATGGCAAGGTCAGTTCAGATAATGAGGATCTCAGGATGGACCTGCTCGGCAGGTTTGATTTTACCGGGGACCTGCCCGAAGTGGATTTCAGTCTGAATCTCGTTGAGGCCGATCTTCACAAGCTCAATTTAGATCGCTCAGACAGCCTGTCAAAGCTCTCAATGCTGCTCACAGCAAGTTTTTCCGGCGATGCTCCTGATAATTTAAGCGGAGATATACGCCTGCTCAATGCAAAACTGAAGAGAAACGGTGATGAATTCGATCTTTTTAACGGCAGCATAAGTGCTTTTAATATTGATAGTTCAACCATGGGGATCAATCTCAGAACGGATTACATTGACGCGGATATAAGGGGTAAATATGACCTGGCGACAATTATTCCTGACATTAAGCTCACAGCAGCTTCCCTTTTCCCATCGCTTATCATTGCCGGGGAGGGAGATTTATCAGGACAAAATGACTTCGGGTATGAAATAACTCTCAAGAATACTGATCGTATAAACGAATTTTTCAATACAGGCTTCATGCTCTCTCCGGGCTTTAAGTTCATGGGGCGGATCGAACCGGGTAAAATGATCAGCCTTGTGGCGGAGGGAGACTATGCCGTATACAAAAACCACAGCCTTGAAAATACCGAAATCAACTGTATGGTTGAAGACAGCTCAATGGTATTAGATATTAACAGTGATAAAGTAAATATCATCAACAGGCTCAGCCTGGAACAATTGTCGGTCAGCAGCACCGCAAAAGTTGACAGCTTCAATATAAATATTGACTGGGACAATACGGGCAGTCTTGAGAATAAGGGTACAATAGCAGCCGGTGGAATTTTTTCTATGCCCGACAGCATCCATACAAGGCTCGATCTGGCAATATTGCCGGCTGAAATAATAATCAATGATAAGGCCTGGAATATTGACCGGAGCAGTTTTACAGTAGATTCAACGGCTGTTAACATTGATGGCCTTATGGTTAGCCGTGGTGATGAATATTTCATGATTGATGGCAAAGTATCTCAAAGTCCCGCCGACACAATAAATATCAGCTTCAACAACCTCAAGCTGGCAGGTCTTAATAAACTTGAAAGGCAGAACGAGCAGGAGGATGAAAAGAAAATTGAGTTCCTCCTTGAAGGATTGCTCAATGGTCAGATAATGTTAACCGACATTTACAATAACAGGATGTTTGAAACTGATGTTATGGTAGAGGACTTCAGGCTTAACGATAATGGGTACGGCGATGTCAGTATATTATCAGTATGGGATAATGCCAGGAAACTGGCAGGCATAAGTTTAAGAAATAATAAAGATGGGGTAAATACTTTTACCGTTGATGGTAATTATGACCCTGCAGAAAAGCAAATTGATCTTCTTGCGGAAGTGAAGGAAATGCCGCTTGACATACTGAACCTGTTTTTAAAGTCTTTTGCCTCGGATGTTGAAGGTCTGGGATCGGGCAGTGTGGAGATAAAGAGTGACAGGGGTGACATGTCATTACGGGGAAGTGTAATGGCCGATAATGCTTCAATGACAATTGACTACCTGCAGTCAAACTTCAGGTTCTCCGACAGTGTCCATTTTGCTGATGACAGGCTCCTGTTCGACAATATACTTGTCAGGGACAACCGCGACAATAATGCAATGCTGGATGGATATGTCTCCCATAATAACTTTAAGGACTGGTTTGTTGATCTTCGCATTGATGCTGATAATATCCTGGCCTTTGATACCAGGCAAAATGACAACAGCCTCTTTTATGGTACGGCTTATGCATCAGGTTTAATAACCATCGGAGGCCCGGCAAACAAGCTTGATTTCAATATTTCAGCAAGAACTGAAAGAAATACGAGGATGTTCATTCCCCTCGGAACGGACGATAAGGTAAGTGATTATACCTTTATCAGCTTCAGGGAAGAGGCAGAAGAAACTGATCGTGCAAAGACCTTCAACCTGCCTTTGATGAACCGTAGTGATGATAAATCCATATCACTGAATTTTGAACTTGACGTTACCCCTGATGCCGAGGTTCAGCTCGTTTTTGACTCCAATCTGGGTGACCTGATGAAAGCGCGCGGAGCAGGGACGCTGTATATGACGATTGATGAAAATGGCGATTTCACCATTTTTGGTGATTACGTGATAGAAGATGGAGAATACCAGTTTACCCTTGGTAATATATTCAATAAGAGGTTTATTGTTGAAGAGGGAGGGACAATATCCTGGAATGGAGATATTATGAGCGCCAATGTGGATGCCAGGGCCATCTATAAACTGAAGGCTTCACTTGAAGATCTCTTCCAGGACGAGGCATATGCGGAGCGCATACCTGTTGAGTGCCATCTGAATATCAGCGGGCAGCTTGTAAACCCGGTAATAGGTTTTGATATTTTCCTGCCAACTGCCGATGAATCGATGCGGACCGATCTCAGGGCAGCCATTGATTCAGAGGAAGAAATGAGCCGGCAATTCCTGTATTTGCTTTTGATGAACAGTTTCTATCCTGATCCGTCCTTTGCCGGGGCAACCATGAATACAACAAATGCAGGTGCATCAGCCATGGGCGTAACAACAACCGAAATGTTATCAAACCAGCTGAGCAACTGGCTGTCACAGATAAGTAATGACTTTGATATCGGCTTCACCTACAGGCCGGGCAATGAAATAAGTACACAGGAAGTTGAGGTGGCACTATCTACACAGTTACTGAATGACAGGGTAATCATAAACAGCAATTTTGATGTAGGAGGCGAAGCAGGAGGAACACAAACGGGTACATCAGCCAATGAAATTACGGGCGACTTCGACGTTGAAGTAAAGCTCACCGAGAAAATAAGATTTAAAGTTTTCAACAGGTCAAATGATAACCTCGTTTACGAAACCGCCCCATACACACAGGGATTTGGACTTCTCTTCAGGCAGAGTTTTGATAGCTTACGTGATCTCTTCAAAAAGAGAAAAAGTGATATTAAAAGAGAAGAAGAAAGCGGGATTATTGAAGAATAGAAAAATAAATTTATTTTTGTCCCTTTAATAATCATATGAATTGTAAGTTTTATTAAATCCCTGCAATTATGTTCCTATTGATGGTCGTTATCTTTATCCTGGGTTATACGGCAATAGCCCTGGAACATCCCATTAAGATTGAAAAAGCTGCAAGTGCCCTGCTTACAGGCTCAATCCTGTGGGCACTTTATGCACTCTTCAGCGAACAGATCCTCTCACTTAATCTGTCTCCTTCATGGGATGAAACAAAGACGCTGGCGCAGAGTTACCTGGATAATATTAAACCCAAAATGGGAAATCTTGAGTTTGCCACCTCATCGTGCCAGCAAACTGTGGAAATGGCACAGCACCCCCAGGAATTTGTCAAACATGAATTGGGACATCACCTGATAGAGATAGCCGAGATACTTTTCTTCCTTTTCGGGGCAATGACCATTGTTGAGACTATTGATCAGAACCAGGGGTTTAAGGTCATTACCGACAAGATAAAGACAACATCAAAGGTTAAATTGCTCTGGATACTTGGTTTCCTTACCTTCTTTATGTCAGCTGCCCTTGATAACCTTACCACAACCATTGTTATGGTGGCTCTTCTCAGAAAACTTATATCAGACAGGGGTACAAGGTGGTTCTTTGCAAGTATTATAGTGATCTCGGCCAATGCCGGAGGTGCCTGGTCGCCGATTGGTGATGTGACTACAATAATGCTCTGGATAGGCGGACAGGTTACCACAATACCTATAATAACAAGAGTTATCCTGCCCAGCCTTGTCAGTATGATCATCCCGCTGATCATCCTTTCCTTTATGATGAAAGGCAATGTAAAAAGGCCTGAAATAGATGAATCGAGCCATAATTTTAACAGTCAGAAAGAAAGAACATTTATACTTTTCCTCGGAGTGGCATGTCTTATCAATGTGCCGGTGTTCAAGAGCATAACCCATCTCCCACCCTATGTGGGAATGCTGCTCGGCCTCGGTATCCTGTGGCTTGCAACCGAGATAATGCACAGGAACAAATCTGAAGAAGCCAAGAAAAGACTGTACATCTTCAATATTGTAAAGAAGGTTGATACCCCCACCATCTTTTTCTTCCTGGGGATACTGATAGCAGTAGCATCACTGCAATCTGCAGGTCAGCTGGCAGTAATGTCAAGGTGGCTCGATGAGAACCTGGGAAGCATTTACACCATTAACCTTGCCATTGGCGCACTGTCAGCCATAGTTGACAATGTTCCGCTTGTGGCCGGAGCCATGGGTATGTACCCCATAGCAGGTCCCGAGCTGCTCGAACTGTCTTCTAACCCCGAATATCTTGCCAATTTTGTGCAGGACGGGCTTTTCTGGGAATTCCTGGCCTACTGTGCAGGAACCGGCGGAAGCATGCTTATCATAGGATCAGCTGCAGGAGTGGCGGCGATGGGACTTGAAAGGATTGATTTCATCTGGTACATGAAGAAGATCACCTGGCTGGCCGTAATTGGATATCTTTCAGGTGCCGGTGCCTACTGGCTCCAGGTACAGATTATAGGCATTCATTAACAACTGTTAACAAAAAATAAGTGAACGGGATATAATACAAAACATTATATCTCGTTTTTTTTATATCTTCGTCAGGTTTAAGAAATTATGGCAGGAGAAATGTGCGTGCGGCTCAGATGACCTGCACTAAGAACAGAATAATAAAACATATAAAATTTAAACATTAATATTTAAATGAAACTATTAAACATTGCATTGCAGGAATCGGAACTGATACTGGAGGAGTCGGAACAGGTAACTCTTTCTTTTGGTGAACTGGTGTTAAAGGGAGGATGGGTTATGATACCCATTATCCTGCTTTCACTGATAGCAATATATATTTTCGTTGAAAGGTTTTATGTTATTACCAGGGCCGGTCATGAAGATATGAATTTTATGAACAGGATAAAGGACTATATATACGACAGCAAAATAGATGCAGCCCTGGCACTGTGCAAATCAAACAGGTCGCCTGCATCCAGAATGGTGGAAAAGGGAATTACCAGGATAGGCCGCCCCCTGAACGATGTTAACACCGCAATAGAGAACGTTGGTAAACTGGAGGTTTATAAACTTGAGAAAGGACTGCCTACCCTTGCAACCATTGCGGGAGCAGCACCGATGATAGGTTTTCTTGGTACGGTTATTGGTATGATTAAAGCGTTCTATGATATGTCAAATGCAGGCAATAATATTGACGTGTCATTGCTCAGCAACGGTATTTACACTGCTATGGTAACAACAGTGGCCGGATTAATAGTTGGAATTCTGGCATATTTTGCTTATAATATACTTGTTTCAAAGGTAGAGAAGGTGATCTTCAGGCTTGAAGCCACCTCAACGGAATTTATGGACATACTGAATGAACCAGCTTAAGGAGTGAGTCATGGCAATTAAATCAAGAAATAAGATCAGCGCTCAATTCAATATGGCAGGGATGTCTGACATTGTCTTCCTCCTGCTGATATTCTTTATGATAACATCAACCCTGATACATCCCACGGCCCTTAAACTGCTGCTGCCCCAGGGGAGCAGCCAGACATCGGCCAAGCCACTGACCACCATCTCTATAACGAGGGATATACAATACTATGTAGAAGACCAGCATGTGGCCTTCGAGGATCTTGAAGCAGCACTGAGACAGAAGATTGGACAGAGCGAAGAAATGTATGTCTCCCTGCACGCTGACAAAACAGTGCCAATAGAGCATGTGGTGAAAGTTATGAATATAGCTAAAAACAATCAATATAAACTGATTCTTGCAACAAACCCCAAATAAGGACCTGTATGACTTTCCTTCAGAGAAGACGAAAGGCATAATCGGCACGGTAATATTTCACATAATACTGGCTGTAATCCTTATTGTCACAGGTTTTCAACCACCGGATCCACCACCCGAGGAAGAGGGGATACTTGTAAATTTCGGAACCGATGATATGGGATCAGGCCTGCTGGAACCGGCACCTGCTTCAAGCCAGGAAGAAAGCAGCCAGGCTGAGGAAGCTTCCCAGGAGGAAATGACTGAAGAAATACCGGCTGCGGCAGTTACTGAACCACAGACAGAAGAAGCCCAGCTTACACAGGATTTTGAGGAAGCACCGGTTGTTGAAAAAAAGGTTGAGCAGCCCGATCCTGAGGAAGAGAGACGCCGGCAGGAAGCCGAAAGGGTGAGACAGAAGCAGCTTGAAGAGGAACGCCTGAGAAAGGAAGCTGAAGAAGCGGCAGAAGCAGAAAAAAGAAGGCTTGAAGAAGAACAAAGGCGCCGCACAGACATAATGAACCGTACAAGAGATGCACTTGAAAGGGCCAATGCACAGGGAACCGACACCAGCGGTGAAGGTATTACGGAAGGTCGCGGCAACCAGGGAGTGGAAACAGGGGTTGTAGGTGCTGAAAATTACGGTGAAGGCTCGGGAACGGGTACTGAAGGAGTATCCTTTGACCTTGCAGGACGCCAGGCCAGGTCGCTGCCCAAACCAAGCTACGATATTCAGAATGAAGGCATCGTTGTTGTTGAAGTAACGGTCGACCGCAATGGCAATGTAATACAGGCGAGGCCGGGGGTTAAAGGATCAACCATCCTGGAGGAATATTTCCTGAGGGTTGCACGCGATGCTGCCATGGCTGCAAAGTTCGACCGCAAACCGGATGCACCGGCCATACAAAAAGGAACAATAAAATATATTTTCAAACTCAATTAAAAAGGTCAAAGACCCCCAGTATCTTAAGAGCTGAAACAAAGATAGCCAGCAGCAATATTATCCTTACAAATTTGGGTCCCCAGCTGACCGCTGTCCTTGCCCCTATCCAGGCACCAAGCATATTGCCGACAGCCAGGATGAGTCCCACACGCAGGTCAACCTGCCCGTTGATAAAGAAGATCACCAGGGCGAAACCCGTGTAGATAAG
>JBNJHQ010000031.1:0-17765 GCA_051748705.1 Bacteroidota bacterium | reverse complement strand
CCGGGATATTAATAATTATCAGTAATATTAGTTACAGCCAGGATTATTCATACATAAATTGGTTGTTACATTACATTTTAAGACCTTATATGCCTGTATGAGAGGTATTTAATCTATTTTAGAATTATTATAAATAAATTTGTATAATGAGAATAATCTCATTAACTTTATAAATAACTACAAATAAATGATGCAGCTATTTTAAAGACATTCGCAAATATTAATTAAGTAATTAAGAAGGAGGTATATTATGGCATTAAAGATCACTGATGAATGTATTTCTTGCGGACTATGCGTTCCGGAATGTCCTAATGAAGCAATCTCAGAAGGAGATCCTTATGTTATTAATCCCGCACTATGTACTGAGTGCGTAGGCTTTTACGATGAACCTCAATGTATCAATGTTTGCCCTGTGGAAGTAATAATCCCTGATCCTGATCACCGTGAGAGCAAGGGAGAATTGCTTGAAAAGAAGAAACGCATACATAATGAATAAAAGCATTGCCTTCGTTAAAATATACGCCAGGCAAGGAATCATGAAAAAATTAAAAACAAATATTAGCTGGCTTGATGAATTGCTTCCGGAAGGTATTCAAATACCTTCATCAACTCTCATAAGCGGACCGGGAGGAACCGGAAAACCCCTGGTGGAATTCGCATTTGTTACGGCATGGCTTAAAGCGGGTGGCTCAATAATAGGCATTCCCCTGCAATACCCTGGAGGCGAACTTTTAATAACCGCCATGAAAAAGCTATACAATATGGATCTTAATGCTTACCAGAAGAAAATAGTATATGTTCAGTTTGATATAAATGCCAGAGGCTGTGAAGAAACAAGTTCAAATACACTGAAGGCGAATTTACTGATACCCGAAGTATGGGATGATACAATTGACAAAGCTGAAAGCATGCTTGAAAAAGCCGGTCCCGGTACTATGGTTTTCGGGTCGGCATTAAATTTGCTTCTTTTTTCCAAAACATATAAGGAAAGAACATTGAATAAACTCAGGGATTTACTGCAGAACGACAAAAGCCGTACCTATGCTTTTGCAGTGAGTACCAGTGCATTCGCAGATGAAATAAAGATATTAGAGGATGTTGCAGATAATCTTATGTTTACAAGAATGGAAAAACCTATGAAACTTTTCCTGAAGATTGAAAGAATGAAAGGAGTAGAATTTTCAGGAAAAGAAAGAGAAGTGCCGATATCGGGAGAAATGCTCAGTGAGATAAACGGGATAGCAGAATTAACAAGAAAAACTAGAATACCTGAGATAAGAAAAATCTAGACAATTTCTTAAAAGCTTTGTGAGAATTTTTCAAAGACCTGAGCTTGAAAAAATAATTTCATAAAGAACATTTAAACACAGGAGGATTTTATGGACGGGCAATCTGATGCGTTTATATGGATAGCTGTTTTTGCCATTCTTGCAGCAATAATAAATGGATTTGGCATTTTAGTATTGCATAAATTCAGGAAATGGGCTGAAAAGGCCAAGACATATTTCATGTGTTTTGCCGCCGGTATATTGATATCAACTCCTTTAATGCTGGCTTTGCCTCAGGCAATACAAAAAAATTTCTACGCGGGAATAATGGCCCTGGTGGGCTTTTTGTTCATGTTTTTCTCCAATGAATTAATAAAACATCTGACCCAGAAAAAAGTACTGGCCTTTGGTATAGTTGCAGCAGAAGGAATAGGCATCCATTCCTTTATCGATGGCATAATCTATACAGTGACATTCAGCATAAGCATTCTGACCGGTTTTTTGGCTGCAACAGGTCTGGTAATTCATGAATTTGCTGAAGGAATAATAACCTATACACTTTTCCTTAAAGGGGGTGTGAAAGAAAGAACGGCTATGATTTATGCTTTCATGGTGGCAGGTCTCACCACTCCGCTGGGAGCCTTTTTAGCCTATCCTCTTGTCAACAAGCTTAACCAGGGCAATCTGGGATTGCTACTGGGTTTTGTGGCAGGAGTATTAATTTATATTTCAGCTTCTCATCTTTTACCCGAGGCAAGGGGAGAGGAAAAGAAACACTCAGGATTAGCATTTTTAACAGGGGTGGGCTTAGCCATATTCATAGTATTATCCAAAATGCTTTAATACTTAATAAAACTGTTATTATGCAAAACTCAAGATACGACAGGTCTGAGCAGACATATAAAGGAAAACACTGCCTTTTTTGTTTCTTCTCCGGCTCTTTCTTTTTTTACCTTTTGAATTTTCTCAGGTAATATATCCTGTCATTGTAATCCACCCTCTCGATCAGATTATTTTCAATCAGGCCGTTTAGTGTAGTGAGTTCTTCATTTGTTTTACTCAACAATTCCCGTACTGCATCTTCACGCATAGGATGAACTGCTGTGATGCTCAGGATATCTTCCCTGAAATTGCCTGTTGAAGAAAATGCGTTACCCTCATATCCTGTTAATAATTCAACTTTACGAATGTGCTGCCCGAAAATATGGTAAGCACGGTTTACAGCACTTTCGTCTGCAGGAATTGTCTCTTTATAGGCTGGTGGCCGGGTAGGAATTGCAATGTAGGCTTTATCGGGATTGTATGTTGCAATAACCTGAGCTGTATATTCCAGATCATCTCCGGAATCATTGATGCCTTTTACAAGCATTGTCTCCGTGACAAGTTTACCACTAAATTCATCCGAAAATAATCTTGATCCGTTTATAATTTCATAAAGGTTCAGTCTTTTATGAGCTTTGTTTATTTTACGCCAGTTTTCAGAATTAAAAGTGTCGGCTTTCAATGATACATAATCAGCTTTCATTAAATCCTCCTTTACTTCAGGGATATTTATTAAGGAGCCATTTGTTATCACTGCAACCGGGAATCCTGTAGTTTTAAGCAGAGTTATTAATTTGCCAAGATTGATATCCAGTGTAGGCTCGCCATCAGGTACAATTGTGATATAATCAGGATATTCATTTTCGTTTTTAATTTTTTCCAAAATCATTTTTACTTCAGCTGCCAGGTCGACCGGGTTATAGAACTCCTGCCTGTTAACCTGCATTTTTATTGCCTTACCCACCTGGCAATACAAACATGAATAAGTACAGATTTTATGAGGAATATTGTTTACTCCCAAGCTTTTACCCAGCCTTCGTGAAGGTACCGGCCCGAATATTCTTCTTTCCATTTATTTTTTATTTAGATTTATTACCATAGAACTGTTTCAGGGCAAGAGAGGTGAAAGACTCTTTTCTTCTCTTATCTAAGAACCTGTATGTTAAGTATGGATATTTAAGGAATCAATATTTTCAGACCGGCATGTGGGGCAAATGTTTTCTACTGCCGCTGTGTGAATGTTGAATCTTGTATAACAATCATTGCATAAAAACCATTTTTTATCCATATAAGCGTTACCATATACTGCTTTTATTTCTTTTCCTTCAACCAGCGCTTTGCCTATTTTACGCCTTGCACTTTCCCGGATTCTGGCGAAAGTAGCGCGGGACACACCCATTAAATCAGCAGCCTCCTCATAAGTTAATGAGTCATAATCCGTCATTTTTATTGCTTCATATTCTTCGTAGAATAATTCAATAGACCCTTTGTATCCTTTAGCACAGCCATAGGGTTTATAACCGGTAAAAATTGGTGGTGCAATAATCTTTCGCAGTTGCTTTCGACGTGCCATAACATTATATATTTATTACAAAGATAATGAGAATATTCTCAAAATGTATAGTTATTGTAATATTTCAAAAAATCTGTAACTTGACTGAGATTATCTTTCATCCGCCAGCATATTTTGAATGAATAATATATAAGCAGCATAATATCTTAACTAACTGTTCATAACAAACAATTCTTATCATGAATACTAAATTATTATTATTAGCTTTTCTTATTGCCATTGGTTTTTTGTGTCTTACACAATGCACTAAAGAAGATGATGAATGTCTTATGACAGGTACAGTATCTGAGTATACATATGATGATCCTGTTTATACCGGGGGTACTTATAATATATATATTGATATTGATTCCGACCCGGATAATAGTAATCATGTCAAAAAATTTGCCGGCACCTTCCCTGTTGCTGAACTTGAATATTCTTTTGATATAAGCGATGTGCCACCTGGGAATTATTATATTTATATGATGATGGATCTGGGACAGGGATTCTTTAATGTGGGATACTTTGGAGCAGACCCTATGCCATGGGATGTCCCCGCATCTTCGAATGCACAGGTAAAATGCGGGGCAGTTTTTGATTGGGAAATTTATGACTAATGAATACAAAATCACCTGGGGAATCATATTCGAAAGGGCAGGCGAACAAGCTTAAAATTATCAAAACAATAAGAACGGAAATATTTTATCATAATGCACCTCTGCAGATTGAATATTTTATTCGCAGCGGACACAAGCAAACAGTCCTTTATCTTCATGGTCTTGGTTGTTCGAAAGCTGACTTCCTCGGTGCAACAGAAATCGATACACTAAACGCACACACGCTTGTGGCTTTGGATTTTCCCGGTCATGGAAACTCGGGTTATACAGAGCAGCTTGAAATGGATGATCTGGTTGAAATCACCAGGCTCTTTATAGAGAAGCTTAAGCTTCATGATCCTGTCATAATAGGACACAGCATGGGTGGGCTTGTTGCTTTGCTTTTTTCTGAAAGGTATGCCGGTAGAGCGAAGGCATTTGTAAATCTGGAAGGCAACCTGGAAAGCGAGGACTGTACATTTTCCAGGCAGGCAGCAGTGGTTGATTACGATACATTTTCCAGTGCAATATTCCGTAACTTCAAGACTGTATTGCAGTTCAGCAAAAAGCCGGGATTTAAAAAATGTGCGGAGACACTGGTAAAATTTAATTCACAGGAGGCTATGTATGATTATAGCCCATCGATGGTCGGGTATTCTGACAGCGGAACACTCATTGAAAAATTTGCATCGCTCAATATACCAAAGTGTTTTATCCACGGTTCAGATAACAGTGGATTATCTTATATCCCTGAACTGAAACAAAAGGGCATCCCGGTTTATGAGATATCGGATAGCCATCACTTTCCACAGTATGATAACCCCGGAGAATACTACCGGGTCATTTCTGATTTTTTGGCCAGGCTGTAGCATATATATTACAGGTACTGGTTCCACCCATTCAAGGATAATAATGTTGTATATCAACCCATTCATCTTCTGTGCCATAAAGTTTTCTTGCCTTTCCCAACAGCATGGTTTATATTTATGTATTCAAAACTGATCGCTATGCCTGAAAAATACAAAAAGCCATTTAGGTTCTGGAAAGACTTGAAACGAAGAAAAGTAATCCAGGTTCTTGCAATTTATGCAGGTGCAGCTATTGTACTTATTGGACTTTCAGACGACGTGGCCGGTCCTTTTAACCTCCCTGAGTGGGTCCAGCGCCTTGTCATCATACTTGTCATTATTGGATTTCCTGTAACAGCCATTCTCTCCTGGTTATTTGACATTACACCCGAAGGATTTAAAAAGACCCAACCCTATGAAACAGGTGGACCGGATGAAGATGAAAACCAGAAAACGGTTCCAAGGATAACATATAATAACTCGGTAGCAGTTCTCCCTTTCGAGGATATGAGCCCGAATAAAGACCAGGAATATTTTTGTGAGGGGATTGCTGAAGAGATTATCAATTCACTGACACAGGTGAAACGTCTTAAGGTCATAGCAAGGACATCCGCTTTTGCATTTAAGGGAAAGCAAATGGATATCCGGGTAATAGGAAACACTCTGGATGTCACAAATGTCCTGGAAGGAAGCATTCGTAAAGACGGAGACAGAATTCGCATCACTGCCCAGCTTATAAGGGTGGAAGATGGCTACCACCTCTGGTCAGAGACATTTAACAGGGAACTAAAGGATATTTTCAGAATCCAGGAAGAAATATCCCTGGCAATAGTGGAAAAACTAAAAATGAATATACTGGGGGAGGCGATGGGTGGTATCCTGAAGCATTACACAGAAAGCACGGTCGCGTATATGCACTACCTCAAAGGTTTGAATTACTACCAGATGATGACTCCCGAAGCAAACCAGAAAGCACAGGAAAACTACCGGAAAGCCATCGAAGAAGATCCGGAATATTCTCTTGTCTACGCTATACTGGGGAATAATTACCTGCATGCATGTTTGAGTGGTTTTGTATCACCCGATGAGGCGATAAAGTATTCCAGGGAATACACAAAAAAAGCACTTAAAATTGATAAGACCGTTCCCGTGGCTAATTCCACCCTTGGTGTTATAATGTCATTTTATGACAGAAATCTCGAAGCTTCAGAAGAATATTTTGTCAAATCAGTAAGGTTAAACCCTAACACAGCATGGGACCGCTGGTTCTATTCCTTATATTTAAGGTTTATTGGCCGAATAGATGAAGCTATTGCAGAATCCCTTTACGCCCTTGAAAATGATCCTTTTAATATTTACATCCGGTCATATATTGGAATGTATTATCTTCTGGCAGGAAATACAGATGAATGCATTAAGTGGCAGAAATCAGTCATTGATTTATATCCCAATGGCTTTATGGCATACCAGAATCTTGGTGAAGCTTTTGAGGTAAAAGGCATGCTGGAAGAGGCAATTGAATCATATGAAAAAGCTGTCACCCTGTCGGGTGGGAGCCCCGTAGCGGAAATTAAGCTTGCCTGCACTTTGCACAAAGCAGGAAGAACAGATGAAGCCCGCAAGAAAATCGAAAAGGTGGAGAACATGAAAAAAGGGGTATCCTTCTATGTTCCTTCAGCCCCACTGATACTCTATTATCTTCTCACGAAAGATCTTGACCGGGCCTTCCACTGGCTGAAAAAGGCGTGTGACGAACACGATTTTAATCTGCCTTTCATGATGAGAACCCCTTTATCTGAATACCGTATGCCCGACGATCCCCGCTTCAATGCTTTGCTTGAGGAGACAGGACTGGATAAATATATGATGTAAACTGGTAATAACCATGCTATGAATTAGCGGTTTCCGCACCGATATTACACTGAAATAAGAAACCCAGTCTGTAATGGACTGGGTTTTTTGCGTTTACGAATTAACTTGCGGTCTGGACGGGACTCGAACCCGCGACCTCCGGCGTGACAGGCCGGCATTCTAACCAAACTGAACTACCAGACCGGTTATTCAAGCGGTGCAAAAATAATCTAATTTTTGAAATAGAAAAAATTATTCTCCAAAATTAAATGTAAGAAATCTGAAGCCAGGTGTTAAAGATACAGCAAACTGCGGCACCTTCGATATTCAATAGTGTATCACACTTGTATTCTAATTTGAAGCCTCCCTCGCTTCTTCCAGGTGCAGAAACAACTCGTGATCATATACTGGCTTTAATTCCCAGCTCTTCTCAAGAAGTTTTAAGGCTTCCGGATACCTGCCAAGCTTAAATAATCCCCGGCCCCTGGTGTGAAGATACATGTAGTTGCCGGGGTCGGTGGCCAGGGCACTGTCAACTAATTCCATACCCCGGATTATATCCATATCGTTCTCTATAAGGTGGGAGGCCAGCCTGTTCATTATTTCCGGATTGCCGGGATCAAGCGTGAGTGCCTCACGGTAATACCTCTCTGCTTGTCCGTGGATGCCTGCAGAAAAATATATTCCAGCTACCCGCGCAAGTGTTTCCGATTCACTTAGAAGACTTTCCATGCAGAGTGATCTGAACATCCTAAGATATTTACCTGCTTCCCGGCTATTACCATCTGAGAGAGCCTGTATTGCCTGCCTCTGTATTATCATCACATCACCGGGGAAGTCTCTGATCGCTTTTTTATATAGTTTCCTTTCTTTTTTTAGCTGTCCGTTTTTATAATATGCCAGTCCCAGGGCACTGTAAACCGGACTCCATGATTGTATGTTATCCTGCTCCTCATATAAAACCACGGCTTTTTCCAGTTCAGTCACTGCCCGGTCGTACTGGTTTATATTATTGTAAACAGAACCCTTATAATAATAGAATTCCGGCCTCATATCGTCATACTCCTCAAGCTGCTTCAGTGACCTGATTTGGTCCTGTGGATCTTCGAAAAGTAATGCATAAACATAATCATACCATGTATCAAGTTCCGGGGGGCCATCTTTTCTTTTCTGATAAGCACACAGGTAATAATTTTTTGCTTCATCATACAATTCCTGCCTGGCATTTACCAGGGAGAGGAGTAAATAAGCAAAAACCTGCATTGAATCAGCTTCCACAACCCTTGCAAATCTCTCGGATGCGCTTTGATAATCGAAGTTTAGCATTGCCCTGTATCCGTAGGCAAAAAAACTATATTCCTGGTATGATTTAATATTTACAAGATCCCGGAAAGCAGATGGCACTTCTTTTTGGAGCTGGTAAATAACAAGGAAGTTTTTAACCTTGTATGAGAGAGTATCTATAAGGTTCAGTATATTTTCCTTTGTCCCGTCAATTTGGAATGATCTGACATCTTCATTGGATTTTGTCAGGCATAATTGTGCATTTAATCTTACCTGAGATCCTGATTGCTTGATAGAACCGGTGACATACATTTCTGCACGCAGCTTATGTGCTGTTCTGTTCGCGTCAGAAGCAGTCATTGGATAATATGTATTATTCCGGGAAGTTTTAAGAAGCTTGTTGACATTCTCAACGGGTTTAACCTGTAATTCAAATGAATTGGAAAGGGAGGCAGTTATATCATTCTGAATTGCAGCCTGCCACTTATTCAGGTTAGTATCATCAGTCATATTCTGAAATGGCATCACTGCGGTTATCATTGTTTTATGTGCATTCTTTTCCGTTTTTACTTTGTCACGGGTAAATACTTTTGGCCACACAAGAACAACAACAATAAGCAGCAATGCAGCTATAGCAATGTCATTTGCCTTAATTTTCCGTTTTAAGGACCGGGAAACAGGTTCTTTTTCCCCTCCTGCCTTTTTCGACTCAGTCCTGATTATTCCTTCAGGGCTTATATCATATATCCAGCTAAGAACCACTACAACCGGCAGGCCTGATATAAGGAGGATTACGATCAACGTAGCTGTCCAGTCGGGCAGGAACAGTGGTTCAACCAGATTATTGACCAGTTCGATGATAATATAGGATGTTGCAGCATAGATGGTGACTACCCTGAAAACCCTCCGATGTTTTAATTCCCGCCACAGCCTGACAAGTTTATTTGGTTTTTGTGGCATAGGATTCTGCAGCTAATTATTCTTGGTGTAATGGAAGTCAATTAGTTAATTTACTGGCTGCTCATTGCTTTCTTCACTTCCTCTATCATAAGGTAGCTTGAATGATTATACAGGGGTCTCATTTCCCAGCTTTTCTGCAGCAGCTCCAGGGCTTCATCATATTTGCCCTGTTTATATAAGCCCTCGCCTTTCTTTTCCAGGTAAAGGTAACTTTGCGGTCTGATTGCAAGTGCCTTATCCAGTAGTTCCATTCCTTCTTCAATGTTCCGGTCCTCATGTACAAGAAACCACCCCAGGTTATACAGGCAGGATGGATTTTCAGGTTCAAGGGACAGGGCTTCCCGGTAACAACCCTCAGCATTATCCAGGTAGCCTCCTTCGGTATAGATATAGGCCAGGGCAAAGTTCATATCCACATCTGTACTTCCAAATGTCTCTTTAGCAACAGCTTTGCATATATCAATATATCCCGCTGCGGCTATGGTGTCTTTTTTACTTAAGGCCAGTATGGCCTGTCTCTGTGGTATATAATATGTACCCGGGAAATCCTTTTCTGCTTTTTTATAAAGCTTTGTTGCTTTACGTAACCGGCCTGTCTGCTGGTATGCAAAACCAAGCATGACATAGTCCTGGGCCCATCTTGGCTTTACATCCCATTTTTTGTATATGTCAAAAACATTCTTCATGGCCGTGATGGCCTTGTCATACTGACCCAGTGCCACATATATACGGCCTAATTCATAATAGGTCGGTGCTGACAGATCATCCAGTTCAATAAGTTGATTCAGGTATTTAATTTCTTCGTTTGGTGTTTCGTATAAGAGAGCATGCAGCCAGCCCAGCAGGATATTCATACTGATATCCATCCGGTCTCTTTTATTGTATATTTCCAGGCAAAGTTCCCTTGACCGGTCCAGCTGGCCCATATTATAATAGGCCGCTGACATCATCCTTATTGCATGGTAGAAGGATGAGTCAATAGCGATGGCCTGCGAATAGTACTTTATTGCGGTATTAAAGTCAGACCGGAAGAATGCATTCTGGCCATAGGTATAATACCTGTATGCATCGGGTGAGTCTGTAGTGGTTGCGTACTCGTAATTATGAGGCGATTCTTTTTTTATCTTGGATATTATCAGAAAATTTTTGACCTGTGATGACAGCGAATCTATGATATTAAAAATCAACTCTTCGTTGTCAGGACTTTCGATCCGGACTGACTTAATTATTTCTTCATTTTTTGCATTGATAAGCTGGGCATTAATGCGGACAGTGGTACCGGCTTTGTTTATGTTCCCGTTTACAACAATGTTTGCATCCAGTTTTCGCGATAATGAGCTTGCCATTGAAGGTGCTATAGATGCATAGTTAGTTACACCCCGGCTGCGCATTATGCTGTTAACAGTTTCTGTTTGCCTCACCTTCAGCTCATCTGAGTTGGTAAGGGAGGCAATCAGTTCATTCTGTATACCGGTCTGCCAGATATCCCAGGTTGTGTCGTTAGACATATTCTGAAAGGGCATTACAGCAACTGATATTTTTCCATCCTTTGAGACCATATGCTCAAGGCTGTTTCTGCTGAATATTTTCGGCCATACCAGTACCGCGATTATAAGCAGGAGGGCAGCTATAACAAAATCACTTATTTTTAAGCGGCTTTTCTTTGATGATTTAAGAGGTATTTCAGCCTGCTCGCTCTCTTTTTTTTCAACCGGGGCTGTTTTTACTATTCCTTCAGCAGTAAAATCAAAGATCCAGGCAAGGATAGCGGTTACAGGGAAGCCTATGGCAAGTAATAAGATGACAAGTGTGGCAAGCCAGGCAGGCAGGTGCAAAGGTTCAGTTATGTTGCTTACCACCTCAATTATGATATAGGCAGTGCCGGCATAGATGGCAAGCACCCTGAATACCTTGCGTCTCTTAAATTCCTGCCAGAAATTCTGATTTTTTTCAGGCATGATTGATTGATTTAGATATATAAATATAAATCAACCGTTTATCAAAGTCAAATAAATCTACATATGCGGTTCGGGCCTTGCATAGAGGTCAAATCAGATCTGTCAGCTAAAGACAGGGCCTGGCAGGTGATTATTCAAATTCCTTCGGTACCCCGCAGATCATTTTAAATTCACCGTCAGGTGATGTATTCCTGTACTGGTGTTTCTCATCAGGGCTGACCAGTGCAAAATCACCCGCAACAAGGGGAAATTCCTTGCCGTCCTCATTCACCAGCACTCCCCGACCTTCGATCACAAAATTCATATGTTCATAGGGGTGGCTGTGAAAGGGGGTATTGCCTTTTGGCTCAACCGTAAAAACCCTGTACGAATATACAGGTGCTCCATCTTTACTGCCCAGTGGCAGCTGCTTCCATGCACCAACAGCACCTTCCATGTTAACCTTATTCTTTTCGACCTTATCAAGAGATATAATTTTCATGATTGTATTTTTTTTATATAACACTAAGATATCAAAAATTGTTTAGTTGCTGAAGCGGACACACCACCATTAAAAGGGGTTCCTGAAAAAGGAAAAATTCACCGAGCCGTATTTGCGGTGTTCGTAAAAATATTCATTTGCGGTAAAATTGTAAGCGGCCGGATGCTCAAGGATCAACAGTCCGCCGGGTTCGAGGCAATCACTGCTGAAGACCAGCGCAGGAATATCTTCCATCCATGCCAGTTTATATGGTGGATCGGCAAAAATAAGCTTATATGTATTTAATGTTTTCTCCAGGTAGCTCCTTATATCAGCACGGAAAACCTTAATGCATGACATATCAAGCTTATTGGCTGTATTTATTATGAAAGATGCATGCCTTGAATTTATTTCCACTGCATGCACAAGTTCAGCCCCCCGGGAAGCGAACTCGTAACTTATGCTGCCTGTCCCTGCAAAGAGGTCCAGTACCTGTAATTCACTGTAATCAACAACGTTATTCAGTATATTAAAAAGTCCTTCCCTTGCCTTGTCCGTTGTGGGTCTCAGTTTGAGTCCTGCCGGCGGGCTGATTATCCTTCCTTTATGACTGCCGCTTATTATGCGCAATTTACAATATTGAAGAGATTACAGTACTGATGGGTGGCCATCTCATCAAAGATATAGCTCATTGAGAAATCTCCTTCAGGGGTGGAAAATTTGAGTGTTTGTATATACCTGAGCAGGTTGTTATAGAGATCGTCGAATTTAGAGATGTTACCACTCAGGTATACTTTATGGTCATTATGCACCTCGAAGCGGTTAAAGCTGTTCAAAAGGTAATAGAGTATATCGGAGTCATTTCTCACCCTGAAGCTATTGAAAAACTGCAGTTCATTGTCAGCTATAATTATCAAGGTGAAAAAACCCTTGTCGAAGTGAACCCTTACATACCTCTCTTTATTTTTACGTGCCTGCCTGAAGGATGAATTCAGCAGGGGCTTTACCTGGTGGGATATGGAGGCATCAGGGAAAAGACTAATTGCAAGATCAAAAATATCTTTTCTCACACCGAAGAGTAGGTAGGCATCGGGTTCTGTCAGTTTATTATTTGACACCATATAATTATCCCGGAGCTTATGATTCAGCTCAAAGTATTCATTTTTTACGGCTGGGTCATATAAGCCGGCCGGCACTAAGGTACCCTGTTCTGTGTTGAACACGATCCTGTACCTGCGGTATTCCCTTGACAGAAACTCATCTTTTTCGGCGATATCCCTTATCTCATCAATTATTCCTGCTTCCTTAGCGCTGAGCTTATAATCCCTGAACATGACAAACCTGTTCCTGAGGTTATCCAGCAGACAAAAAGAAAATCCATTCAGGCCTATCTGAATGGATATTTCATAATTATTGGTTGAATTTATATCCAGAGTTTCGTCAAACAGTTCTTTTTCATACATATGAAAACTGTTAGTTCTCCCAGTTACCTGCGTTGTTATTTGGTTCTTTCACATTACCTACACGCATTCCGGGGAAGCCGGTAATCTTTTCACGCAGGACGTTATAATTAACAATAAGTTGTTCATCAAGTCCTTTCAGGAATACATCGTTGAGCACCGATGCTTCGAAAACTTCCACATTTACTCCTGATGCTGTTTCAACTGTGGCTGCCTCCATTTTGAATTCCGTATCACCCAGGAATGGTACATATCTCAATGAATCGACAGGGAATTGTGGAGTGAATATTGAATCCAGCACAGTTGTATAGCTTGTATCACGTACAATAAGTCCTCTTCGCAGTGCTTCTCTTTCTGCCCTGGTACCCCATTCTTCTATCCACTCATCAGTGATGGCTCCTTCTTTGTAGATCAGGGGGAAAGAGTCAGTTTTGACAAAATTAATGAGTGTGTCAAAGCTACCGGTATACCTTCCATACTTTGATTTGAAAGCTACCTGTGCAGTCCTGATATCGATCAGTCTTTCTTTTATTGCTTCTTCTCTTCTGTCTTTTTCCTGGTTGAACCTGATAGGATTCAGAATACTGTCGACGAGAAGATAGCCAAGAACAACAATTGCTGCAATCAATAGAATTCGTACAACTACATTCATTTTTTTTATTGTTAGATAAGTTTGGTTATGTTTGCTGCAAAAATAAAAAAATAAATTGAATACCAAATCGATCCGGGCGTTTTTGAGCTAAATGATACACTTGCATATTGAAAAGATTCTCGAGCAGAAACTGGGTCATCATCCAACAGGTGATCAGCTTACAGTGATGAAAGCCCTGGCTTTATTTGTTGCGGAAAACAGCAATGACAGTATTTTTCTCCTGACGGGTTATGCAGGTACCGGTAAAACAAGCCTTATTAGTGCACTGGTGCATACCCTTGCAGGCTTCAATATAAATTCAGTATTGCTTGCTCCCACTGGCAGGGCTGCAAAAGTACTTGCCTACTACACGCATATGTCTGCTTATACAATACATAAGCATATCTACAGGCAGAAAAGCAGCGGGGACGGACCCGGGCGCTTTGAGCTGGACAGAAACAGGCAGAGGGATACATTTTTTATTGTTGATGAGGCTTCAATGATTTCAGGTGAGTCGAATGAAGCATCAGTATTTGGCAGTGGTCGCTTACTTGATGACCTTATTGAGTTTGTTTACCAGGGAAGGAATTGCAAACTTGTACTGGTAGGCGATACTGCACAGCTGCCACCTGTTGGATCGGTGCTTAGTCCCGCACTCAGTATGCAGGACCTTTCCATGTATGGTTTTAATATTGAGACTGCTGAATTACGTGAGGTGGTCAGGCAGTCCAGGGGATCAGGTATTTTGATGAATGCAACTTCCATCAGGAAGAAAGTTGCCGGCAATGACCTGAGTGTGCCTGAATTTGATCTTGAAGGCTATGATGATATCCTGGGGATAAATGGGGAGACATTGCTGGAAGAGCTGGAAGAAGCATATTCGTTTGCCGGAATTGATGGAACAGTGATTATAGTAAATTCCAACAGGATGGCCAATAAGTATAACCAGGGAATACGTAACAGGATACTTTACCGTGAGGAAGAGATCTCTTCGGGAGATATGTTGATGATCGTCAAGAATAATTATTTCTGGGCAGGCGAAGAGGAAAACCTGGATTTTATAGCCAACGGGGATATAGCCATGATCAAAAAAGTTGTGCGCAAGGAGGAAAGATATGGTTTCAGGTTTGCGGATGTAGTGCTTGATTTCATTGATTATTCAACTGAACTTGAAGTTAAGGTCCTCCTTGATACCCTCAACTCGGAGAGTGCGTCCCTGTCCGCAGAACAAAACAGAATACTTTATGAGGGTGTGCTTGAAGATTATTCCCATCTTAAAACAAAAAAGAAGCGTTATGAGGCATTAAGGAAAGATCCGTTTTTCAATGCCATGCAGGTGAAGTTTGCATACGCTGTGACCTGTCACAAAGCGCAGGGCGGACAATGGGAGAGGGTTTTTATTGACCAGGGCATGTTCAACAGGAAAGAGCCCTCGATGGATTACCTGCGATGGCTCTATACGGCTGTAACAAGGGCAACAGGCAGGCTGTACCTTGTAAATTTCCTGCCTGCATTTTTTGGTGATGATTAGGTGAAATTCTTGACCGGCTTTTTCATTTCTTGTAACTTGCAGCCTTAGTAATGGATATTGAATTAAAATAAGGATATGAAATCACACAGGAAGGAACTATGGTTTAATACCTCCGGCAGGAGGGAATTTATTAACATAACCCGCGATGTTGAGCTTGCACTTGCAGAGAGTGGGATCAAAGAGGGTTTAGTGTTAGTAAACGCCATGCACATATCAGCCAGCGTATTCATCAATGATGACGAGTCGGGACTCCACCATGATTTTGAAAACTGGCTTGAAAAGCTTGCGCCTGAGAAGCCCTATTCCCAGTACAGGCACAATGATGGTTTTGAGGACAATGCCGATGCGCATATCAAGCGAACACTGATGGGAAGGGAAGTTGTTGTGGCTGTTACCGACGGCCGGCTCGATTTTGGACCGTGGGAGCAGATATTCTACGGCGAGTTTGACGGTAAACGCCGTAAAAGGGTTCTTGTCAAGATCATAGGTGAATAAGTGGGAGCACAATCACTTTTTGATGGCCGACACTCAGCATATGCATTCCGGGTTTGCTCTTCATGTGATGCTGCCAGGTCAGAATTTCCTCTTTAACTCTTCTATGACGGCTTCTATACGGGCATCAAGTTCGGCTTCCTTTCTTTCGTAATCAGCCTTATCTTCAAGCCTGTTGTTCACACTGAAGTAGAACTTGATTTTCGGTTCCGTACCTGAAGGGCGCATTGAAATTTTTGTTCCATCCTCCAGGAAGAACTGGAGCACATTACTCTTTTCAAAATCGATGTCTTCAACAGAACCGCTGATTAAGTCTGTTGACTTACCGGACTGGTAATCAATAAGCCTGATGACTTTTGAATTATTTATTTCTGCCGGCGGGTCATTTCTGAACCCCGCCATTATCCTTCTTATCTCTTCAGCTCCTTCTTTTCCCTTGCGGACAATATTCAACAGCTTTTCCCGGTAGAGGCCGTATTCATGGTAGATATCCACCAGGGCATCAAACAGGGACTTGTCCCGGCATGCCATAAAAGCTGCAAGTTCAGCAACCAGGGCACATGATCCAACGGCGTCCTTATCCCTGACATAGTCACCGGGCAGGTAGCCAAAGCTTTCTTCGCCGCCACCGATATATTTCTCTTTATCACCCAGTTTTGCCATCAGGCTGGCGAAATATTTGAAGCCTGTGAGAACATTGTAGCACCTGACATTGTCTTTTTCAGCTATCTTATCCAGTAAGTCAGATGTTACCACAGTCTTGATAATATATTCATTTCCCTCAAGTAATTTCTTCTCCTTCATCTGCCTGATAATATACCAGGTTAGCAGTGCACCTGTCTGGTTACCGTTCAGCAGGATGAATTTGCCGGACCTGTCCTTAACGGCAACACCCAGCCTGTCACCGTCAGGGTCGGTAGCCATGGCAATATGGGCTCCATGCTCCCTGGCTTTTTCAAGTGCCATAGCAAATGCTTCCGGTTCTTCGGGATTGGGTGATACAACCGTCGGGAAGTTCCCGTCCACGATATCCTGTTCGGGCACATTGATAATATTGGTGAAACCAAACTTTTTCAGTGTAGCAGGTATTATCTCCACCCCGGTTCCATGTATGGGGGTATAGACTATTCCAATATCATGTTTCTCCTTAATACATCCGGGGTTCAGGCTGATCTTCTTTATCGTGTTGATAAACAGCTTATCTATATCTTTACCTATGCTATGTATATTATCAGCCGGACCGTCAAATTTAATTTCACTGACCGATTTGATATTGCGGACTTCTTCTATAATATTTTTATCATGAGGTGCTGTAACCTGTCCCCCGTCAGCCCAGTAAGCTTTATAACCATTATATTCAGGCGGATTATGCGAGGCTGTGATAATTACACCGCTATGGCATTCCAGGTGTCTTATTGCAAATGACAGTTCAGGTGTAGGCCTGAGTTCTTCGAACAGGTAGACTTTAAAACCATTTGCCGAGAATATGCCTGCTGTAATTTCCGAAAAGTGCCTGCTGTTATTCCTGCAGTCGTACGCAATGGCCACCTTAATCTTTTTGCCCGGGAAATTCTTCTCCAGGTAATTTGCCATACCCTGGGTTGCCATTCCCACTGTATACCTGTTCATCCTGTTTGTGCCGGCACCCATTATACCCCTCAGTCCGCCCGTTCCAAACTCGAGGTCTTTATAAAATGAATCGACCAGTTTTTTTTCATCATTCTCCATCATCCTGAGAACCTCCCTGCGGGTCTCCTCGTCATATTCCCCGGATGTCCATTCCCTGGCCCTTTGATGGATTGTTTCGGAATAATTATCTTTCATCTTTATTATATATTTCTTTTTAAAAATAATCCCAGGCTTTGCTGCCAGGAAGGTATTTCAATATTATAAGTTTTTTTGATTTTATCAAGAGCGAGTACTGAATATGCCGGTCTTTTTGCAGGCAGTGGAAATTCTGCCGTACTGACAGGGTTAATACGCATTTCAAAGCCCATAATTTTTTTTATTTCAGAGGCATACTCATACCAGCTGCATGAACCTTCATTG
>JBNJHQ010000030.1:0-17945 GCA_051748705.1 Bacteroidota bacterium | reverse complement strand
AAGGTATACGGCAAAGGAGAATACAGCTATGATAAGGAAGAAGCGGAATAATCCAATATGCTTCAGTTCACTGTCATGGGCAAACCTGATCTTACCCATAAGGTAAAGACCAAGCAGGAAGAACAGAACTATCCATATTGCCAGGTACACATCCCTGCTAATTATCTTAAGCCCGTATACCGTATCTATGGTCGACAGGAATTTCAAACTGAAGGCAAGCATGATAAAGCCCAGTGTTACCTTAACAGCATTAAGCCATCCGCCCGATTTAGGAAGCTTGCTCATTACGGAAGGGAAAAGAGCAAAGAGGAAGAAAGGGATGGCAAATCCAAGGCCAAAGCCGAACATCCCCACTGTTGGACGCAGCACATCCCCGCTGGCTGCTTCAACGAGCAATGCTCCCACTATCGGACCGGTACATGCAAATGAAACCAGTACAGTGGTTAAGCCCAGGAAGAAGGCTGCCAGCATGCCACCCCCGTCTACCTTTGAATCGGCACTGCTGACCCACCTGTTGGGCAATACAATCTCGTAGGCACCGAAGAATGAGGCGGCAAATACAACAAAAAGTGTAAAAAACAATATGTTTGGTATCCAGTGTGTGCTGAGTGTGCTGGCAAAGCCTGCACCTGCACTGGTAAGTGACACTATTATTCCCAGTGAAGAATATATCAGTACTATTGAAAGAGCAAAGATCAAAGCCTTAATAAATAATTTTGCCCTGTTTTCAGATCCCTGTGAGAAAAAGGCAACAGTCATAGGTATCATCGGAAATACGCATGGCGTGAGAATGGCAGCTATACCAAGAGCAATGGAAACCAGTAGGAGGCCCATAAGACCCCTTCTTTCATCAGCATCCCCGGGTAAGGCATCGTCAGCTGCTGCGCTGACAACTTCTGCTTTTTCCTGCCCGGAGATATTTATGGTAAATTCCACATCCTGGGGAGGTGAACACCTTTCATCATCACAGGCCATGTAGGTAACATATCCGCTGACAATGAAATTATCACTGGCAGAGCTTATTGTCTGCCTGAATTCAGCCACATCACTGAAATATTTTATCTCCATCTCGAAGGCCTGGTCCCAGACAATCTCACCCTCATCCATCTCCCTTGTTTCACCTGTGAGCTCATAATCTTCTGATTCATTAAAAGTAAAACTCGTAGGAATAGGTCCACCCTCAGGAAGGTGCATGGAATAAAGATGTGATTTCTCTTCTATGGTAGCTGTAAAAATCAAGTCGTAAGTTTCATCACCCGTCTTTTCATAAGAAAAGACCCAGTCAACGGGGTCATATATCTGGGTGAAAGATGAGAGTGATATAAGAAAAAATATTGTTGATAAAGAAAATCTACTGATCATCTGCTTTGTATTTTAATTTCCTTTTGTTAAAAAATTTATTTACCTGAATATATAACAAAGAATATTCATTTATGTTAAGACAAAGATATGCTATGAAT
Organism: Bacteroidota bacterium; assembly: GCA_051748705.1. Classification (GTDB taxonomy): domain Bacteria; phylum Bacteroidota; class Bacteroidia; order Bacteroidales; family VadinHA17; genus UBA9300. The sequence goes on along the minus strand of JBNJHQ010000030.1, from coordinate 16,485 downwards.
GGGTGATATAAATTTTGAAAAACATTACCCGAGGTCTATCTCGTCACCGAATTTATCGGCAAACCTGTATTCGAGGAAATGATATGAGTTTATGGCTCTTACTTCAATTTTGCATTTGTTCCTTTTGGCCATTTTACGATACTCAGGCCTGAGTCCCTTCGTAAGATAAGCTGCCACAAAGGGATGTACCCTGAGGATGAAACTTTTTGTTTTGACCTTCTCCAGGATGGATCTGAGATCTTCCTCGATCTTCTCTATATATAACAGAGAAGGACCTATTTTACCCGTTCCGTTGCAGGTAGGACATTTTTCCTCAACACTGATATTCATCTCCGGCCTTACCCGCTGCCTGGTAATCTGCATCAGGCCATATTTACTGAGTGGTAATATGTTATGCTTGGTACGATCGTCAGCCATTATTTCTTTCATGGTGTCAAACAACTTTTGCCTGTGTTCGTTTGACAGCATATCAATAAAATCAATGACTATTATACCTCCCATATCTCTTAACCTGAGCTGCCTGGCAATTTCCCGGGCTGCCTCAAGGTTAACCTGCAGGGCATTTGTTTCCTGGTCGGATCCGGCTTTTGACCTGTTGCCACTGTTAACATCTATAACATGCAATGCTTCGGTATGCTCTATAATAAGATATGATCCATGTTTAAATGAAACAGTCTTGCCAAAAAGGGTCTTTATTTGTTTTGTAACGCCGAAATGATCAAAAATGGGGCTCTCCCCTTTATAAATCCTGACTATTTTTTCCTTATCAGGAGCTATTTCCCTGACGTACTGTTTTATTTCAGCAGCAAGGACCTGGTCATTAACAGTAATACTGGTAAAGCTAACATTCAGTATATCACGTATAATTGCGTTTGTAAGGTTCAGTTCCCTTACAAAAAGGCGGGGTTTGGCAACATCCTTGTGCAGCCCGTTAAAGGCTTTCTCGAAACGTTCAACCAGGTCGCGTAATTCAGCATCGAGGGTGGCAACCTTTTTACCCTCGGCCACGGTTCTGATAATCACACCGAAATTTTTGGGCTTAATGCTTTGTATAAGAGCCTTCAACCTGTTCTTCTCCTCAGCACTTTCTATCTTGGCTGAAACGGATACCTTATCAGAAAAGGGCAGTAAAACAAGGTTGCGTCCTGCAATGGAGATTTCCGAACTCAGTCGCGGACCCTTTGTTGAAATTGGCTCTTTGGTAACCTGTACGATGACTGTCTGCCCGCTTTTGAGCACATCTGATATTTTTCCTTCCTTATATATGTCCGGTTCATTCTTGAATTTATGAACCGGGATTATCTTGCCTTTTCTTTTAATAGCCAGTTCATAATATTTATGGAGTGACCGGAACTGGGCACCAAGGTCAAGGTAATGAAGAAAAGCGTCGCGCTCGTAACCAACATTGACAAATGCCGCGTTCAGGCCGGGCATTATTTTTTTTACTTTACCCAGGTAGATATCACCAACAGCAAATTTTATATCTTTCTTTTCCTTGTTAAGTTCAACCAGCTGTTTTTCCTCAAGCAAGGCAATGGATATTTCCTTTGGCCCCGAGTCTATTATTAAATCTTTATTTATCACATTAAGATAATGTAGATCGTGTTCATAATATACTAAACCTAAAGATCAGGCAATCTTTAGGTTTAGCATAAATTGTGAACCATATATGGTATATAAGATTATTTCTTCTTCTTGTGCCTGTTCTTCCTCAAACGCTTCTTGCGCTTGTGGGTAGCCATCTTATGTCTTTTTCTCTTTTTTCCGCTTGGCATAAATTTATTTACTTAACGTTATTCTTAACCTTGTTAATAAATGACTTTGAAGGTTTGAAAGCCGGAATGAAATGTTCAGGAATAATAATGGTGGTATTCTTGGAAATATTCCTTGCAGTTTTCTTTGCTCTTTTCTTTACTATGAAACTGCCAAAACCCCTCAAATATACATTATTACCATCAACCATTGAATCTTTTACCGAATCCATGAACTCTTCAACAGTTCTCTGTACAGTTACCTTTTCTATACCGGTCTTTTTGGCAATTTCGTTAACGATGTCTGCTTTAGTCATTTTAATTAGTTTTAATTCAACAATTTATATGTTTTGATTTTTTCAAAATTCACAAATGCAAATGTAAAATATTATTTTCTATAAATAAAACACTTAGCCTGTTTTTTTAATTTTTTTATCTCATAACTAGTTGAATTAGTGTTAATATATTAAAAAGAGGTATCAGAAAGGCCTGAAACGGCTTGTTCTCATGCTTCTTTAAACGCCCGCCACAGATGCAAAAGGGTAAATTATCCCGCATTTTCTGCCAGGCGGTTGTCACAAGCTTTATTTTTACTACCTTTACTGTTTAAATATATTGTATTTTAAACTTAATAAAAATGTCTGTTAACAAGGTTATTTTAGTAGGCAATGTAGGAAAGGATCCCGAGGTGCGTTATATTGACACAAATGTGCCAGTGGCCAGGTTCCCTTTTGCCACGAGTGAGACCTACAGGAGCAGGGATGGGGAGAAAATAACCACAACCGAGTGGCATAATGTTGTTTTATGGAGAGGCCTTGCCGAGGTGGCCGAGAAATTTGTAAAAAATGGATCCCAGTTGTTTATTGAGGGTAAGATACGTACCCGTTCATATGATGACAGGGACGGTAATAAAAGATATATTACGGAGATTATTGCTGACAACATGCAAATGCTCGGACGGCGTTCCGACAGTCAGTCAACTGATTCCTATGATAATGAATCTTCCTCAAAAGAAAGTGAAGATCGTTCCAGGTCAGAGGACAATGATGCAGCATCAAGGAATGATAATCCTTTCGGTGATACGGGCAATCCCCCCGAAACCAGTGATGAACCTGATGATCTGCCATTCTAGTGTTAATCAAATGTTTGTCAATTGGATACTATTGAGCCTTTTCAACAGATCTTAATTTTTCATACCATTGCCATTACAACACCTGTGATCATTGAGCTTGCTGTACTGGTACTCCTGCTGATATGTTCTGCTTTCATATCCGGTTCAGAAGTGGCGTTTTTCTCCCTGGGTCCCGCGAAAATCGATGAGCTCTCAAATAAGAATTCAACAAGGGCCTCAGCGGCACTCAGGCTGCTTGGAAAACCCGAAGAATTAATAAGCACCATCCTGATAGCCAATAATTTCATTAATGTCGCAATAATCCTGCTCTCAGCCTACCTGAGTAAGCAGCTGTTTGATTTTTCTGAAATTCCACTTCTCGGCTTCCTGCTCACAGTAGCTGCCATTACCTTTATCCTGCTTCTTTTTGGCGAAATAATCCCAAAGGTCTATGCCACGAAAGCAAGCCTGCGCTTCGCTCTGCTTATGGCAATCCCCCTGAGCATATCTGAAAAGATATTCAGACCACTGAGCATTTTCCTGATTAAATCAACTTCCATCATTAAGCGCAGGGCAGCACAGAAAGAACACAGTATAAGCAAGGGAGATCTGTCTGAAGCCATTAGCCTGGCGTCAGGAGAAAACAAGGAAGATGAGAAAATACTCAAGGGAATAGTGAAGTTCGGCAATATAGAGGCAAAGGAGATAATGAGGCCAAGAATAGATATTATGGCCATAGATATAAAAACACCTTTTAAAGATGTTATATCAGGTATTATCGAATCGGGTTATTCACGTATACCGGTATATTCTAATACCTTCGATAATGTAGAAGGCATACTGTATGTAAAAGATATTCTTCCCCATTATCATAAACCAGCCAGCTTTAAGTGGCAGTCGCTGCTCAGACCACCCTATTTCGTTCCTGAAGCAAAACGAATAAACGAGCTTATGGAAGAATTCCAGACCAGGAAGATTCATATGGCCATTGTAATAGATGAGTATGGTGGTACCAGCGGGATCATTACACTGGAAGATATCCTTGAGGAAATTGTGGGTGAAATACCCGACGAACATGATTCAGAAGAGATCTCTTTTGAGAAAATAGAGGATAACATTTACCTCTTTGAGGGAAAGACTCTGCTGAATGATTTTTTCAAGGTAATGGAAATCGAAAATGATCCCTTTTCAGAAGTGAGAGGTGACTCCGACACGCTGGCAGGACTGATACTGGAGCTTATCGGGGAAATACCGGGTCAGGGATTCAGTATTGATTACAAAAATTTCCGCTTTCAGATCCTTTCGGCTGATAAACGCAGGATTAAAAAACTGAAGGTAGAGATAAGAACATCTGAAGATGAAGAATAGGAAGAATCAAATATTGCTCATTATTACGGCATGCATAGCATTGTTAATATATTCATGCGGGGGAAGCACTGTCCCAAAACCACGTGGTCATTTCAGGATAGATCTTCCGGAAAGGAATTATACACGCTTTGATTCGGTCTGCCCCTTCACCTTTGATTACCCGGTGTATGGCAGGATAAGCAAAGAACCGGGGCTGGATGAATTTTGCTGGTTCAATATTGAATTCCCTGACTACAGGGGTAAATTGCACCTGAGCTATATGGAAATGAGCGATAACCTGCGTTTACTGACCGAGGATGCACATGAACTGGCATATAAGCATTCGGTTAAAGCTGATGCCATTGAAGAAAAATTATGGATCAACGAAGAAAAGAATGTATATGGTATAATATATCTTATAAGTGGTGATGCTGCTTCATCGGTGCAGTTCTTTGTTACTGACAGTCTGAGCCATTACCTCAGGGGTTCCCTGTACTTTGATGCCGTACCAGATAAGGATTCACTGGCACCGGTGATAAATTTTTTCAGGGAGGATGTAGTACACCTTATTGAAACACTTGAATGGAAATGATAATTAGATAACATGGCCTGTATATCCGAACATCATCTTAATGAGTATACGATGCTGGGTGTCTGGAAGATTGAAGAAGACCTGAAGACCTTAATGTCAATGGTTGAACTGGGGCCTGATGATCTGAAAAAATTCAGGCAATTCAAAAGTAACTCACGCAAGCTTGAATTTTTGAGTGTCAGGGCCCTCCTGGCCGAATTACTGGGCCCGGAAGCCAGGATCGTCTATAATAAAAATAATAAACCCTTTCTGAAAGACGGGTCTCATTTCATAAGTATCTCCCATTCAAACAAACTAACAGCTTTAATGCTGAGCTCACGTGAAAGGATAGGACTCGACCTTGAATATATGAGTGCAAATATCACGGGTATAGCCAGGAAGTTCATTAATGAAAATGAGAAAATTACCAGGAGCTGGAAACTGAAGAAATATCACCTCTACCTTCACTGGTGTGCTAAAGAAGCCCTGTTCAAGATATGCGACAAGGAAGGCATAAATATGCAGAATAATATAACGATCTATCCTTTTAATGTTAACGAATCAGGTGATATCAGGGGTGAAGTAAAAACTGAACTGATCAACGAGGAATTCGACCTGCAGTATACACGTTATGAAAATTATGCAATAGTCTGGACTAAAAAAGAATATGATGATAAAGAGGCTGAAAAGGCAAAAATGTATCGCCCTGCTAATGGATCCTGATAATTATGCCCCCGGCGATGTCATAAATATTGAAGGGATTGCTTCTCCATACCGGCCTGATTTTATTTTTATCGGGGGCAGTCTTACGAGTGTCCGTCCCGATGAAATCATAATGAAGGTGAAAGAACAAACTGACATCCCTGTTGTCCTTTTCCCCGGCAGCCTGCTTCAATTAAGCAACAAGGCTGATATACTGCTGCTGCTCTCTCTTATATCGGGACGTAATCCTGACCTGCTTATCGGGAACCATGTTGTTGCCGCCCCCCATATCAAAAACATGGATATTGAAATCATACCCACGGGTTATATCCTCATCAATTGCGGAGCAAAGACCTCTGTTGAATACATGAGCCAGACAGATGCCATCCCGGCTGCGAAGATTGATATAGCAGTGGCAACAGCCATGGCAGGTGAAATGCTCGGGCTTAAGCTTATCTACCTTGAAGGAGGCAGTGGAGCCACTCACCCGGTACCCGGGGCCATGATACGTGCCGTGAGGGAAGCCCTCGATGTTCCCCTGGTGGTAGGCGGGGGACTGAGGTCAGCTGACAGCATAAGGGAGGCTTTCAACGCAGGGGCAGATATGCTGGTGCTTGGCAATGGCTGCCAGGACAACCCGGGGCTGCTGGAGACGGCATGTAAGATCAGGGATGAACTGTAAGCCATGATGATCCCGGGGCTGCTGGAGACGGCATGTAAGATCAGGGATGAACTGTAAGCCCAAAAAAATTCCCCCTCTGCATGCAAAGGGGGATATTTAATCCATTTAATAATGCTTTCCAGCTTATCGGTGCCTATTTATCACATTCAAGAACATTCTCAACCTGGTATTTGGCTGCCTCGGTAAATTCACCATACATGGCATTTTTATAAGCCGAGCATGCCTGGTCATTCTGCCCGAGAGCCTGGAGAGACTCACCAAGTCCGAAATATATTTTTGCCTTATCTTCCGTACCACCTGTTTCCAGTTCAAGGGCTTTGTTGAATGAGGCGACTGCATCATTCCATTTTTCCTGGTTTTTCTGTGCAAGCCCCAGCTGGTAATAGGCAATCACATTTGAGTTTCCGTACTCTATACTGTTCTTCAAATGAATTTCAGCCTGTGAATATTGCTGTTCAGCCATTTCCTTCTGTGCTTCCTGGAAATATTGGGTCCTCATCACTTTCTTTATATCGCCGGCCGTCCTGTTATCAATCTCCTGCTCACATACCATAATACCCATTGCTGCAGTCTCTTCCATCTTGTCAAGGTCCTGCATCTTATCATATACCAATAGTTTTCCAAGATAGCCCGTTGTATAATTGGGGTCTCTCAGGAGGGCATCATCGTAGAAGGCCAGCGCTTCAGTATAATTACCTTCGTTCATAGCTGCTGAACCCTGTACATTTCTTATGCTCAGTATGGTAGAAAGCGATCTGGATGCACTCCGGCTGTCACCTGCTTTTTCAAATCCTTCAATGGATGCGTCCAGCATCTTAACCGAACCTTCATAATCTTTTGCCCCGGCAAGTTTCTTTGCCAATTCATAATGCATTTTTGGAATACGGCTTAAAGCCTGGCTCTTTATCTGTTCAGCCTCTTCGCCTCCAATCTCATCGGCCAGCTTAATAACCGATTCATATGAACTGATAGCGGCTTCAGGGTTAATCTTTTCCATCTGAACCGCCTGGTTGAAGGATGCTTTAACGTCATTAATGGATGCCTGCCCGTGTACGACAGAGCTAATGCCTAAAACAGCAAAAAAGAAGAGTGCCTTCAGGCTTTTACTTAATGTTACTCCCATAGTATTTAATTTTAGTTATTTACGCGTTTAAAAGTCATGCAAATATAAAAAAATGCTTAAAACATAAAAATTTAATATTCTTTTGCACCACTTACCCTATACTCAAAAAACATACCATTACCTGAAAAGTTCATTTAAGGGTTCCCCGATGCAGGCATTCGGGAAGGGCACCCTGCAGAGTGCAGAAAGGGTTGCCGCAAGGTCATTCATATTCACACGCCTTGTAACATTTGCCCTGTTCACTTTCCATCCATACCATACCAGGGGCACATGAGAATCATATTCATAAACCGAATTATGGTTTGTAACCCGCAAATCATTCTCCACCCAGGCCGGTTCGAGGTTAAGTATAATGTCGCCGCTGCGGAGGGGATCAAAACTATTGCGCATTTTTGCATAATGCCCCCTTGTAAATTCATTATCGGAAATAACGGTAGCGGTAACGGCATTTGAAACACCGGTGAACTGGGCGAGAAACCTGGATGCGATAAGCTGGATATCTGAAAGCTCAAGGCCTGAATCCTCTATGAGTGTCCTGTTAAGGTAAACCTGTTTCTCATAATAACCCCTGACCCAGTTACCCTGGCCATAGATGACGTTCAGATAACTCTTCAGTAATGTCATTGCCTGGTTATGCCTGAAGTAGCCTGAAGGAATTTTATTATCGGAAAGTACAGCGGGTATTTCAGCTATACCATGTGCCGAGGTGAGGTAAATAAGAACATTCTTCTTACCCAGCTTATCATTGACATAGGAAAGAAAATGCTCAATATCCCTGTCAAGCCTGAGTATGGCATCGGCCATTTCAACTGATGAAGGCCCGAAATTATGCCCTATATTATCTGTTGCAGAGAATGTTATAGTGAGAAAATCAGTAATGTCATCCTCGCCAAGAGCCTCCTCCTCAATAAGCCGGATAGCCATATCCGCAGTATAAGTATCAGATGCCGGCACTTCTTCAAGCAGTGAATAGTCACGCTTTTTATTAAATATGCCCAGCACTGCACTGGTGCTCATCTTATCCAGGTCATAAGGAAAAACTGACCTCCCGTCAATGCCCATCTCGTAATTATTAGTGTCGGGAAGGCATATATTCTTATAGATACTTTTGTCAAGCAGCATGGTCCATTGACTGTCAAGATAGGTATCAGCCAGTCTCATGCTGTTAAAATCATTCAGCCATCCGGGCAATGAGTCAAGGTAGTGAGTGCTTGTCATCCATGTTCCGCTGACATTGTCATACCAGTAAGCAGCATCAGCAGAATGGCCTGATGCAAGTATGGCACTGTGCTCCTGCGCCCCAACACCAAAAACCCTGGCCCTCCCTCCTGTCGCCAGCTTTAGTTCATCACCAAAAGTACTTGGCAACATATTGACAGGAGAATGCAGACCCCTTTCGAAGCTACCGCCAACCGGGTTAACAGTGTTATCCGAAGTGCAGTAAATTATTTCATCCCTTAATGGCTGGTACCAGCTGTCGGCTACAATACCATGATGCCGCGGAACAGTGCCGGTGGAAAGTGTTGCATGTGCGGGGGCAGACTGCGTGAGGAAAAAATCATAGGAGGCATTCTTGTAGAAAGTTCCTTCATTAATGAGTTTCTTAAATCCTCCTTCAGAGAAGATATCCCAGTATTTGTCTATATAATCGTAACGGAACTGCTCAATTACTATACCTATAACCAGGGTTGGCCTCTCGGGTGGTATATATGCATTCTGAGCAAATGCCTGCTGTAAGATAAACAGCATTAATAAAAACCCCTTGACTCTTTTCATTTCACAGAATTATTATTATCCTGCCTTGCTCCGGTGGAACTGAACAGGGAATGTAAGTCGCAAAATTAAATGTTTTAAGCTTACATGCAAGGCTGGATATACAAGTGTTAATATGCTTTTAAACAAATCAGCAAAGGGGGTGAGTAAGGGCATGCTTGTGAACAGATCAGCAGCCGGGACATGTAAGGCGTGCTCCTGGATGGATCAGCAGCGGAAATATCGGGAAGCTCTTTCAGCGTTTTATGAAGCGGCCACTGTAATTCTTCCCATGATTGTCAAACAGGGATATCAGGAAATAACCCGGAGGCAGGTGTGAAATATCTATTTGTATCCTATCATTAACAACCAGGATATCCTGCAATTCCATTACCTTCATACCTGGCTGGCTGTATATGCTTATATTTATCCTGCTGCCCATAAAATTGCCTGTCCCCAGGAATATGTGATCTGCAGACGGAACGGGCCATATGTCAAGTTTATTTTCACCGGGATGTTCATCCACCGATGAAGCAAGGCCCACCCTGACAGTTATATATGTTTGCCGGTCATCCTCCACCGTAATGCCGCTTACGATACGGGTAGCATAGCCTGTTGCTGAAACGCTCAGATTATACGTCCCGGGACTGAGCATCCTCACGAATTTTCCTGTCAGGCTGTCCGAATATACATGTGAGCTGTCACGGTCATGGCCGCTGATAAATATCCTGGCCTTAAGCGGCTCCCCTGTACTGTTGTCAACTACCCTGCCGTGTATACCGTAGCAGGCATTTTCAAGGAATGCAAGCAGTGACCTGTAATTATAATCCCAGAGCAGCGGCAGCTGTGCTGCAGGTGTTTCCTTGGTATCGTCAAGCTCCACCGTCACCTCCCTGCCCTGCAGTTCATAGGTCACATAATCCTGCCTGCCACCAACTACCTGGTACCATACCGCACCCCTCACAACACCATCATTGTGGGAATCCATGTAGGCAGCTACCGAATGATTATGCACAGTGTCGGCATATTTCCGGCTTATATTGTAGAACCATACACTGTCTGCGTGGATTTTTGAAAGCCACCTGTCCCAGGGGAAATTTACCACTTCATAGCCCGCATGGAAATTTGCGGAAAGCACGAAATTCCTTGCCTGCATGAAATTGATCATGGCTATATTCTCCACATCGGGAACGATATAAGGGTTGAGGGGGTCAGGGAAATTCCTGTTCAGGTCGGTTCCATTGGCATTGGCCCTTCTGGGGTAGCTTATTGTATCGCCGAAATTATAGGTTCCGTCAGGGTTTGACAGGGGATTGATCCAGATTTCCAGGCTGTCGACAAGGACCTGTTCCAGTCCCCCGTTAGAGGCATTCTTCAACAGGTGTTCGGCAAAGCGCAGCATCAGCACAAAGCCCTGCAGCTCATCACCATGCATATTTGAAGTATAGAACACTTCCGGTTCATCCTCATCCTGGTGAACATTATCCGATATCTTCAGCGCCAGGATCAGCCTTCCCTCGACACTCTCACCAATGGTATCAACCCTGCACAGTGAAGGATAATCGGCAGCCAGCTTATGTACGATGGTGTCGTACTGTCCGTAGGTAGGGTAGAGATCCCAGTTCATGGCTTCCTCCGCCGATGTGGCAGATTCAACTGATTTGCCGTCATCACGCTCAATTAACTTATACGTAAGACCCAGGTTCAGAAAACCGGAAATATCAGTAGCTGACAGAACACAGTATACCATACCGTCCTTCACTGTTGAAACAGGGACAAGCCTGCCTATATCAGTAAGTTCCCGGTAACCCGGGTATGTAAAAGACACCTCTGCCTGCCCGAATCTATTTACCTCTTCAAGAAGTTTTTCATACTGATCGCCCTGCTGGCTGAATGAAACCACTACAATAGATGTGAGAAAGATGCTTATTACTAACTTCTTATATAGCATTTGATAGTTTATACATTGAACCTGATACTGCAAAAAAATTTATTACTAACTTCTTATATAGCATGTGATGGTTTATACATTGAACCTGATATGGAGTATGTCACCGTCATTTACCACATAATTTTTACCTTCAACAAAAAACCTGCCGGCTTCACGGCATGCATTCTCTGATCCCAGACTGACAAAATCATCATATTTCATTACTTCAGCCCTTATGAAACCCCTCTCCATGTCGGAATGTATCACTCCGGCAGCCTGTGGGGCAGTCATTCCCCTGCGTATGGTCCAGGCCCTTATTTCTTTGGGGCCAACGGTAAAGAATGTCTGCAGGTCAAGCATCCTGTAGGCACTGCGGACGAGCTTGTTAACACCCGGTTCTGACAGTCCCGTGTCATTAAGGAATTCAAGCCGGTCCTGATCATCGTCCAGCTCCGATATCTCTGCTTCCAGTGCTCCTGCAATAACAAGTATTTCCGTATTACTGCCTGATAGATGTTCTTTTACCCTGTCAACTAATGTATTGCCATTTACGGCTGATCTGTCATCTACATTGCAAACATAGATAACAGGTTTCATGGTAAGGAGGAAAAGATCATCAATGTATTTTTTCTCTCCGGGTTTCAGTATAAAATCACGCACGTTATTCAGGCCTTCGATATGATCATTCACCCTGCCAAGCACCTCCATACCTTTCCTGGCATCTGCATCACCGGATTTTGCCATCTTACCAAGCCTTTCAATCTTCTTCTGCACCGACTCAATATCCTTGACCTGCAATTCAAAATCTATATTCTCAAGGTCACGAACAGGGTCAACCGAACCGTCAATGTGAGGTAAATTATCATCCTCAAAACACCTGAGAACATGGATAAGGGCATCGGTATTCCTTATATCACCCAGAAACTTATTACCCACTCCTTCTCCCCTGCTTGACCCTTTTGCCAGACCGGGAACATCCACAAATTCAATACTTGTTGGAATGACTTTCTCCGTTGGCTGTAATTTCTCCAGCTCCCGGAGTCTGGGATCAGGCACCTTTATTGAGCCTATATTTGAGCGGGAGGCACTGAAAGCATAAACATTTGTTTCAACCTTGTTATCTGAAATACAATTAAAAATAGTGGTCTTGCCTACGTTCGTAATCCCAATAATACCGCACTGAAGTGACATAGAGCTTAATTAAATTTATTAAAAATGCAAATTTATCAAAAAGACAGTTAAGACTTATATAATTATCTTTATACTTACGTTTATTATTTACATTATTACTACAAATCCCACTTTATGAGAATAAAGCTGCCTGTAAATACCAGGAGAAATTTCAAAATCATTGCTTCGGTGGCTTTGAACATTGCCGTATTGAATTTGCTCCCGCTCTTATTAAGCGGACAGCCATTAAGTGACCGGAGTGAAAAGACAAGGATCCTTTTTATTCTTGATTGTTCACAAAGCATGTCAGGGCACTGGGACGGGGTGCAGAAAATAGATATTGCCCGCAAGTTCCTGGGCAGGACCGTTGATAGCCTTGCGGGCCTTGATAATGTTGAAATGGCCCTGAGGGTATACGGTCACCAGAGTGTGGTGCCTCCCCAGGACTGTAATGATACCAGGCTCGAAGTGGCCTTCAGTCCCGGCAATGCCTATCGAATCAAAAGAAAAATGCTCAGCCTGTCGCCAAAAGGAACAACACCCATAGCAAATTCCCTGGCAGAGGCAGCCAATGACTTCGGAGAATGTGCAGGATGCAGGAATGTAATCATTCTTATCACCGATGGGATTGAAGCATGCGACGGCGACCCATGTGCGGTGTCACTTGAATTGCAAAAAAGAGGTATCATACTCAAACCTTTTATTATCGGGATAGGACTCGATTCAGAGCTTGCAGGGACTTTTGACTGCCTGGGGAATGTGTATAATGCAAATACAGAAGAGCGCTTTGAGGAAGTTTTGGACATAGTAATAAGCCATGCCCTCACAGAAACAAGCCTGCAGGTCAACCTTATTGACGGTTTCGGCTTTCCTTCCGAAACAAACGTGGCCATGACATTTTACAACTTGCAAACAGGCCATATTAAATATAATTTCATTCATACAATGAATCAAAGAGGTGTACCCGACACACTGAGAATAGATCCTCTTCTGGATTACAGGATAATAGTCCATACCCTTCCTCCCGTGTCATATGACAGCCTTAAGCTGGCACCCGGCAAGCATAATACAGTTGCTGTGGATGCTCCCCGGGGGAGCTTGCTTATAGAGCAGGAAAGGGGGATGCAGTATAAAGACCTGCAATTTATCGTAAGACAGGATGGCAGAATGAAAACACTATGCAGGCAGAAGATCAATGAAAGAAAAAAATATATCACCGGTAAATATGATATTGAAATCCCGACACTGCCGCTGACTGAACTGAACGACATAGAGATACGACCGGGCGAACAAACCACGGTTACAATACCACAGCCGGGAGTCATTACTTTCCTTGTTGATAACCCGGGTATATGCGAACTGTTCACGGAAAAAGAAGGTGACGTGGAATGGATTTATACTATTGACACCCGTGAGAAATCTCTTCCCCTGAACCTGTTGCCGGGCTCATACCGTGTCATATACAGGGCATTACATGCAAAAGCCACACACTATACAATAGAGAAGAAATTCAAAATTGAATCAGGCAGATCATCATCACTGAGGATTTTCTGATATGCTGGTTAAACTATTTTGATATCCGCTATTCAAATAATAAATAAGCGATCAGTTTGAGCGAAGATATATCAGACCATAGTATCCTGGAGGAATACAAAAAAAACAGGGACGCAGGCTTCAGTCTGCTCTTTGATAAATACCATAAAAGATTGTATTTCCATATAAGGCGCATGGTAGTCCTGCACCAGGATGCTGATGATGCCCTCCAGAACACATTCATCAAAGTATGGAATAATCTTGCTAAATTTCGAAACGACAGTTCAATCTATACATGGCTCTACCGTATAGCATCCAATGAAGCCATTGCCATGATAAAAAAACGAAAAAAAGAAAGCGGACTCAGCCTGGATGAACTGGGGGAGCTTTTTGCTTCCTCCGCCGAAGGTGATAAATGGTTTGATGGGGACGAAGCACAGAGGAAACTGAGGAATGCAATCCTTAAACTTCCTGACAAACAGAAACTGGTGTTCTCCCTGAGATATTATGAAGAGATGGGATACGAGGAAATGAGCAGGGTATTGAAAACCTCGGTGGGTGCACTGAAAGCATCCTACCATCATGCTGTAAAGAAAATTGAAGATTATTTAACAGACGATTAAACCCCGGGTCAAAATATTTATCAAATATAGTGATGACAAACAAAGGCAAAATAAAAGACGATAATCCTTTCAGGGTTCCTGATAATTACTTTGACGAAGTAAAAAAGGATATCCGCGAAAAAACCAGGGATGCCGGGTATAAAAAAAGTAAAACAAGGATCAGTGTTGTGCTCAAACCGGCAATAATGATGGCAGCGGCCATGCTGGCCTTCGTAATTATCTCGTATAGCATCCTTAAACTCCTTTTCCCTGAATATAACAGTGCTGGAGAACAAAATTTTTCTGAACTGGTGTTCGATTTTGATGAAGCCGAACTTATTGATGAACTGGCAGCTCACAAGAATAATGAAGAAGCCTTGCCGGCGGAGCGGTCAGAAATAATAGACTACCTTATGGACAACAATGTGGATTATCATAGCATAATTGAATATTTACATTAATAAGTATGGATAGAACATGAATAAGGTGAAGCGGTCTGATGAACAGAATGAGTAAGCTTGCGTGGCGAAATGATGAGCGAAGTGAATAAAATTCTACACAAATGAAACGAGCATGGTTTTTATTAATCATAAAATTTTAAAGAAATGAAAAAATATTTTCTGATATTATTGTTTATTTTCTGCATATCGTCTCTATATTCCCAGCGAAACAGAAGAGAAGTGATTGAAGCACAAAAAGTTGCATTCTTCACGCGCAGCCTGGAACTGAGCCCTGAGGAAGCCAGGATATTCTGGCCCATCTATGATGAATTCACTGCAAAAAGGGATAAAATTGTAGCTCAGAAAAATTCCCTCACACAGGATGCAGGAAACAAATTAGAGCGCATGAATGAAAAGGAGCTGGAGGAATTAGGCGATAAGCTGGTGGAGCTGGATCTCATGGAAGCTCAATTGAAAGTGGAATACCATGAAGAATTCAAGAAAGTGCTCCCTCCTTCAAAAGTGGTAAGGTTGTATTATACCGAAAACAGGTTTAAGAATTATCTTCTCAACCAGTTACGCAGCAGGGGTCCAAACAACGGTTCCGGTGCAAGGAATGTACCGGACGGTAATCAGGCGGGGAAATTGTGATTACGGATAAATTCGGCTGATTTCTCTATCTCCGTGTACATCACACGGTCATTATCAACAAAGGGGATATCTTTCCTGTAGGCTGACAGTACATTCTCAATGTAGCCTGAGGACCGTAGCGGGCGCCTGAATTCAATTGCCTGTCCTGCACTCAGTAATTCTATAGCCAGTATTTTTTCCAGGTTTTCAGCCACTGTAAGCAGCTTGGTTGCAGCATTGGCACCCATACTAACATGGTCTTCCTGTTCATTGGAGGAAGGTATTGAATCGACGGATGCAGGTGTAGCCAGCTGCTTGTTCTGGCTCACTATGGCTGCAGCAGTATACTGAGGAAGCATAAAACCGCTGTTCAGTCCCGGGTTTGCAATAAGAAATTCGGGCAGGTTACGCTGACCGGATATAAGCCTGTAGACCCTTCGCTCAGAGATACTGCCGAGTTCAGCGAGAGCAATTGCCATATAGTCAAATACCAGGGCCAGTGGCTGGCCATGAAAATTACCTCCGGATAATACCATATCCTCTCCTGGAAAGACGGTAGGGTTATCGGTAACAGAGTTTATCTCTGTCATTATTGTTTCTGCTGCATGCTCAATTGCGTCATAAGTTGCCCCGTGTACCTGGGGGATGCACCTGAATGAGTAGGGGTCCTGTACATGCTTCTTGTCCTGCCTGATTATTTCGCTGCCCTCCAGTATTCTCCGGATAAAAGAAGCTACCTCCTGCTGTCCCTTATGTGGTCTTAAATTATGCAGTTCTTCCATGAAAGGTTCATATCGGCCATCAAAGGCCTCCAGTGAAATTGCTGAAACCACGTCAGCAGCCCTTAGTAGCTGCCTTGCTTTACGCAGAACGTAAAAACCATGGGCACTCATGAACTGGGTGCCGTTCAGTAAGGCCAGTCCTTCCTTCGACTGCAGCTCAATAACTGGCCAGCCCATTTTTGCATTTATTTCGGCGGAACTGTATTTCCTGCCCCCGTACCTCACTTCACCAAGACCTATCAATGGAAGTACGAGATGTGCCAGGGGCGACAGGTCGCCTGAAGCACCAAGTGAACCCTGCTCAAAAACAACAGGGTAAACGCCTTCATTAAACATATCTTTCAGCCTTTCAACAGTTT
>JBNJHQ010000029.1:0-17998 GCA_051748705.1 Bacteroidota bacterium | reverse complement strand
ACCTGGCAAACAGGGCCAAGGCCGTGAGTGGGATAAAGGTTACCGTTCCTGCCATAGTTTTCTTTCAGTCGCCACATATCAATATAGCCGCTCCCGTGAGGTGAAGAGTTGTCAAATTTGTCAAAATTTAGACCTGTCAGAGTGTGTATATAAGCACCCTCACCATGGACTATATCCCCGAACATTCCCTGCCTGGCCATGTTCAGTGTAAGCAGTTCAAAAAAATCATAACAGCAATTCTCCAGTTGCATGCAATGTTTTTTTGTACGCTCCGAAGTTTCAACCAGCTGCCATGCCTCATCAAGGGTTCGCGCAATGGGAACCTCGCAGGCTACATGTTTCCCGTGTTCCATGGCATAAAGAGCCATGGGAGTGTGCAAATCCCATGGAGTGCATATGTAAACAAGGTCTATATCATCCCTCTGGCACATCTCTTTCCAGATATTCTCATCACCGCTATACAGTTCAGGCTCAGCAAAGCCATACTGCAGCACTGCGTCCCGTGAATTTTCAACCGCAGCAGGCCTCTTGTCGCATAAAGCCCTGACCTCCGTATTATCAATGTTCATCATTCTTGTAACGGCACCTGATCCACGACTTCCAAGCCCGATAAAGCCAATTCTTACCTGGTCTATTGATGGTGCACGGTAGCCGCACATATTGAATCGCTGATTGTATTTCTTTTCTGCATTCACTTTGATATGATGCAGCTCGCTCTCATCAGGACGTGAATTGCAGGAAGCGATACTTCCTGCTGAAACGGCACCGGCACCGGCCATGGCCGCAGTCTTTAAAAAATTTCTTCTGTTGGTTTTCATTTTATCTATCAGGTTTTGTTTTTGCTCACAGCTTAAATGGCAGACCTGCAAAATACAAAAACTTGAGATAAAAAATAAAAATTATTGACCCTCTGAGCCTTCTTTTTTCTTCTTAAAAAATAATGAGTATGACAGATCACCAACAAGATAACCAATGACCAAACCGTAAAGAGTGCTGTAATACCAGACCGACTTTATCGGGCATGTTCCGGATGTACATCCGATGAATCGCCAGTAAAGAAATCCTCCCACTCCCCCTGCAAGGATGAATAATATGATATATTGTGTCTTTCCCTTCTTCAAAAAGTCTTTAAGTCTTTTAAACATGCCTCACAAATTTATTTATACTTATATTTAAACTGCTATTCTTTATGAACAAATAATGTCATAAAAAGATCAATAATATAACTGTTTATGCCCAAAGATTGGATTTTATATTTTATTTATGCTCCCCGGGCCCAGGGCAAAGCTTCAGGGAAACGGGTTTAAAAGCTCTGTTAAGCTAATGCACCAGCATAATTCATTAAAACATTAAACTGCAGATATTATGGAATACATTGATGGCGAAGCAATAAAATCAGCTCTTCCATTCTCCCGGTGGGTTAATCTCATTGAAGAAGCCTTGCTTCTGGATGCTGAGAAAGATTATATGATGCCGGAGCGCTCACATGTAAACTTCGATAATAATACCCTGCTCCTTATGCCATGCATTGCAAAAAAGTATTTCTCGACCAAAGTGGTTAGCCTCTACCCTGACAATCCCCGGGCAGGAAAAGCTGCATTACAGGGTCTGATAATACTTAATGACAGGCAGGACGGAAAAGCGCTTGCAGTGCTTGACGGGCCCACGCTAACCGCCATGCGAACAGCAGCTGTCGGCAGCTTTGCAGTAAGGCACCTCTCCCCTGCCGGGGCAAAACGTCTGGGGATAGCAGGTCTTGGGGTGCAGGGAATGCACCAGGCGGTTTTTGCATGCTCGGAACGTAATATTGATGAAGTGACCATATTTGATGAAAACAGGGATTTATATTCAAGCTTCATCAGCAGGTTCAATGAAGAATATCCCGATATCAAAATAAAAAGTGCCGGGAACAGCCGTGAATTATGTGAAAATGCTGAAATAATCATCACTGCCACCAATGCCACCAGTCCGGTATTGCCTGACGATGAGAAACTTCTGAGAGACAAAACAATTATTGGCATAGGAAGCTATAAGGAAGAGATGAGAGAATTTCCCGATTCCCTGTATAAAATTGCCGGCTGTATATACCTCGACTCAATGCATGCCATAAAAGAAAGTGGTGACCTGATTTACCCTCTCAAAAAGGGCTTAATAAAGAAAACTGACCTTCTTAATGCAGGGGAGCTATTAAAAGGAAATAAACAGGAGGGTCCGCTTATGGTGTTCAAGTCTGTCGGCTCTGCCCTTTTTGACCTTCTGGGCGCAGTTCTGGTTTATGAAACTTTATATATGAGTTAAAAATTACGATATTCGTGTTTTATTTTACCAGGTTTATATAAATAACTATCTGCACCCATATATGAAAGTACTCGTAACAGGAGCAAACGGGCTGCTCGGCTCTAATATTATAAGGGAACTTGAGAAAAGGGGACTGGAGGCCAGGGCTATGGTGAGGCCTAATGCGCGACTGCTTTCACTTAAAGGATGCAAGCCTGAATATTTTTTCGGAGACATTACCAAATACGAAGACCTTGAGGCAGCCACACGGGACTGTGATTATATTCTACATACTGCTGCTGTCACCCGCCAGACATTACCCGGACTGAAGGATTATCTCAAAGTAAACCTCGGAGGCACACAGAATGTCATTGATGCTGCTTTAAAGAATAAAATCAGGAAGCTTATTTATGTCAGCAGCACTAATTCGATAGGTTACGGCAATAAAGAGAATCCAGGAACAGAAGAAAAACCTGCCATGAAACCATATACCGAATCATATTATGCAATAAGCAAATTCATGGCTGAAAAAGAAGTGCTGGAAGCGGTTGAAAAGAAAGGATTGAATGCCTTAATATTGAATCCTTCCTTTATGATTGGGCCCAATGATTCCAAACCCAGTTCAGGCAGTTTATTGCTGATAGGATATCGTAACAGGATGGTCTTCCTGACATCCGGGGGAAGGAATTTCGTCCCGGTGGAAGATGTGGCAACAGCTGCCTGTAATGCCCTGACAATGGGCAGAAAAGGAGAGAAATACCTTCTTACAAATGCAAACCTGACCTATAAGGAATTTTATGACATTGTTGATGATATTACGGGATTTAAACGTTTTAAAATCATGTTACCATCATGGCTGGTTAAAGGGGTAGGAATGCTGGGTTCACTGGCATCAAAATCGGGCAGAGATGTGCTGCTAAATTACAATAATGCCAAAATATTGACTGTGAGGAATTTTTATTCAGCCGACAAAGCCGTCACAGAGCTTGATTTTCCGCAATCTGACATCCGGGGGGCCATTGGCAAGGCCCTGCAATGGTTCAGGGACAATAATTATATAAAGAGATGATCCCGACAAACCATGACAGATGAAGATATCTTATAATTACTCCCTCACGAACCTCAATACCTTTCGAATAGCTGTAAAAGCCAAAGAGTATATCAGGCTTGACAGTATACAGGAAGCAAAGGATTTTCTCGCCGGTGGAGACGCAGGCAGGGGAAAATGTCTTATACTCGGGGGCGGAAGCAATATACTTTTTACAGGGGATTTCGATGGCACTATCATCCAGCCGGCTTTTAAGAGCATAGAAATTATTAAGGCCGGCCCCTCTGATGTTCATCTGTCTGCAGAAGCAGGTTTAAAATGGGACAGCCTTGTTGAGTGGGCTGTCAGGAATAAATTTGGAGGACTGGAGAACCTTTCTTACATACCCGGCAATGTGGGAGCAGCACCCATACAGAATATTGGAGCATATGGAGTGGAGGTGGCCGAACACATAAAAGCTGTGCATACCCTGTCCCTGGACAGCGGGAAAGTCCATCATTTCACCCGCAACGAATGTGAGTTCGGCTACAGGGACAGTATTTTTAAGAATGAATTACAAAATAAACACCTGATATATAAGGTTGAATTCATCCTGCACAGGCAGAATCAGACTTATAAACTCAGCTATGGCAATCTTGAAAAATCAGCCATGGAAGATGGTGAAATAACACTTGAGGGCATCAGGAATGCCGTAATCAGAACGAGAAAGGAAAAATTACCAGACCCTGACATTACAGGCAATGCAGGAAGCTTTTTCAAAAACCCCGTTGTTGAAAAAAGCATTTACGAGGAATTATTAATGCAGCACCCCGGTATACCGGCATGGCAAACCGGGTCAGGCAAATATAAGATACCTGCCGCATGGCTTATAGAAAAAACCGGGTGGAAAGGAAAAAATACAGGAAGGGCAGGTGTTCATGAAAAGCATGCCCTTATATTGATAAATCTTGGTGATGCCGGAGGCCGGGAAATACTTGAACTGAGCAATATGATTGCTGAATCAGTTTTTTCAAGGTTCGGTATAAGCCTGGAAAAAGAAGTCAATATTATATAAAAAGTTGCCACACGCATGACAATTTACCAGGCCGGCATGAGCGCTAAACCACTCCCGTTCAGGCATTACTCATAAATATTCAGCCTGTCCAGTTCAATATGATATCTATTGGCATAATTGATATGATCCCGTAGATTGGTAGAGAAATGATGATAACCTGAAAAATCATGTCGTGCAACAAAATAAAGGTAATTATGATCCTCAGCGTTAAGCACGGCATTTATTCCCTGCTGCGAAGCAGATCTGACGGGTCCGGGCGGCAGGCCGGTATGAACATATGTATTGTATGGTGAATCAACAATCAGGTGTTCTTTGAGTACTCTCCTTATTGTAAAATCATTCAGGGCAAATTTTATGGTGGGACAGGCCTGCATGGGCATATTCCTCCTGAGCCTGTTAATATAAACACCTGCAATCCTGGGTTTCTCATCTTCCTTTAATACTTCATCATCCACGATTGAAGCCAGTATACTCACTTCAACCGGTGTCAGCCCAAGTTCCCTTGCTTTTTCCAGACGCTCATCGGTCCAGAATGACCTGAATTCCTGTATCATCCTCCCTATCAGCGAGGCAGGTGTAACAGTCCAGTAAACCTCATATGTGTCGGGTATGAAAGCAGCTATAATTGTCTCCCTGGTAAAACCTTCGCCCTGATAGATGGCTTCATCGGTAAGGGCTTTATGTATTTCGGCTGAATCGCTGGCAATCTGCCTTCCCAGCCGTTCAGATAAATCAGCCAGTGTCCTGGTATTGTTGAATGTAATATTAACCGGTGTCTGGGTGCCTGACTTTAACAAATTAACAATATCATTACTGCTCATGTTATCCGTAATGACATACCTGCCGGGTTTCACGGCAGACATATATCTTTTCCTTTTTGCCAGAAGGTCAAAAGCAGTTTCATTTACCAGCACACCCTTCCTCCTCAATGAATCTTTTACATCCTCGTATACCGCATCCCTCCCAATATAGATATCAATACCTTCAATCCCGGCCTCAACGGGGGAGAAAAACATTCTCCATATAACAATGACCGCAAGGAATGCAGCCAGGAGACCTGCCAGGATGATACGCCATATCAATTTTTTTCTCTTCATACCCTTCTTGTTAAGATTACAAAAATAATATATAATTGTAAATTTGCGGCTATCGGATTATGCAAGCAAAAAACGGGCCTTAAATAAGCATGGAAGAATTATATTTATTATCTTTAAATAAAAAACCAATGAAAAAATCCAACATTCCCAACCTGGCAGTTCTCATTATTATAATTGCGCTAACTGTAGCCGGCTGTGCAAAGCAGCTGAGTTCAGCATCAAAGGGTGAAAATAACCTGGAATACGAGTTTACGGGAAGTGAATCATATTCATATATGCAAACATCGGATGTAATACAAAGCATTGTATTCGGTGGGCAGGATGTCAATACATCCATCAAAACAAAAGCAGGCTTCACAGCCGAGGCTAAGGGCATATCACAGGGAGATTTGATACTTGAGATTAC
Source organism: Bacteroidota bacterium (assembly GCA_051748705.1). GTDB lineage: Bacteria > Bacteroidota > Bacteroidia > Bacteroidales > VadinHA17 > UBA9300. The sequence goes on along the minus strand of JBNJHQ010000029.1, from coordinate 12,116 downwards.
TGTAGATACATTGTTAATTTCCCTCAATTCAATGGGAACAAGCATGAATGAGGATATAAGCGATGTAAGGGGAAAAAGCTTTTTGATGACAATGAGCAAGAAAGGCAAAGACCTGAACCTGGATGAAGCAGAAAACATTTCTTATTCCATTGCAGGATTACAGACATCGAACCTGAAAGCCAGCTTTATTACTATCTTTCCTACTTTGCCCGAAGGAAATATTAGTGTCGGCCATACCTGGCAGGATACAGATACCATTACGGTAAACACTGAAACCGAAAATTCTGAAATGATCCTTTCAACAGATTACACAGTGGAGGCAAGGGAAAAGGTTTCGGGATATGATTGTTTCAGGATCAGCTACATGTCAAGCGGCACCAATGATGGCAGCAGCCAGACACCCCAGGGACTGGTTGTGTCAAATGCCGATGTCGACATAAGGGGTTATTACTATTTTGCCATAAAGGAGGGCGTGATAATATCTGATCATTCAGAAATGAAATCTGATGGTGACCTTAGCCTGCCTTCAGGTGAATCAATCCCGATGTACACCACAGTTAGCACGGATCTGAAATTATTATAAAAATAAGAGAAAACAGACAGTCGGCTGATTACAGGCTGATCTGCCCTGAACAGGCAGACAGGACCCTGCATAATTCACCCTTCAAGTGTGAATCAGGCATCTGTACCTGAAATTGAAAAGCGGCGGGATTCATGAATATTTTCGGCTGATCGAATCGATTCTTCTTTCCAGGTCCTCTATCTTTTCCTGCAGGTTCCTTTCAATATTTTCAAGCTTCCTTTGCATGTCATTTATGAACTCCTCATCTATCCTGATCCCGGGGAAATCCCATTCAAAATCAAAATACATATCCTGTAAATCGGGTATACTGAGAGAAAATTCAAATTCATTTTCACGCCAGAAGGGTGAAGCGTCATAGTCCCTGCCCTCCTCGAGTGCCCTGAGGACATTTTTCATTGTTTCCTTTTTACTGCCCTGCAGGTTTTGCTGAACCTGATCCATGGATTCTGCATTAGTATTAACGGTCAAAGCCGCTAATAATAGAAGCAGGCTGAATTTTACCATAATTCTCTTCATGACTTAAACATTTGGATTATTCTTTTTCACAGGATAAATCTACGAAGAAAATCCTTTGCCCTTGCTTAATGAATTGTTAAATAGGTGAGCTAAAAAATACAATTTGGTTAATGAATATTTACACCGGGACAAAAAGAGGCCAGCCTTTGCGTATTTTCTCCACCTTTAGCTTTATCAGGGTGCCAGGCAGGTAAGCCCTTTCAGTGTATACATTATGCTCCAGTCCATGCTCATCAGCAACTATCAGTATCTTACCCGCCCCGTCAGGTCTGTCACTGACTGTGATTATTTCCAGGTCATATTCGTTTCCGGGCTCATAATAAGGGTTCAGGGGCTCAATCCTGTACTTCCCCTGGTCATGATACCTGATATATTTGCCCCTGAAAGTTTTGCCTTTGTCCAGGCCATAATAGGAATATTGTTCAACAGGCAAAAGATGGTGCGTATTATACGGGTCGCTCACAACAAAATACTCCCTGCCATCCACACCCATCATCCTGTCATAAATGTAAAATTCTATAATTTCATCTTCTTCCCTGGTTCCTTCTTTCTTACTTTCAACAGGCCCGGTAAAAAGAATCTTTCCTTTATTTATTCTCCTGACTGTCAGGGATATTTTTTTTGTATTAATAGGATCAAATGAAGCTGCCATATTCATGGGAACCACCACTTCATTACCTGACCTGTCCTTTACCAGGATAACCGGAATCTGCTCACCTGCTTCATTTATTCTTATATCCCTGCCGCTTACCTCGAACTCATATTCCTCCCCTTCAGTATAATATGGATGGGGAGGCTCAAGGAACACCTCGCCCCTGCAGTTTATTTTATCAACACGGCAGGAGATTACATCACCAATTCCAATATTGTAAGACAGATAATATTTCTGAGGAAGAAGATACTTCTGCTCATCAGGGCCCCTGAGCAAAAAGAATTCATTTTCACCAAGACTCAGTGTCTTTTCAACAAGGAAGTCATATCTCTTACCTTCATCCAGTTTCATAGCTTCTACAATTTGCTTCTCCCGGCCGGAGATCCTTTTTCCCCGGTAATCCGTCATGTCAGTTTGTGGGGCCCATAATCAGACACCTCAGTATAAGGGCCCATAATCAGACACCTCAGTATAAGGGCCCATAATCAGACACCTCAGTATAAGGGCCCCATAATCCTTGCCAGGCTTTCCCTGTATTTTTCTGTCTTTGACCTGTCCTCCCAAAGGTCGGGAAGCAATTCCTTACTGTTACGGAGGTCCTCCATAAATGTTTCTTCAAGTTCAGATGCAAAATCTTCATCATATATAAGAGCTGTGACTTCAAAATCAAGGTCAAAGCTTCTCACATCAACGTTCACGGAGCCAACTGATGAAAAGACACCATCTACAACAATATATTTTGAATGATTAAAACCTGAAACATAAAAATACATTCTTAGCCCTGCATCGAGCAGCTCGGAAACATATGACCTTGATATCCAGGTTGCTATCACCGAATCAGCTTTTTCAGGAATAATAAGCCTGACATCCTTCCCGCTGAGGGCAGCTGTTTTCAGTGCATTCAGGATGCTCTCATTAGGTGAAAAATAGGGTGTACACAGGTAAACCTTCTCCCGTGCGGTAGCTATAGCTGCCAGGTATGCCTGCATAATATTGGCCCAATCACTGTCCGGTCCGCTGCTGGCCAGCTGTATCCAGCTTTTGCCTGCAGTATCAACTTTCGGGAAGTACTCAATTTTTCGTGTAAGTATCTCCCCGCTTAAAAAATACCAGTCGGTCAGAAATATCCTGTTCAGTCCTGCTACCGCCTCACCACTCACCCTTAGATGGGTATCGCGCCATTTTCCAAGTCTGGGTAAGCCGTGCAGGTACTTATCCGCAATATTCATTCCCCCGATAAATCCTGTTTTACCGTCAATAACGAGGATTTTCCTGTGATTGCGGTAATTAATTTTACTGGCCAGCCATGGAAATCTGACGGGGAAAAATGGAAATATCTGCACTCCTGCCCTTCTTGTTTCTTTAATATATCTTTCCTTGAATGACCAGCTTCCCACATCATCAATTATCATACGCACTTCCACACCCTGGGATGCTTTCTCCATTAAGAGGTGTCTGAATTTATTGCCTATTTCATCAATATTAAACCTGAAAATCTCGAAGTGAATATGGTGCTCTGCCTTTTCAATAGCATCGAGCATTGAATCATAAACCACTTCTGCATCTTTCAGCAGGCTAATTTCATTATTGTCGGTCAGCACTGATTTTTCGTTATTAAGCATCAGTGTCATAAGGTGTTGCTTCGACCTGACCCTGTCTGATTTTTCTTTGAGCCGTATATCGAGTGATTCAATCTGTTTTATAGCAACATTCAGGATATTTTCACTGTCAATCAAACCTTTCCTGGAAAATATTTTCTTCTTACGGTAATTCTGGCCAAAGAAGAAATAAAGGATAATACCTGCAACGGGTATCAGGGAGATCACAAGGACCCATGAGAGGGTTTTCACGGGGGCCCTGTTTTCAAATATTATTACCAGGCATACTACAATTACAGTGATAAGATAAATTATCGACAATATCACCTGTAAAGAAAAGATACCTCCTGCAGGGTCAGTGTCCATTAATTAAGTATTTAACAAGGCTCAAAATAAAAAAAACTCCCTTGCCGAACAAGAGAGTTTAATTTATTCAGTGATTATTTCTTAGAACATTATGCCGGCACTCAGCACAATTGCATTTGCCCTGCCATCAAGTGCAAAAGTCTCGCCTCCTACAGTCACTTCATCACCGTAGTTATTCAGACCACCCTCATACCTCACATCTATAGTTATTTTCTTGGCTATATCAACTCCTAATCCTGCCTGGTAACCGAATGTTGCAGCTTTGTATACATTATCGGCATTTTCAAAGAGATCACTTGTTGAACTTAGCATCACTGATGCAGCAGGTCCTGCCATAATCCTGACCGGGCCCAATCTGACACCCAGCATTATCGGAACATCCAGTTTATTGAATTTCTGGCTCTTTATCTCATCTGCAGTTGTTCCAGCATCCTGTACAACTATATTATTTTCAGCCGTTGCAAACAAAACTTCAGGTTGCAGGATCAGGCCAAACATGGATAACCTGATAAAGGCACCTCCATGAAAGCCCCACGAAGCTTCTTCAGCAGCACGGAGTGTATAATCAGCCCCTGACTGTACACTTTCAAGATTAAAGTTATTTGATGAAGCGCCGACCTTTAAACCCCAGTCAAGCTGGGCAAAAGCACCGGTTGATAAAATAAGTGCGAAAATGATTAGAATTGATTTTTTCATTTTAAGAATGTTTTAGTTTCACAAATATGTACGGTTTTATCATCAAAAGGTTGCATCAACATCTTTTACTACTCCATTAACTTATAACCCACACCTTTTATTGTCTGAATAAGCTCTGCGCCCACTTTTTCCCTTAATTTTCTTATGTGTACATCTATTGTCCTGTCTCCTACAATTATGTTCTCACCCCACACTTTCTTGAATATTTCAGTCCTGGTAAAGACTTTGCCCGGCTTTGTCAGCAGGAGGGAAAGCAACTCAAATTCTTTCCTGGGAAGAAAAATATCCTCATCATCCAGGTGGAGTATAAAGCGCTCCCTGTCGAGGCTGAGGTTGTATGACCCGAGTACCTGCACTGATTCCTGCTCTTCATTCCTTACCGACCTGTACCTTCTCAACAGTGCCCGTATCCTGCTAACGAGTAATTTTGGTTTAACGGGCTTGATAATATAATCATCACCACCCGCCTCAAACCCGGCTATCTGTGTAAAATCTTCACTTTTGGCTGTCAGGAAACAAATTATCACGTCAGCCATATCAGGATCTGAACGTATTTTTTCGCAAGCCTCAATGCCATTTATCCCCGGCATCATTATATCCAGCAGTATAAGGTGAGGCTTAACTTCAGTGGCTTTCCTGATACCTGATTTACCATCTTCCGCGGTATGAACAATAAATCCCTCTTTGCGCAGTGTATAGGACAAGAATTCCCTGATATCATTCTCATCGTCCACCAATAATATTGTATACTCGTTGTTCATCCGGTAAAAGCTATCATTTTTCCAGCTCGCGGGCGATAACTTCTTTCATCTCGTTGAACTCGTCCATTCTGAATAATCGGGTAAGGAAAATTATCTTACCTTCCCTGTCAATAATGACATTCCGTGTAACACCGGCACTCTTCTGTGCGTACAATCCAAATATTTCTGCCCCTGGGTCCAGTGCCAGTGGATAGCTTATATCCATGTCCTCTTTGAATTTTCTTACCGTTGCCGCCGGTTCATCCCTGTCTATTCCTATCACTTTAAGACCCTTGCTTTTCATCTCCTGCCATATCTCCTTTTCGATATGGGGCATTTCTTTACGGCATACACTGCACCAGCTGGCCGTGAACTGCAACATCACAACATCACCCCTCAGATCTGACAGTTTATATTCATCACCATCCACTTCACGTACCAAAAAATCAGGTGCCATATCCCCCACCTGGACAAGGTAACCGTGCTCCTGCCCCCTGGAAGTACAACCACTGGCCAGGAGTATGCATGTCACCATAGAAATAAGAACTATCTGCTTCTTCATACCTTTTTTTTAATATGACCGGTCCCAAATATATATTAATTAATCTTCTCATGGCACAAATTTTGCGTTCATTTTAAAAAAGTCATGAAGAACATAATATATATTTTCCTTGCAGTTCTCTTATTCTCGGCATCCTGTTCAGGCTTGAAAAACAGGCAACAGGTCCGGGCCGAAAGAGAATTAATGAAGCGTGAGGATGTCAGAAAAGCGGTTGAGTCGCAGCAAATGCTAATAAAGGTTGACAGGATCTATGCGCACCATGGCCGTATAATGGATGTTAATCCCCGCAATAATTTCATAATAATTGACAGGGACAGGACAAGGGTAAGTCTTGCATACTTTGGTAAATCATTTACCATCAGGCCTGTTGCTGCCATAAACTTTACAGGCAAGGTCAATACAGCCAGTATGGACACTAAAGCGGATGGCAGTTATGATCTCCAATTTGAACTTGGCCAGGGAAATGAGAAATTTGATGTTAGCATTAAAGTCAGCGCTAGCGGCTATGTCAATATGAATGTGATCAATCCAAGGATTGATTTTGTGAGATATTCAGGAACCCTGAGCTCATTATAGCGTTTAAAAGATGTAGAAGAAGCCGACGCATATGCTCAGGGCTTCAAGGTCTACATCCTCTGACCTGGTATGGCTGTATTCATTGCTGCTGCTTATTACATCCATCTTAAAATCGTAAGAAGCACCGCTGCTCAGGTAATCGGCACTTAATCTCAGTCCCGTACCGGAGCGTGATTTATATAAGAGGCTGGCACCGTAGGAATATGCAAGTGCTGCCGAAGGACCGTCACTGCTTGTTTCCACGGTGCTTGAACCTTCTTCATAAAAGAGCTCTCTTTTGGGATAGAAGGCCATTGTTAATCCTGCCAGTCCGTGTATACCTGCCTGGAAGCGACCAAAAGGAACAGATATCTCTGGTCCGATCATCAGGTTGACATAATTCCAGAAGCCTGATTCAAAAATAACATCATCTGCTACAGGCTGTGAATAAAAGACCGGTATTTCAGTTTGAGTCCAGGCATAATCCAGTAAATGTTCCAGGTAATCTTCATTCTCAGCATACAAAGATCCGAAACCCAGCACCCCGCCGATTCCAATTACAGGAACAGGGAAATAATAACCTTCAAAATTGACGGTAAATCCCGGGATGGCGTAGCCGTCATTAAATAGCTCCCCGGTCGCTGCAAAGTCGCCCCGCGGAATGCTTGTACCCAGACTGAATCCGAGATAACTTTCCTGTGCCATGGCATTGGCGGACAAAAACAGGATGCTGAATGATATTAATATAGCTTTTTTCATCTGTTTAAAATGTTTAAACCCTTTCCAAAAGTAAGCTATTTCTTCTAAATATCCAGCAGGCCGGTATTTTTAACCAGGATAATATATTCTGAATTCACTTCGCGGTAACCATACTCGTAACAGTATCTTGTTATAAGGCTGTCGCCATCGGTTTCAACCGAATGTGTAAAAAAATTAATGTTGAATTCTGAAACAAGCAGGGCATCCCTGTGTATCTTTTTCTTGCCGCCTTCATAAAGGTCACAGAGAATTTTTCTGTTTTTACGCAAAACACTATGCACATTACGAACCAGGTTGTTTGCTTCCCGGTTAATGGTATTATTATAGTTATTACGGCATTGATCAGAACAAAATTTCTTATCTGATCGCCCTCTTAGTAATTCACCGCAGTCGAGACATTTCCTAACCGGCATCACCGAAATTTTTATAAAGTTAAAAAATGTAAGTCTCGATTACAACGATTGGAACAGCTTTTCACAAGAAATGATTCCCACAGGCGATTTTAAACGTTTAACAAACAGGTATAAATGCTTATTAACCGACACATAGCTACCTCTTGTTATATGTTTGCATAAGAAACTTATGTTAAACTAAAATTCATTAATCATGGCATCACTGAACAACAAAGTACATCTTATCGGCAATCTTGGAAAAGATCCTGAGGTATTGGAGTTTGACAATGGAAGAAAAGTGGCAAAATTTCCTCTTGCCACCACTGAAAACTACAAAAATGAAAAAGGTGAAAAGCTGAGTGAGACAACCTGGCATAACCTTGTTCTATGGAACGGGCTTGCCGGGGTAGCCGAAAAATATCTTACAAAGGGCAAAGAGATAGCCGTTGAAGGCCGGATTGTGCATCGCGATTACGAAAAGGACGGTGAGAAGAAATGGATCACTGAAATAATTGTAAGCCAGATGCAGATGCTCAGGGGAAACAAAGGAGAAGGGGTTTTTGATGAGAAGCAGGATAACTGACGGCTGTGCCGGGTGAAGTGAATCTATCAACCCGGTCATCCCGGGCACACATTGAGTTGTGCCCGGGATGTTATTATTTTACCATTTCTCCTGCAGATATTTCTTAACCACCCTGTGTAAAAGGCTTAGATCAGTAACATCAATCTTTTCTTCCCATGGTAAGTTTTCAGGGCTTTCCGCTTTCTTTGCAGCATATTCACCGGCATCCTCATAACGTCCTTCATACAAGGAAAGAGCCCATTTCTTCACCCTTTCATCATTGACCTGCTCAAGCCATTCACTGAAATAAGCATCTGACTCCCTGGTTCTGTTCAGTTCTCTTAAAGCAAAAACCCTGAGTATATTGTAGGAATCGACACAGTCCTTATCATCAGTACATTCCCCGATAATTTTCCTGTAAAGATTTTTAGCCTTTTCGATATCACCACTTTTTGTCAACACCATTGCCTTAACAAAATCCAGCAAGCGTTCATCCACCTCGTAGGGTTTGCCGGCACCCAGGTTTTCAGGCCAGCGGTAAGCATTTTCGATATACCTGTATGCATCATCTATACGGCCATACCAGTAACTGTCCATTGAAGCCAGGACATTGGCTCTTTTCCATACTTCCCTGCCCTGCCATGCTCCCTCATGGGGAAGTATCCGGGTTTGCTCCAGCAGTTCGACACAGCGGTAAACACTATCTTTTGCCAGCAGGCACCTGGCATGATCAAAATCAATGATATAGTTACCTTTGAACTTTTCATAGGCTCCGGCGGATAATTCCAGGGCCCTGTTACTGTAGCCACGATCAAGGTAAAAATTAATCAGCTCATGGTTTGTCCTCCACCGGTCAGGTGCCAATTTATAGGCTTCCCTGTAATCCCGCTCAGCCTCGATATCATTATCCTCAACAATAAAATCACCCCTTGCCATATAAAATTTCCAGTCATCCGGCTCATCCGACAGGCCTGCGAACAGATCTCCCGCCCTGTCCCTGTCGCCCGCATTCCAGTAAATTAGTGCCAGGTAATACCCGGTCTTCCAGCTGTTGCTTCTTTCTGCAGCCCAACGCATTATCATTTCAGTCTCTGACCTGAAGGGAAAGACAAAATCTATTTCTGCCTTTAAAAATTCATCAAGGTGATTTTCAGTCATTTCAGCATGGCCCAGCCTGGAATAAACATATGAAAGATACAGCTCGATCAAAGGGTGCCGGGGAGCTACTTCCAGCAGAGTTGCAGCTTCGCGGTAAAAATGATAATTTATGTACCAGCTGGCTATCTCAAGGAATGTCTGGTATGGAAACTCATTAGTGACATAAGCCATCAATGACTCAGCCAAGGAATCCACAGGGTGAACAAGGTAATTCTCGAACCTGGCAAAATGGTTAAGCGGATCATTAAATATAAGATCCTCATAGAGGGATTTAAACAGGGTGTCACTGCCTGTTTTCCTGGCCCACACCAGCCTTGTCTTTACCAGCTGCGCATCTTCACTTCCCTTCCTCAGGGCATGATCAATATACCTCAGTGCCTCACCTGTCCTGTTTTCCCTCAGTGCCAACAGTGCCAGTTTATTTATGCAGATATTATAATATTCACCGGATAGCATGGCAATGCCGTAAGCGTCTCTTGCCCGGTAAAGATCACCCTTCCTCTCCATGATATCAGCATATATGTAATTGGCCTCAGGGTCATAGGCATTAAATGCAAGCACTTTCCTTACAGCCTCTTCGGCTTCATCGTACCTGAACCGCCTCGATTCCAAGCCGGCCAGTTTTGTATAGGCAGGAATAAAATCAGGGTCCTGCTCAATACACATATTTACATATTCGAGTGCCCCGGTGTAATTTCTCTGTCTCAAGTACTCAAGTGCCTGGTAATATTTACCATAAACGGTATTCCAGTTGAAAGGCATGCTCCTGAGTGGTCTTTCAAGGTTTTTCCTGTTTTTATCTTTTGTGTATATGGCGTTACCCTTTCCGCGAAGATAAATGCCCGAGACATTGAAATCCTTGTTTAGCCTGACACTAAGTGTATCTGCCGGTCCAAGATCCAGGCTCCTTGATACAGTGTCGGCTCTTTCATTCACAATATCCATTGTATCTTTCACTTTTCCGAGCGCATACAGCAGGATTTTCTGTTCCTGCCCGTCTTCCTTGATATTAAGGGCCATTTCCTCTGAAACAACTTTTACACCCCCTATCTTTGAAAGGGGAAACCACTTTTCAGAAAAATACAATTCTGAGCCGGGTCTGAATTCAAGGTGTTTAAAAGGTGTGTATGTGCTTCCCGCCCCTGCCTGGTTATACAACAAACCGGTCTGTATCTCGGTATACTGCTTATTCTGTGTGGTATCAGTCAACAGATCTTTCCATATTTCTCCCTGGCGTGAAAGTGCCCACATCCAGATTTTTTTACCTGGTTTCAGGGGGTACAGGGACAGGTGACCAAAGCCATAATCATCGTCAGTATAATATCCGGCAAACCAGTCGGTATAGGTTCCCAGCACATGGTAACTGTGGTCTCCCCCAAAATCATTGTTCACATATACTGAAAGATCTGTACCCCGGTCGTTAAGAGGCCATGGATAGAGATTGCCGGAGTGGTCAATATGATTTGTTCCCGGGAAGTAATATTTCAGATCATCTTCCACATCAAAGGAAGCGTTCATCCAGTGATATAATGAAGTTCCTCTTGCTGAATGGTTTTTCCAGGTCGTTCTTGTTTCGAACCAGGCTTTATCGGCAGGCAGGCATATTTCGACTCTCCACTCCGTTCTGCCGGGCAGATCAAGTGCACCGACAAAACATGATACACTGCTGTCAGGGTTCACCCTTACATAATAATCCACAGGGCTTGAGGTTACCGGGGAATGACCGATAGTGCCAAAGTTAAATTCGATTCCGCCACTTGTCCAGGGGCCTCTCATGGCAATATCCCTGAATTTCACAACATTATTGTAATAAATGAAGAACTGACCGCTTTTTTTATCCATTGCACCGTATACCTTACCTCCCAATTCGGGTGCCACCCATAGTTTAATCCATTCGTTCTCCAGGCAAATCATATTCCAATCCTCACTTACAGGGTCAATGGAGTAAGCATCGAAACGGAAATAAGGGTAAATTTTACCCGGTGCTGCTATGGGGTCAGGATCACCAAAGGGATATGTTATCATCTCTTTCTGCTCTTCATAAATTGTTGCTTTCTGCGAAATAAGCTGCAGGCTCAGAAGTGCCATGAATGCCAGTAGATAATACTTTCTCATGGGGAAAGGGCTTATGTTATTATTTACTCTCCTCGCAGCAAGCTGCCAGGCATAATCGATTGATTGTTTAATCCATTTGTGCCCGCCAGGCCCGAAGTAGAACTTAGGTGAACCAAATTTACGGGCTAAGCATAGCTAATCCGCTCGCGTAATTCAATAATACAAAAAAAATATGGAATAAGATAATATTTAAGGAACTGTGATACACAGTTCTGCTGTGCATATCCCTTACAGGGAATTACCCCCTTTGCCGTGTCACCTGGCTTTTTCATGCTGCCCCGTTCAAATGAGCCAGGACATTCACCGGGTAATAGAGGTTACAGTCAGTGTGTAATAAAAGAGAGGGCTGGTTCAGCCCCCTCTGTAATATTTTGTTAAAAGAGAATCCTAATAATCCTTGAGTTCAATATTCGTTCGATAATCACCCAGGAGATGTTCAGCGAAATAATACCACATCATGGTTTCAAAATACTCCGTATATTTCCCAAAGCCATGCCTTTGCCCGGGCATGATCATAAAATCAAATCTTTTATTGGCCTTGACAAGCGCATCAACCACCCTGATGCTGTTGCCCGGGTGAACATTGTTATCAATGTCACCATGAACAAGCAGCAGGTAGCCTTTAAGATTCTTAGCCAGATCCTGGTTAGCGGGCACATCTGATTTGTAGATGATTTCAGTCCTGAGGCTGTCATTTTCTTCACCGGGATATGCTTTTTCCTGTTTATCCTTTTCTTCTTTATCAACCTTCACTTTTTTCTGAATTTCTTTCACTCCATGGTGTGTTTCACCCCACCATTGATTATAAATGTTGTTATCGTGGTTTCCGGCAGATGATACTGCAACATCGTAGAAATCCGGG
>JBNJHQ010000028.1:0-18349 GCA_051748705.1 Bacteroidota bacterium | reverse complement strand
ATATAAGGCTGAGAAATCAATTGAGTCATTGAAAAAGCTTCTCAGCCATGAAGCCCTTATACTGGAAAATGGTGAAAGGTCAATTGTAGATGTTGCCAGCCTGGTGCCGGGTGATATACTCTTACTGGATGAGGGAAAAGCCGTCCCCGCCGACGGCCGTATCATAAAAGCTAAAAATCTGCAGATGGTTGAAGCATCACTGACCGGGGAATCCCTCCCTGCCGGGAAAACAGAGGAGGTCCTGGACGAAGATACCTCCCTGGCCGACAGGAAAAACATGGTTTATAAGGGCACTCATGTTGCCAGGGGTAGCTGTAAGGTGGTAGTAACGGCAACTGCTGAGAATACTGAACTGGGTAAAATAGCGGAATCATTAAAAGATGTAGGTGAGAAAGAAAGCAGGTTCAGGAAATTAACGGCTCAAATTGCGAAAATAATGGCCGCCATTGCAGTGATAACTGCAATTATCGTTTTTATCGTGGGCTATTTTGTAAGGGATTTTGGATTAGAGGAATCCCTGCTGGTCACTATTGCCACCATGGTTTCTTCCATTCCGGAAGGCCTTCCTGCCGTCCTGTCGGTTGTGCTGGCCATTGGTGCTAACAGGATGGCCAAAAAAAATGCTATTATCCGTGAATTTACAGCCACTGAAACTGCCGGTTCACTCAATGTGATCCTGTCAGATAAGACAGGAACCATTACACAGGGTGTGCTGACTATAAAAAAGATCTTTATCCCGGGTGATGATGAATATTATGTAACCGGTGAGGGCTATGAGATGCAGGGTGAAGTAAGATCGGGTGATAAAGAGGTTTCAATAAAGGATAATGAGCTGCTGGCCAAATCGATCATTATTGCAGGCAACTGCAATGATGCAAGTATAAAGGAAGATTATGACGAGGATGAAGATGGGGAAGCTAATGAAGATGATGATCAGAACCCTGAAGTGGCGGGTGATCCGACAGAGGCCGCCATGCTTGTGCTGTGTGAAAAAACCTGCCTGAAGGAGGAGAGCCCCTTTAAGGGTATCGAAGTGCTGGATGACCTTCCCTTTAACCCGGAGAATAAGTTCAGGGCCTCCCTGGTATCATACCCTGATGAAAGTCGTGAAATGCTGTTTGTGGGAGCCCCTGAAAAGATCCTTTCCCTGTCATCAGATATTATTACCGGGGATGGTGATAAAAAGCTGGATGATGAAACGTCCAGGGAAATAAGAGATAAGATTGATGAACTAAGCAACCAGAGCATGAGGGTGATAGGGTGTGCCTACAAAGGGGCCGAAAAGGAGAGCCGGGAGGTAACAGCAGACGATGCGGAAGGACTTGTCTTTGTAGCTTTATACGGGATAATTGATCCTCCGAGGGAGGAGGTTAAAGATGCGGTGGCAAAATGCAAAACTGCAGGGATTCGTGTGATAATGGTCACCGGTGATCATAAACAGACGGCCATGGCAATAGCCAGGGAAGTAGGGATAATTGAACCCGGTGAAGAGGAGGGGAAAAGGGATTGTCCCCTTGTTCTGACCGGGAAAGATCTGGAGGTGGATGATGAGACCCTGGATAAGTATACCGCCTGTACAAATGTATTTGCACGGGTGAGCCCTGAGTTAAAGCTCAGGATAGCAAGGTCAGTGCAGGGCAAGGAACTTATTATCGGTATGACAGGCGACGGGGTTAATGATGCCCCGGCACTGAAGGCGGCAGACCTGGGGATAGCCATGGGACAAAGGGGCACCGATGTGGCCCGGGACAATTCACAGATAGTCCTTTCGGATGATAATTTTGCCAGCATAGTAGATGCTATAGAAGAAGGGCGTATTGTCTTCCGTAATATAAGGCTTACAACATTTTTCCTGTTAACAACGAATTTTGCATCAACACTTAACCTTGTGGCTGCTCTTGCGATAGGGTTCACCTACCCTCTGTCGCCAACCCAGATATTATGGGTCAACCTGGTAACTGACGGGGTAATGGATATATCACTGGCTACCGAGCCGGGAAATGAGGATATGATGAAAGAGCCGCCCGTGAAGAAGTCGGAGCGGATCATCAATAAAGAAATACTTCCCAACCTGCTTATTATAGTGCCTGTGATGGTGGTGCTGGCATTGCTGGCTTTCAGTCATTACCGCCCGGAGGGAGTCGAAAAAGCACGAACAGGGGCCTTCCTGGTTGTTGCCATGACGCAGATATTCAATGCCTTCAACCTCCGGTCATTAAAAAAATCAGCATTTGCCATAGGATTTTTCAGAAACAGGTGGCTTATCCTGGCATTCTTTGCTTCTATTGTATTACAGCTGGCAGCCATTAAACTGCCATTCATGCAGGATATATTTAAATTCAGTGACCTGCCATGGATAGATATACTTGTGATCACCCTCATGTCGTCACTGGTATTCGGATTCGGAGAACTATACAAATTTATCAGGAGTAGGGTGCTAAAGGATTGAATTATTATAAAGTTCAGCTACTTTCTTCCAGTTGACTATATTCCAGAATGCTTCTATAAAGCCCGATCTGTTATGCCGGTACTTAAGATAATATGCGTGTTCCCATATATCAAGGCATAATATTGGCAGCCCACGTATGGGGTTAATATCCATCAGGGGGTTATCCTGGTTGGAGGTGGATGTGATAAGCAGCTCACCATTATCTTTTTTTACGAGCCATACCCATCCCGACCCGAACTTATTTGAGGCTATCTCAGAGAATTCCTGTTTAAATTCCTGAAGCGTGCCGAAATACTTTGCTATGACATCTGCCAGCCCCACTTCAAGCTCTTCTTTTGAATCTGGTGTCATTATCTTCCAGAAAAGGCAGTGATTGAAGAAACCGCCGCCGTTATTTCTTACCGCGGCCGGATGGATGGATATCTCTGCAAAAATTTCAGAGGGCTTCATCTGTTCAAGGTCTGTATACCTGATTGCTTCATTAAATTTATAGAGATAGGCAGCATGATGATTAAGGTGGTGTATCCTCATGGTATCCTCATCGATATATGGTTCCATGGCATCATAGTCATAATCGAGCCGGGGAAGTATAAAAGCCATATTTTTTGCTTTTTTTAAAAAAAATTATCTGCACCTGTTAATCATCAGAGAAAATCCCGTGCCATAGATCCTGGGATTTTGTAAAAGACAATAAAACAGGCATATGGGCAATTATGACAAGAGATATTTTAGTGTATAAATGGTGAAATAAGCCACATTCGGGGTATTAATCCACATAAAAAAGGAGGAGGGGGCAGCAGTATGCTGCAGGCATTATACAGCTTAAAATGTGCAGGGCTATTTCACATTTTCTATATCGTAATGTTTTATCTTGTTATACAGGGTTTTCCTGTCAATGCTAAGTAGTTTGGCGGCTTTTGATTTATTCCAGTTACACTTTATCAGGGCTGATATTATCAGGTCTTTTTCTGTTATCTCGGTGGCTTCTTTAAGGTTGCCGGCCCTGTTGAGCTGTTCTTTTTCCCCTGGAATCCGGGTACCTTTAACCCTGTTGAACCTTATCTCATCGATTAAGCCCTGTGCTTTAATAATATCTGAGTCAGAAAGGAGGACTGCCCTGTTGATTACATTTTTAAGTTCCCTGATATTACCGGGCCATTCATAGTCCATGAAAAGCCGTATGGCATCATCATCAAGACCGCTAACATCTTTCCCAAACATGGTGTTGGCCCTGTCAATGAAGTGGCCGGCAAACTCCATAATATCCTCAGTACGTTCCCTCAGTGGTGGAAGAAGTATTTTAAACTCATTCAGCCTGTGATACAGGTCTTCCCTGAACTCATTATTATCTACCATCTTCAGCAGGTTATCATTGCTGGCAGCTATAAGTCTCACATCAACCTTAATGTGTTTGTTCTCGCCCACCCTGCTTATTATCCTTTCCTGCAATGCCCTCAGCAGCTTGGCCTGGTTCTCATAGGGAAGGTTAGCCACCTCGTCAAGGAAGATAGTGCCACCTTCAGCCTGTTCAAAATGTCCTGTTTTATCGCTTATGGCACCCGTAAAGGCCCCCTTAACATGGCCAAACAGTTCGCTGTTGGCCAGGTCTTTGGGCATGGCTCCGCAATCGACCGGGATAAAAGGTTTGTTTTTTCTTTTACTGTAATTATGTATTGCCCTGGCTATGTATTCCTTGCCCGACCCTGTCTCTCCTTCAATCAAAACCGTCAGATCTGTGGCGGCAACAACCCTGATATGCTCCATTATCTTTTTGATCTGCTCACTTTTCCCGGTAATAAACTCTTCGTTGAAGGAATCGGACCCTCTGTCAGATTTTTTTTTCTTTTCATCTATGGCCCTGTTTATAAGGTGTAGTATCTCTTCCGGGTGTACAGGTTTGGTAACATAATCATAGGCACCGGATTTAATAAGCTTAACAGCCATTCTGACATCTGAATAAGCCGTCATTATAATGACCGGTATGTCAGGTTTCTTTGACTTAATGAACAGAAGCATCTCATAACCGTTTGTTTCCGGCAGCCTGTAATCACAAAGGATAATGCTGTAATCCCTGGATTCAATCAGCTTCTTTGCCCTGGCTCCAGAATAGGATCCCTCGGCTTTATAACCTTTTTGTTCAAGGTAACTTACAAGCAGGTTGCAGATATAAGTATCGTCTTCAATTATTAAGACTGTTTTCATTGGCTGTTAGCTGTACTGTATGGACATTCACTTCTCTATCATTTAGGATGAACAGAAAGCATAAAGGTAATTAGAAAGTATTTAATCTGAAAATATTTAATTCCTGCCCGCAGGAGATCCTACGTTCCGGCAACTATTGTTGATCAACGGTGATTCAGGGGACTGAAAAAGTATCCGTGTGTATACCGGTGATTCAAGGGACTGAAAAAGTATCCGTGTGTATCCCGGTTATCAATCAGCATAAATTGATTTTGCCGTCCTGATGTGGGTATTCGATTTATACAGGAAAAGGCAGAAAAGGGATTAACCATAGCTAAGCTGTTGTGTAATTAATACGCAAAAACTGTGAAGTAATACCACAAAATTTCGATTATCCATAAGCGGCTGCTATCTAAACAGTATTAAATATCAATCGTTTATACTTATAAATCAGCATGACAGGAGTTTTTTAAGCGCTAAGATGTGATTTGCCTGGCATTTGGAATGGATATGGCAAGCTATTCTTCAGAAAAAAATAATGTTAAACAATAAGAAGTGAAAAGTATGAAAAGGTTAGAAGGTAAAGTGTTTATAATGACAGGAGCTGCACGTGGGATAGGGGCAGCCGGGTGTAAGAGAATGGCAGATGAAGGAGCAATCGTTGTTGCAACAGATGTGCTTGATGATGAAGGTGTTGCGCTAAAGGATGAGATAGTGAAGGATGGCGGGTCAGCTTCCTACCGGCATCTTGATGTTTCAAATGAAAAGCAGGTGGAGCTGGTGTTTTCCTCCGTTAGAGAGGAATACGGGAAGATTGACGGCATAGTCAATAATGCCGGGATATCGGGGATTAATAAACCAACCCACGAGATCAGCCTTGAAGAGTGGCAGAAGGTAATAGATATAAACATTAACGGTGTCTTCCTCTGTACGCGGCATATTATCCCTCATCTTCGTGATAATGGCGGGGGAAGAATTATTAACCTCTCTTCCATCTATGGTATTATAAGTGCCGGGGATATACCCCCCTATCACGCTTCCAAGGGAGCTGTCAGGCTTATGACAAAGACGGATGCCATCCTTTACGCCAAAGACAATATCCTTGTAAACTCAATCCACCCCGGATTTGTATGGACCCCTCTGGTGGAAGCAATGGGAGAAGAGTCTGAAGTAGGCGTGGAGAAATTCAGGGAAGAGCTTGATGCCCTGCATCCTATAGGTCATGTTGGTGAACCTGATGATATTGCCTGGGGTATTGTCTTCCTCGCAAGCGACGAGTCTAAGTTCATGACCGGCAGTGAGCTGGTGATAGACGGTGGATATACCTGTAAATAGGAGGAGACAGGAAAACATGTTGCTGATGCTGAAGGAAAAGGAATATTCTGGAAGCTGAAAAGAAAACAGGAAAATGATAATCATAATATTTGGTTTGCCCGGAACAGGAAAATCATACCTGGCCAGGAGGCTGGCCTCCAGGACGGGGGCTGTCTGGCTCAACACGGATATTGTCCGTAAGGAGATGGGTAAACATGGACAGTACGATGCTGAGACAAACAGCAGGGTGTACAAAGAACTGCTGAAAAGGACCTCGGGGGCAGCCCGGGCGGAAGATGATGTGCTTGTTGATGGCACATTCCGGAAAAAGCATTACAGGGATAAGTTTAAAAAAGAAGCAGCAAGGGTGGGAGAGAAGGTGCTTTTTGTTGAAATGAAGGCTTCGGAAGATACGGTTAAGGAACGTATGAAAAATGATCGGCACTACAGTGAGGCTGGTTACGATGAGTATTTGATGATCAGGGATAAATTCGAAGATATGGAAGAAGAACATCCGGTCATCTGGTCGGACAGACTTGAAACGGATGAGATGATTGATCAACTAAAGAAAGAAATCAGATATGAAGAGGGAAGAGATAGATAAGTTAATTGAGAACTGGGAATTTGATGGTGAATCGGCAAATACAGAGCTTGTAGAAACACATATATCCTGGGTTATCTTAAGCGACAATTTTGCTTTTAAGATAAAACGTCCGGTTAAATATTCCTTTGTGGATTTCTCAAGCCTGGAGAAGAGAAGGCATTATTGCTGCGAAGAGATTAAACTTAACAGCAGGCTTGCCCCCGAGATGTATATCTCTGTATTACCCGTAACTGAAAAAATGCTGGAAGGTGGAGCCATGGACGATGATGACGTTATTATAGACTATATGGTAAAGATGGAAAGGATGGATAATGAAAGGGAGATGGACAGGCTCCTGGCAAAGAAAGAGGTAAGAAAGCATGAAATAGAGAAGCTGGCTGAAAAGATAGCCGGATTTCATAAGCGGGTAAGAATAATTAAGAATGCTTTTGACACAATAGATTTCCAGGAGACTTTCAATGATATATCAGGCATAAAAGATTATGTGAAAAAAGAGCTTGGTCCTGATTATGAGAATATCATAAAGAAAAGCACAGGACTGTCCGACAGTTACCTGAACAGCCGGCGCTCATACTTCAACGACAGGATAATAAGGAATTTCCGACGCAACTGTCACGGTGACCTTAACGCAAGCAATATATTCCTTTATAATGATCCTGTAATTTTTGACTGTATTGACTTTAATAAGAAACTACGTTTTATTGATGTGCTGAACGAGATTGCCTTCCTTTGTGTCGACCTCGATTTCTATGGATTTGATGAGCTGAGCGAACATTTTTATAATACCTATATTGAGGCATATGGTGCCGGGGAGAGTGAATTGTCACGCCAGCTGTTTATGTACTATAAAGCCTACAGGGCCAATGTAAGGGCCAAGGTAACGGCTCTCAGTGATATGGAAAATGATGGAGATGAGGACTCCAAAAGGGAAGCCGTAAAGAAATACCTTGATCTGCTGGATCGTTACCAGGATACTTACAGCAGCTTCTGATCATATTTCAATTTCCTTTTGATCATTTGTCCTGAAAGTCATTTCCCTGCCCCGTATATTTACTTTTACAGGATTTGCCCTGCACTTCAGGAATCTTAAGCTGATCTTTTTATGGCTTATGCGCAGCCTGATACGGTGGCCCCGGTAGCGAAGGATAAATGAGATGGCTTCCACCTCTTCAGGGAGCCTGGGGTTGAACCAAAGGATATCTTCTCTTATCTCCATACCTGAATAACTGCGCATTGCCATATCCACAGTGCTTGCCATTGCTCCCAGGTGTATGCCTTCAGCTGTTGTTCCTCCCTGCTCATCCTCCAGGTCAAGCTTAAGGGCTTTGATGTAATTGGACCATGACCTGTTACGGTCTGACCGTGCATATACCCAGGAATGAATTACCCGGCTGAGTGTTGAACCATGGGATGTAATGGCATGGTAATACTCGATATTGTCCGGTATCTGTTCAGCCTTAAAGTCATAGCCCAGCCGGCTGAAGATGTCTGTAAGCTCTTCAGAGGAGAAGAGGTAAAAAAGCATCAGCACATCTGCCTGCTTGCATGCCCTGTACCTGTTTGGTGAATCGTTTTCCTTTTCCAGTATGCGGTCAAGCCGTATGGTGTCTCCGTATGTCTTCCGGTATTTATCCCAGTCCAGATCCTCCAGTGATTCAAAGCCTTCGAACTGCATAATTACGCCCCGATCATTGAAGGGAACAAACATACGCGATGAGATATCCTTCCATGATTTAATATCATCACTGTTAAAACCAACACGCATCTGCAGCTCTCCCATGATATCATCGCTGAGCTCTTCAGTCAGCTCCAGTGCCCTGTTCAGTACCCATGAGGCCATTACATTTGTATAGGCATTATTATTTACCCCGGGCTGTTCTGATCCGGGATAAGAGGTATGATATTCATCCGGACCAACAATGCCGTGTATCTCGTAGCGGTCGCGGCGCGGATTCTCCACGGCGATGGAAGCCCAGAAAAGAGCTGTGTTGAATATTATCTCAGCCCCGTAGGCTATAAGGAATTCAATATCCCCTGTGCTCTGGTAATAAAGCCATACATTATAGGGGATAGCAGCATTGATATGCCTTTGAAGGTGAGTGTTGTCGGGTATCCAGCGTCCTGATTCAGGGTTGAGGTGTATTACCTGGCTTTCCTCCCGGCCGTTGCTGCCGCTCTGCCATGGAAACATGCTTCCACGGTAGCCCGCCCTGGCTGCTGCCTCCCTTGCCTGCTCCAGCCTCCGGTACCTGTACATCAACAGGGAGCGTGCCAGCTGTGGCTCATGCAGGTTAATGAAAGGGAAGATATACAGTTCATCCCAGAAAATATGTCCCCTGTATGCCTCCCCGTGCCAGCCCCTTGATGGAACACCGGTATCATACCCTATACTGTTGCGCGATACTGTCTGGTAAAGATGGAAAATATGCAGTCGCAGGATCATCTGGTGATCCTTCTTCCCATCCTTGTTTTCTATAAGGATATCGTTCTTTTCCCATATTTCCGTCCATTCATTAGTATTTTTGTCCTTTACCTCACTGAAACCGGCAATGCGTTTTATATGGGATAAGGCTTCTGTCAGCGGATCGCTGATAGCAAAATCCTTTGAAGAATACAGGCTGAGGGTTTTTTCGATCGTCACCGGGTAAAGCTTTTCACATTCAATGCTGATATCTTCAGCGGTAAAATCTTCACGTGCAAAGCTGTGACGCTCGCCCCGGATCTCGGAATCATCTTTGTAAATCCTGATCCCGGAAGCCATTGATACAACCATTTCTGACTGTAATGACCGGGCTGAGAGGTACAGGAAATGGTCCCTGGTGATTCCCTTTTCCTTCACGCTGATATGCTGGCTCTCCAGGTCGCGGTAGCGTTCAACGCCGTAGTTCCTTACCCGTCCGTCAATTGCAGACCTGATAGTGATACTGCCGGACCAGTTCTCCGGTATCAGTACCCATTGGACAGCTGCCTCGTGTGGATTATTCATACTGACAACACGGTGGGTGATAAGGGATGTTATCCTGTCATCTTTATCCCTGAATTTCATTTTTCTCAGGAGCGAACCTTCCTTAATGTTCAATTCCTGGATGTATTCAAGAACCAATGTATCTTCAAGATCAAACCAGGAGCCACCCTGGTGTTTGAAAGTTAAATAGAGCCAGTTGGGCCAGTTGACAAGATCTTCATTTTCTATATCCCTGCCGGCAATTTTTGAGGTAGCCCTGTTATAGGCCCCGGCCAGGTATGTACCCGGGTAATTGTATTTGTTTTCAGGTACTTCCTCTGCAGCTCCCCTGGTTGCGAATATACCGTTGCCAAGGGTGCATAAGGCTTCCCTGTGTGCCTGTTCTGAAGGTTCCCATCCTTCAAATCTTAAAATCCAGTTATTCATGTGATTATATTTTATTTATTTCATTGGTCACATGGAACTTACCATTAAAAAATAATCATTCACCTGTTGCTAAATAATGATGATTTTTTAATGGACGTTTCATAGGTTTAAAATTTATTCACTTTGTTCATGAGATGCTTTGCTATATTCGTTTTAAAACTTCCAAATTTTTTTAATAACCTGGTTGGTGAGAAGGGGAAGAATGGCAGTTATTGAAATAAGCAGCCATGCATCCGCTTCAAGCCTTTCAAAGGAAAGGGCATTGCTTACTACCGGGATAAAATATGCAGCAATCAGTATGATGATGCAGAAAGCCAGGGCATACCATATATATTTATTCCGGGTAACCTGGTTATTGAATACCGCTTCGTCTGCTTCGCGCATATTAAAAACGTGCAGTAACTGGCCTATGGCAAGGCTGAAAAATGCAATATTATTACATATCTCCTTTGACAGGCCCATTACTTCCAGTGCATAAATATAGGCGGCAATAACAAAAACACTTATAACCAACCCGTAAACTGCCGTAATAAGCCAGTTCCTTTTTGTAATAATTGGCTCATCGGGGTCTTTTGGAGGCTTTTCCATAATATTACCGCTACCTAAGCCTATACCCAGGGCCAGTGCTGGAAAAACATCGGATAGCAGGTTAATAAACAGCAATTGAAGAGGCAGGAGGGGCAGGTTGAAGAATGTGAAACTTATACCTGCAATTATTATGATCTCAGCAAGGTGATAAGAGAGCTGGTAGATGACGAACTTCTTAATATTCTCAAAGATAATACGCCCCTCTTCCACTGCCCGGACAATGGATGGAAATGCATCATCCTTCAGCACCATATCGGCCACATCACGGGCTACCTGGGTTCCTCTTTTGCCCATGGCAATGCCTATGTCGGCTTTTTTCAGGGCCGGCGTGTCATTAACCCCGTCACCTGTCATCGCTACAATCTCACCAAGGTCCTGGAAGTGTTTTACAATATCCAGTTTCTGAGAAGGGTCGACCCTGGCAAAGACAGCCACATTCTCAATATCTTCCGCTTTATCCAGTTCCTTTCCTGTAATAACTTTGTTTCTGCCATCATTATCCAGGAGATGAATCCGGCCGGCTATGTTCCTTGCTGTTTCAGGGTGGTCGCCGGTAAGCATCACCACTCTTATTCCCGCATGCTGGCATTTTTCTATTGAATCTGCAATGTCCTCTCTCACGGGATCAATAAAGCCGGCAATTCCCACGAAGGTCATATCTTCAAGAAATTCTTCCTTTTGCCTGAGTTCATCAGCATCTGCAGCCGGTCTTTCTCTAAAGGCAAAGCCAATGACCTTCAGACCCTGCGAAGAGTTCTCTTTATCAAGCTTAAGCCACTTCTCCCTGAACTTACCGTCAATTTTCTTTTTTTCATCCTTATCGAAGTAGTGACTGCATAGATTAAGGATGGCGCCTGTTGCTCCCTTGGCTGCAATATAGCTTGTATCATCCTCAAGGTGAATGCTCCCCATATACATTGTCTCCGAATCAAACGGATCTTCGTTTATTTTTTCCAGATCACGAAGACTGTTATATGAGTTCTCATCATGTTGTTTAAAATAGTCAAGCAAGGCCGTATCAAGCGGGTCTCCCTCGTGACCGCCGTTTGTACTGGTGGCATCATTGCACAGTATCGCAATCTTTTTAAAATGGGCAAAAGCCTCATCTCCTTTAATATCTTTTTCTTCACCCACTTCAATCTCCCTGCTCGTCAGGTGCATATTATTCAGGCCCAGGCGGTTTTTGGTCAGGGTACCTGTTTTATCTGTCAGTATAAGCGTTGTTTCACCCAGTGTTTCTATTGATGCGAGTTTTCTCACCAGCACATTTTGTTTTGCCAGAAGCAGCATCCCCTTTGCCAGTGATATGCTGGCAACTATCGGCAGTCCTTCAGGTATGGCAGCGATGGCCCAGGCAATGGCTGTTTGCAGCATAAGGTAAATATCCTTGCCGCTCAGCCATCCGAAGAAAAAGAACGAGATTGCCAGGCCGGCAATCAGCCAGATCAGTTTTTTTGTAAGCCTCGAAAGCTTTTTGTTCAGGGGTATTTCCTCCCCTGTGGCACCTGTAACCATCCGGGAGATATTTCCTATCTCTGTGTCCATGCCGGTAGCCACAACTACAGCTTTTGCTTTGCCGGAAGACAGGGCAGTGCCTTTATAAAGCATATTTGTACGGTCAGCAAGGGAGGTGTCTTTATCCAGTGTCCCGGTCTGTTTCTCTACCGGCACCGACTCACCGGTAAGGGCGGATTCGTCAACCTTTAGCTCACTCTCAGTAATTATCCGTGCATCGGCTGGTACCAGGTCCCCGGCTTCCAGCTGAACAATATCACCCGGAACAAGTTCTTCAGCCCTTAGCTCACCGGCCTCGCCCGAACGGATTACCATGGCATACAGCACATCCATCTTTTTAAGGGCCTTAAGTGATGACTGGGCCTGGTATTCCATCCAGAAGCCTATTGCCGTATTGAGAATTATCACAATGGCAATGGCTATTGCCTCGGGGATATCATTAAATATAAGCGATACTATTACTGCTGCAACCAGCAGGTATATTACAGGGTTTGTGAGCTGAGACAAAAGGATCTGTAACCAGCTTTTCTGTTCTCTTTCCTCTAATTTATTATTCCCGTATTTGTCTCTCCTGCGGTTTACTTCTTCATTATTCAGTCCTTCTTCAGAAGTGTCGAGGGATTTAAATATATCATCAGGGGATTGCGAGTGAAAAGACTTATTATGGCTCATAATTGCGTGATAAAAGTAAATGCTAAATGAGTCAGGAAGCAGTATATTTCTTTTGCTGGCCCGGAAGGCTTTGTTTTAAACCTTTATTCATGTATCCCAATTACAGTACCAGCCTGTGCACATGTTAATGCTAAACGGATAGGGTTTCCTATGACTTTAGTAATGAATACTGTACGCTTCACCTGCAGGGCAGGCCGGGTTCAAAACATTAATACCTGATGTGGAAAATGTCCGCATACTGTGAAACTTAATCAACAGTTCCACCGCTAAACAGAAAACACACAATTGGAATAATTCACATTCATTGATACTGTTCCGGCTGCTTGTTGAGCAGTCCGCTCACCCTGGTAAATTCCTGTTGTTAATTTAACCTGCTGTTATTTATTGCAGATAATATTTATGGAGGCGGGACGTATTTCCACCTTTATTTTATCTTTCATTCCCAGGGGTTCACCGTCAATCTGCAACTCCTGTGGGTTATTTGTAGTGATGTCAGCCTTCCTGGCTTTTATTATATACCTGGTAGTTTTGTTACTGTAGTTTTTGTAAAAGATGGTTATCAGCATATCCAGGAAGAAGCGAATGGTGTATGCTTTTACAATAACGATCTCAAACCGGCCGTCGTCAGGCTGACCCTCCGGTGCTATCCTTGCCCCCGTTCCATAATAGGATGAATTGGCAAGCACTACCATTACGGCTTTGCCGGTGATATGCCTGTCCCCGGCATCTACTTCGAACCTGAATTTATGTTTATATCCAAGCTCTTTGAAATATTGTTTAACGTAACCCAGGAAACCACCCATATCTTCATCCTGACGCCTTTTAATAACCCTGGCATTCATCCCCAGGTCGCACATATGCAGGCACAAATGGCTGTCATTGATTATCAGGGTGTCAATCTTTCTGCTGTCACCCCTGGCTATCAGATCCAGGGCTTCATCCGGACCGGCCGGTATATTTAACCCGTATGCAAGTCCGTTGGATGAGCCCAGGGGGATAATGCCAAGCCTGATACCTTTACCTGCTATATTCCTTGCAACAAGGTTTACAGTGCCGTCGCCACCTCCTGCAACCGCAATGGTAGGACGGAACTTATCAATGGCATCATTTATCTTTGCCAGGTCAGTTTCTTCGGGGATATTAAAAATAGTGAACTGAAAATTGTGCTGCTTTGATTTTTTTCTTATTGTCTCTTCCGGGTTTTCAAAGATTCCCTTACCTGCCCCGGGTTTCAAGAAAAACATTATTCTTTCCATGTAAAAATTATTTTATTCCTTCCTGAAGGCAGGTATTTGGTCTGCCTTTTGATCATACATTCAAAAACAATGCAACATTCCTTTTATGGTGAAAAAAACTTTACTTTTCTTTTTAAGGAAGGCCGGGAACCCGTTCAGGGCTGTACGGATAGCCATCAAAAGGCGCCTGGGCATGCTGGGAGACCCGGTTATACTTCCATACAATGCATATGGCACCGGGAACAAGGTAATGATCACCGGCGCTGTGATTGAAGATAAGGGTCTGGCAAGACCTGAGCCGGGACAAAATATGTGGAAAAACATACTCACTATGGTAAAAAGATACTCAGGTGATGAGCTTGCAGGTGTCAGGGTTGAGATCAGTTATTGTGGCAAGAAAGTTATTGTTAAGACTAATGAAAAGGGCCTTTTTCATACAATACTCCCGAGAAGAGCATCAGCGGGCGGGAAAATATCGGATAGTGTGAGCTTTAAGCTGATAGACCGGCTGGATAACGGAGGAGAGCCAGCCAGGGCCACTTGTAAAGCTTTCATTGTTGATTCAGAAACTGACTATATAGTTGTGTCTGATATTGATGATACCGTACTGGTATCCCATTCAACCAGGACACTGAAAAAACTCAGGGTCATGATGTCAAAGAATGCTTTGACACGTTCCCCTTTCGAAGGGGTGGCTGCTTTTTACCGTGCGTTGAATAAGCCGGAGGAAGGTGAGGAAAGGCCAATCTTTTATGTCAGTGCCAGTGAGTGGAACCTGTATGACCTGCTGGTGGATTTTTTTGAGGATAAGAAGATACCGGCCGGGCCTTTATTGCTGAGTGATATCAGGCTGAGCCTCTTCAGCATATTCCGTTCAGGGAAAAAATATCATGATAAGGTGGAAAGGATTAAAGACCTCTTTGAGCATTACTACCTCCATAATTTTATATTGATAGGCGACAGCGGGCAGAGGGATCCGGCTATTTACCTGAAGATGGCAGAGATGTATCCTTCAAGGGTAAAGGCTATCTATATCAGGTATATAGGCAGGAAAAAGCATAACAGGCAGCTGGCCAGGCAGGTGGAAGAGGCACGCGAACTTGGTACGGAGATGATAGTTGTTGAGACAAGTACCGAGGCTGCCAGGCATGCTGCCGCTAATGGGTTTATCGACACCCGACAGATAGAAGCCGTCAGTGATGAGAAAAGACTGGAAGAGAGCATTGAAGAGGATGGGTGAAAAACTACCCGGTGCCGTGCGGGCAGGCAGCACCCCTGTCAGAGTGCGGGTGAGGAAACCAGGTAATTCAGGAACTTTCCCACCTCATCAACATCACGCAGGTGGTAGCGGGCTGCTGAAAGCTGGCTGTGACTGCCCACCAGTATCCCGATACCGTCATCTGCCAGCGTTTTGAAAGCATCCTCGTCAGTAATATCATCACCAATATACATTGGCAGATATTCGCCCGGAAAGGAAAAGCCGAGCTTGTTCATTATCCATTCAACAGCCTTACCCTTGTGCCAGTCAAGTGATGGTTTTATTTCAAGTATCTTCTTACCCCTGCCTTTCTTAAAATCATTATTACCCTCTAACAGCCTGTCAGCATATTTCTTTACAGTATTGAATGATCCGGGAGGAGCATTCCTGTAATGGATGGCAATGGCAAAATATTTTCTCTCAATACTGACACCAGGTACC
Source organism: Bacteroidota bacterium (assembly GCA_051748705.1). GTDB lineage: Bacteria > Bacteroidota > Bacteroidia > Bacteroidales > VadinHA17 > UBA9300. Next base: position 2,701 of record JBNJHQ010000028.1, on the reverse strand, counting down.
TCTTTCTCCAGTGTATTGACAAGTTCCTTCTCCATACGGTCAAGCCCGGGTAACAGATCAACAGCTTTTTCCTGCATCATGTAAAGGCCGTCCGGGCCGGATATGCGGAAACCGTGACTGCCGGCATAGATGAGGTTGTCAAGGCCAATGAATTTCCTGATGTCTGTCATATCCCTCCCGCTGACAATAGCTACATTATGCGATGATGAGAGTTTTTTAAGAAGTATTTTCTTCTCTTCGCTTATATATGCTTTTTCAGGATCATTGATAATAGGCGTTAGTGTACCGTCATAATCGAAGAAAAAAACGGGTTTCCTGTTTTCCAGTGAGCTGGTGAAGTGGTCAAATTGTTTGAATATGCCTGGAATGGTCTGGCTGAAGCGCGGATTACCGCCTTCATCTTTCCGGGTAATGATATTTTCAATACTGTTCAGCACAATATCAGCGCCACTGTCATAAAAAGATTTCTTACAGCTTTCATTATTGCATAATCCTGCTGACAGTGCTATCCCTGCCGGTTTCATTTTTGAGATAAATGAGGGATGATCAGTTATAAATATTGTCTTTTTAAGCCCAGCACCGGGTCTTTTAATCCTTTTTTTCAGGATGGATTTAGATTTATTATTTCCATTTGTTCCTTTCTGTGGCAGGAGATGTATTTCATCTGTTACACCTTCAAAGGATCGCGAAAGCTTTTCAGCTATTACGTCATTATCGCAGATAATTGAGATATGTATCCCCTTGTTTTTCCAGCCTCTTATGGTTTCAGCACCGGGCACCAGCTTATGCAGCGCAAGTACCGCTGCATCAATATTGTATGTTTTAAGCTTTGTAGTTTCCACGATTATTTGGTTTTTTCTTTTCCTTCAGTTTCATGTCTCCGGCAGTTCTTTCTTTATTGCTTCTGTCACTTTTCGCATTGATTTTATTGTTTTGTCCACCAGTGCCGGCATTGTATCGGCACTGCTGTCCGCCCTGGTTCTCCTGTTTATCTCCTCCAGTCCGGGGATTACCGAGTTAACTTTCAGGTGGCGGTATGATGGCAGTATTTTATGAGAGGCTTCACCTATCTTTTTCCAGTCACCTGCATCCAATGATTCCTTAAAAAGATTAATGGTATTCTGTGTATTTGTAATGAACTCATTCAATATCCGTTTATAAGCCTCTTTGTTTGAACCAATCATTTCCTTCAAGCCTGTAAGGTCATACAGCTTATCAGCGGTCTCTTCCCTGAGTATGACCTCTGTCCTGGAGGCCCGGGTCTTTTCATGCTCTATATCAAAAGCATTGCATAATATATTATACAGATTTATCTCCTTATAGGGTTTCAAAAGGAAATCATTGATACCTGCACTTTTATATTCCATGATATTCTCACCTGTAATTACGGCAGAGAAAGCAACTATTTTTGTTTCGCTGTCTTTTTTCACATTCCTTATATACCTTGCTATATCCAGTCCGCTGGTGTCGGGAAGATTAATATCGAGAAGTATCAGTTCATAATCATTATTATTTATTTTCTCCAGTGTTTCTTTTCCGTTCACTGCGATTTCATAAATGCATCCAAACTTTTCCAGTATTGTTTTACCCAGCAGCCGGTTAACGCTGTCATCTTCAACCAGTAAAACCTTTCTGTCCTTTAATTTATTCAGGTCGATCTGCCCAATATTATCTGATAATAGCTTACTCATCCTGGCTTTCTCGTATGGTATAACAAAACTGAAAGTTGAGCCTTCATTTTCACGGCTCGAAACGGCTAGACTGCCATCCTGCAGTTCGATCAGGTTCTTGCATATCGTCAGTCCCAGTCCTGTACCACCGTATTTCCTTCCCCAGGCTGGATCGGCCTGCCTGAATTTGCTGAAAATAGTTTTCAGGTTTTCCGGGCTGATACCTATCCCCGTATCTATAATATCAAAGCGTACCCTCAGAAGGTCACCCGATTTTTCTTCGGCCATGCACCTCAGCTTAACATAACCCCGGTCAGTGAATTTAATGGCATTATTCAGCATATTCAGCAGTACCTGCCTGAGCCTGAATGAATCGCCTATAACCACAACATCCAGTGCATCATCTATCTCATATGAGAAGCGTATATTTTTTTCCTTTGCCTTTGCCTTAAGTGATTTGAAAGCATACTTTATGGTATTATCTATTTTGAAAGGTCCTGCATCCAGTTTGATCTGCCTGGCTTCACTTTTTGTATATACAAGTATATCATTTACAAGATCATACAGGTGTTCGGATGATTTGTCAATTATCTCCATGTATTCCCGCTGTTTCTTATCCAGCCCGGTTTGCATAAGCTGTTCGGTAAAGCCCATTATGGCACTCAGGGGGGTCCTGATATCATGACTTATATTTGCAATAAACTCGCTGGTTGCCTGCCGTCCTTTATCTTCTTTGTCCTGGCTGCTTTCTCTGTTACCGGAGCCGGGAATCAGCTGTGTGGCTTTTTCCGCTATTCTTCCTTGTATGAAAAGGCCCAGCGGGCGCTTGCCGCTATCGCTTATCACACGGGTAGATGATCTGATAAAGTCTCTCTCTTTCCTGTCAGGGCCTGTAAGAACATGGAAATTATATTGATGCCTGGAATTATGCCTGTCCTTTATTATCTTTTCAAGGCAGATCCTGTAATCATTCCTTTCTTCTTCGGGTATGAAAATATCAGGGAAGCTCTGCCCGAAGTAACTATTATCAT
>JBNJHQ010000027.1:0-18772 GCA_051748705.1 Bacteroidota bacterium | reverse complement strand
AAAGGATAACTTTTAGAATGCCTGGTCAGCTCCCCAGCTTCCTGCTGAGATCAACCATCCGAATGGCTGTAAGAGCAGCTTCATCACCCTTGTTTCCGTGCTTGCCTCCTGATCTGTCAATGGCCTGCTGAAGGGTGTCGGTTGTTAAAAGACCGAAAATAAAAGGTATAGGATATTCGAGATTTAATTGTGTGATAGCCTGGGTGACACCCTGGCATACATAGGTAAAATGCGGTGTTTCACCCTGGATTACACAACCCAGGCAGATAAGTGCATCAACTTCACTGTTTTCAGCCATTAAGCGGGCAGCAAAAGGCAGCTCAAAACTGCCGGGAACATGCTCGATCAAAATATTTTCTTCAGTGGCACCCTGCTTTTTTAATATGCTGACAGCTCCTTCCAGTAAGCTCCATGTAATTTCCCTGTTCCAGTCCGAAACAACTATGCCGAAGATCATATCACCCGCAGGAGGTATCCTGTCGGGATCATATGCTGAAAGGTTTGCCGTTGCCATTACTGTAATACCTTAACCCTTGAAATATACTTCTCAATATCCCTTCCTTCAGTACTTTCAGGAAATTCTTTCTTTATTCTTTCATACAGTTCCATCGCCTCATCATAACGCCCTTCAAGATCGTATAGCTGTGCAGCTTTCATGAGGTAATGAGGACTGTAAAAGGAGTTTTTTGAATAGTTGGCAGCCTTCAGGTAAGAGTCTATGCCCCTGTCGATCTCACCCAGTTCAATATAGGCATCACCTATGCCCCCCAGTGCCTCTACGCTGATTGTCCTGTCTTTCTTTTTATATCGCTCAAGGTAATCAATTGCATCCTCGTACTGACCCATCCACAGGAAACATACACCTGCAGCATAATTTGCCATGTTACCCGGCCCGGTCATCTTGTACTCATCTGCTATGTCAATAAAACCCATATAGTTGCCATCGCCATAAAGCGCCAGGTTAAGCGAGTCCTTGCTCAGATAGTCCTCTGCCACATACATCTGCGAAAGAGCTTCCTCCGTCCTGCTGTTGATCCTCCTGTTAACCAACCAGACAATACCAACCAGTACGGCAATAACCGCAAGGCCATAAGTAATTGGTTTCCAGTTATTTTCCAGGAACTGTTCGGTTCGTGTCAGGGTTTCCTCAACTCCTTCTATTGCTTTTGGTTGTTCCTTCTTCTTGCCTTTTGCCATTTTTATTTATTTAAGCCTTTTAATATCAATTTCATTTTTCTTCGGGTTCCACTCCAGTTAATATGATGGAAGAATCTTGATTCCCGGGAGTTCTGCTCCGGGTTTCAATACCATTTAATAAAGTTCCGCAAAAGTAGTAAGTTTCATCTGTATATAAAATATTTCAGTAAAAAAAAAGCCCTGCATAAATTCATATCAACACGAAGTATTTATAAAAGTCTTAAACCTTTGAATTATTTGACTCTCAAATTACCGCAACTATCATACTTCAAAATCTTATTGCAGGATATTTAAACTCTTATTGCCGGGATACTTTACACTCTTATTGCAGGATATTTAAATTCTTATTGCCAGGATACTTTACACTCTTATTGCAGGATAATTAAACTCTTATTGCCGGGATACTTTACACTCTTATTGCAGGATAATTAAATTCTTATTGCCGTGATACTTTATACTCTTATTGCAGGATAATTAAATTCTTATTGCCGTGATACTTTACACTCTTATTGCAGGATATTTAAAATCTTATTTCCGGGATACTTTAAGCCTCTCACGCAGGATATTTAAATTCTTATTGCAGCTTATTTACAATCATATTTCTGTGATACTTTAAGCTCCTCTTACAGGATATTTAAACTCTTATTACCTGGATCCTTTACACTCTTATTAAAGGGTATTTATAATCTTTTCATCGGGATGTTGAAAAAGATTTATTACACTAACAGCCAGTTTTTGTAAATTTGTTGGAAAATAATAGTTATTAACATGTATCTGAGCAATCTGAGTTTATCAAACTTTAAAAATTACGGCGAAATAGATATAGCATTCTCGCCCAGGATAAATTGCTTTGTAGGTGATAACGGCGTGGGTAAAACAAACATACTTGATGCAATACATTACCTTTCCCTTACTAAAAGCTATTTTGTTAATATTGACAGTGTTAATATCAGGCATGGGGAAGATTATTTCATTATCAAGGGTATATTCCGGGATGAGAATGAAGAAGAAGAGATCATGTGCGGTTTACAAAAAGGTAAGCGAAAGACATTCAAGCGTGGGGGCAGGGAATATTCCCGTATTTCTGATCATATAGGAAGATACCCTGTTGTGATGATTTCACCTGCCGACAACAGTATTATTACCGGTGGGAGCGAGGAGCGCCGGAAATTTATGAATAACGTGATCAGCCAGTTCAACCGTGCCTATCTTAACGACATGATAGCCTATAATAAGGCGCTGAAAAACCGGAACAGGTTATTGAAAGATTATGCTGCTGCCGGTAAACATGACAGGGAGATGCTGGATCTGTGGGAAAAACAGATGATCAGACCCGGCCATAGCATATACCAGAGCAGGGCGGAGTTCGTTGAGGAAATAATACCCTTGTTCCAGCAGTATTATGATCATATAAGCGAGAAAAGGGAAAGTGTAAAACTGAAATATAAGTCGCAGCTCTCCAGGCACTCCATGCAGGAACTTTTTAGCCGGAATATAGAAAAAGACAGTATACTCTCGTATACGACTTCAGGCATACACCGTGATGACCTCAACCTGGAAATGAGCAATTTTTCAATAAAGGATATCGGGTCACAGGGACAGCAAAAATCTTACCTGGTAGCCCTGAAACTTGCCAAATTTGAATATATTCGAAATAAGGGAGGCCTGAAGCCAATACTTCTTATGGATGATGTCTTTGACAAATTTGATGAGAAAAGGGTTGCCCAGATAATTGAGCTGGTGTCGGAAAACAGGTTCGGGCAGATTTTCATCACCGACACTCACAGGGAAAGGATGCAGTCAGTGCTTTCCCAGATAAATATCGAGTATAAGCTCTTCCTGATAGAAGATGGAATAAAAGAACTTGTTGTTAACGGAAAGGATAGGATAAATGAGGCGTAAGAAGACAATGACTATGGGAGAAGCCCTGGGGGAATACCGCTCGGAGATGAATATTGACAGGAGGCTTAAAGAAGTAGGTCTTATGAATTCATGGGCTGATATTGCGGGAAAAGCTATTGCTAAAAGAACATCCAAAGTTTACCTGAAGGATGGCAAACTATTCATCTACCTCACTTCACCGGTGGTCAGGAGCGAGCTTTCAATGGTCAGGGATTCATTACGCAACAGGCTGAATGAAGAGGCAGGGGAAGAACTTGTGAAGGAGATCATTCTGCGCTGAACACATTCGAACAGGAGTTTAATGTTCCTGGTGATAGAATCTTTCAAATTCCGAAAAGAAAAATGCAGCCTCCTTCACCGCATTCTCCGGACTGTCTGATCCGTGAATGGCATTCATCTGGACCGATACGGCAAAGATCTTTCTTATTGTTCCGTTTTCAGCCCTCGACGGGTCAGTTTCACCTATCAGTTTCCTGAATTCCTCAACGGCATTGTCGCGACTCAGTATCAATGCAACAACCGGCCCCGAGGTCATGAATTCAATCAGGCCGTCAAAAAAAGGTTTTCCCTTGTGTCCCATGTAAAATGCCTGTGCCTGTGATTTAGTAAGAAGGGTCATCTTTAAAGCACAGATGCAAAAGCCTGCCTCATTGATCATTGCCAGGATGGGCCCGGTCTTTTTATGTTTAACGGCATTTGGCTTTATTATGGCAAAGGTGAAATCATTATTCATAATCAAATATTTAAGTCTAAATTAATAATTTCTATATTTGAAACCTGTTTGAAGCAAATGAGAAAAACGAAAAGTAAATATAGTAAACTATTGTATGATTTTTTGAAAAGATCAGACAATATCGTCCTGGTAAGCCACCAGAACCCTGACGGGGATGCCATAGGTTCAATGCTTGGCCTGGCAGCTTACCTGAAGAAAATTGGGAAAAAAGCTGCAATGGTAAGCCCTGACCCCGTACAGGAATTTCTGTCGTGGATGAAGAACTCAGATAACATAATTGTGAACCAGGATCAGCCGGGAAAAGCGGTTAAACATATCATGGAAGCTGACCTTATTGTAATGCTCGATTTGAACCATGTTGACAGGACCGGTAAGCTCAGGGACCATATCATCGCATCAAAGGCACGAAAAATACTTATCGATCATCACCCTGATCCGGGTTTCGAACCCGATCTGCTAATATCAGAACCGGAGTTCAGCTCAACGGCAGAACTGCTTTTTTACCTGGTCAGAGAAATGGAAGGTAAGCACTACCTGGATATGGAATTCATTGAACCTGTTTATGTGGGCATGATGACAGATACAGGTAATTTCAGCTTTGGTACCTTTAACGGGGATACACTCAGGGAAGTGGCTGTGATGCTCGACAGTGGACTCGATAAGGACGCCATAGCAGGCAGGGTCTATGACAACTTTTCTATTAACAGGCTGAAGCTGCAGGGACTTGCCACATACGAGAGGCTTATTTACCTGGAAGAATACAATACAGCATATATTTATCTTTACCGGGCCGACCTCGACAGGTTTAAACATAAAACAGGCGACACTGAAGGATTTGTCAATATACCTTTATCAGTAAAAGGTGTGCAAATGTCAGCTCTCTTTATTGAGAAGGAGGATCATATAAAGATCTCCTTCAGGTCAAAAGGTGATCTGAACGTTAATACCTTCGCTTCAGAATATTTTAGCGGGGGCGGTCATAAAAATGCTGCAGGTGGAAAATATCAGGGTACGATGGAAGAGTGCCTGGGATACTTTGAGCAGGTTCTCGGTAAAATCAGGAGCTTTAATAAAAAATAATGCAGATGCTATGAGGAGGGTGGTTTATTTATTATTGATTGGCAGTCTGTTTCTTTTGTTATCATGCCGTGAAAGGAGCAGTCCACAGGAAGCAAATGAAAAATTAAGTGCAGAGCAACTTGCAGAAATAAACAGGCAGTTGCTGATAAAGGACCGCGAGCGGATAGTGAGCTATATCACAAGAAAAGACCTGGATATGAAGGAAACGGATACAGGCTTGTGGATAAGCAGTAAGACCGGCAGCAACGGAAACATTAAGGAGGGTGACAGGATAACACTGGAATATACCTGCAGCCTGCTGGATGGTACAGTCGTATATGAGTCTGACGAAGACGGGTTAATGATATTTGAGGTGGGTAAGTCTGATATTCCTGCCGGCATTAATGAAGGCGTAAAAATGCTGGGTGAAGGATCCGAAGCTGTCATGATCCTGCCGGGATATCTTGGCTATGGACTTCTTGGTGATGAGAAAAAGATACCGGCTCGTTCAATACTGGTGTACAATATAAAAGTGCTGGCCGTAAACTGAAGCATCTTTGCATGATATTTGTACGGGAATTCACCCGTTGATTAATTGACTGTGGATGATGTTCTGTGTAAAAAAGTATAATGTCTTAATATCTGGTTAATATATGGAAAAGAGAGTTGGATTATTCTGGAGCCTGTTAATTGCTTTAATTCTTTCAGCAGGTCTCACTTCATGTTCCGAAGAAGAATTCGATGCAGAGGATGAGCGAAAGATGATAGAAAGCTTCCTGAAAGAGAATGACATTGATGTCGAGCCTACTGCAAGCGGTTTGTATTATATTGAATTAATAAGGGGAACAGGCCTTCCAGCTACCACCGGTGATACCCTGTATGTATATTATACAGGCTACTATCTGAGCGGACGGATTTTAGATTATAACAGGAGTTCCGATCCATTAATTGTCGTCCTGGGAGAAAATTCTGTAATTGAAGGGATGGAGGAAGGTCTCGGCTATATGAAAGAAGGAGGGGAGGCCCTGCTGGTTATTCCCAGTAAACTCGCTTATGGTGAAGAAGGAAATTTCCAGATGGGTATAAAACCCTATACGCCCGTTGCTTTTGAGGTAACAATCGATAAGCTTATTCCCGGACCAGAAAAATAAAAGTTGGAGCCGCCTCATAAAATTTTTTTACAAGACAGCTCCGGGAAAATTTACTTTAAAATTTTATCAAGTGTAATATTGTTCTCTTTGAAGAATCGAACATATTCCGGCCACTGCTCATTGATAAACTTATCAATCATCTCCTCTGCCTTATCCATTGCTTCCACTGCCTTGCTCACCGATTCTTCCTCAGCCTCCGTGAGGGACCCGGTGGCTGAATAGAGGGAATTTATACCGTACATGTCGCGTGATAAGCCTTCCCTCCTGTTGGTAAGGGCTCTCAGGATGTCATTATATGCCTTGTTTACAGTGTCATATGCTTCCTTGTGCTTGTCTGCGAAGGGCATATCATCTGTTATCAGTTCGTTCATCTTCGTAAGGCTCTGCCTCATTTCCGTGAAGCTCTTATACTTCTCATTGTAATCCTTGATCCTGGGCTGCAGTGCAAAAGCCCTTGCATGGTTTGCCTTGATTGCCTCCACATCGGGCATCGGCATACGGGGATCATTTTCCACCCTTATCAGGGCATCAGAGATGATATCACCTTTGTTTAAAACAAGTTTATAGCTGCCCGGTAATACTCTTGCTCCCCTGCGGAACCTGTAAAAATTCCTTCCTCTTTCGCTATCCTCATCAATTATCATACCCGGTATTTCAGGGGCATCCATAGTGTAGTCCCAGCGTATCCTGTTAAATCCCTTCATGTAGCCGGCATCCATTCTTCTGAGGGTGTCACCATCCTCATTAAGAACAAATAAGTCTATTTTATCATCATCACCATCACTATCCCTGTTGGCATAGAAGGAAATCATTGCTGCAACAGGCTTATTGTCTCCTTCATAAAGGGCATCTCCCCTGAAATAATAGCCCGGGAGATTCTTCGTTTCAGCCATTGTGGCCTCAGGCGGATCAAAAAGAACAAAGTCCTGCTTCATTAGTTCGCCCGGACCCTCTGCCATTTCCCTGAGCGGGACAATATCGTCTATTACCCATACCGCACGTCCGAAGGTTCCAATAACAAGATCATTTTCCCTTTCCTGTATGGCCATGTCATAAGTTGATACAGTAGGATAATCAACAGTCCACCTGTTCCATATCTTTGCACCGTCAAAGCTTACATACAGGCCATATTCAGTTCCTGCAAACAGGAGATCGGGCTGAACGGGATCCTGGACGAAACACAGTACATATCCCCAAACATCACTGTCATCTATTATTTGTTCCCACGACCTGCCATAATCCCTTGTTCTGTACATGTAAGCACTGTAGTCGCCTACCCTGTAATTATTGACAACCACAAAGGCTTCACCTTCATTGTGTTCTGAAGCTGTGATCTGTGGCACCCAGGCACCGGCAGGCATTCCTTTGATATTCTGGCCCACTTCATCCCAGCTGTCACCTCCGTCTCTCGTTAAATGAATTTTGCCATCATCTGACCCTGTCCATATCAGACCTTCTTTCAGAGGGCTGGGTTCAATGGCAAGTAGGGTGCAGTGGTTTTCAGCACCTGTGGCATCTGTTGTAAGCCCTCCACTTTCTCTTTGTTTTTGTTTTTCGGGGTCGTTGGAGGTCAGGTCAGGCGATATTTTCTCCCATTCGTCGCCACGGTTTGTACTCTTATGAACAAACTGGCTTCCAAAATATATCGTATTGTTATCAAAAGGATCCTGGGCTATTGCAGCATTCCAGTTAAAGCGCAATCTTTCATCTCCTTCGGCCGCCGGCCTGATGCTTGTACCGTTGCCGGTCTCCATATCTACTCTTCTGAGTGCACCTCCCTGTGACTGTGCATAGCAATACCTTGGGTCACCGGGAACGGGAAGGGCATCAAAACCATCACCTCCTATTATAAAATCCCAGAATTCATTGATAATACCACCGTTGGTCCAGGTGTAGGCAGGACCTCTCCATGAACCGTTATCCTGCAGGCCTCCGTAAATATTATATGGTTTCTCATTATCAACGGCAATATGATAAAACTGGCCCAGTGGCAGGTTAGTGATATGCCTCCATGTTTTGCCCATATCATATGTTATAGCCATGCCTCCGTCATTGCCATCCATCATGTGCCTGGGGTTTTCCGGGTTAATCCACCAGGCATGACGGTCAAGGTGTACTGATTGACCTATTGAAGTGGGGAAGGTAAGACCACCGTCCTCACTCACATTGACACCTGAGAAAATAGTATATACCCTGTTTTCATTTGTAGGGTCAACATATATCTCTGCATAGTAAAAAGGTCTTGAGCCTATATTTTCCGTTCCCCGTTTTTCCCAGCTGAACCCTCCGTCAGTGGAGCGGTATATAGCATTTTCTTCCGATTCAACATAGGCATATACGTAATCAGGTCTGCTTCTGGCAATGGCCAGACCCATCCTCCCCAGGTTTTTAGGCAATCCTTCCGTGATCTTTTTAAAATTATCACCTCCGTCAAGCGTCATGTACAGTCCCGATCCTTCGCCTCCCGAATTGAAAAACCAGGGCCATCGCTGGTGATCCCACATGGCCACAATAAGTTTATCAGGATTATAGGGGTCCATTACCATCTCGGCGACACCCGATGTTTCGTTGGTATACAATACCTTCTCCCATGTTTTACCACCGTCAGTGGTCCTGTAAAGGCCTCTTTCCTCGTTTGGTCCCCAGGGACTGCCTATGGCACCTACGTGTACAATATCACTGTTGTTAGGATTAATGAGTATCCTGTGTATATGCCTGGTATTTTGAAGCCCGACTAGTTCCCAGGTCTTGCCTGCATCAAGACTCCTGTACAGGCCAAATCCACCTGTAACACTGTTACGGGGATTCCCTTCACCCGTTCCTGCCCAGATAACGTCGGGTCGCCTGGGATCAATTGCAAGTGCCCCTATCGAAGCAACTTCCTGGTCATCAAAAACAGGTTCGAAGTCTATTCCTCCGCTGCTTGTTTTCCATAATCCGCCCGAAGCGGTTCCCACGTAAAAAACCTCCTTATTGACCGGGTGTACAGCAAAAGCTGTTACCCGTCCGCTCATACCGGCCGGACCAATATTTCTGGGTTTAAGCCCGTGGAAAAGATCCATGTCAATTTGCTGGGCATTAACAGTAAAAAATAATCCCAGGAATAAGGCCGCAATTATTGCTTTTTTCGGTAACATGTGAATTGGTGTTTGGTTATTATACCGGCAATTTATTAAAAAGAATCTATTAAGACTATTGCCATGATGATGTTTAATAATACAAAAATTTTTTAATCACTCAATCTGCCTGCTGAAAAAAGCATATCACAGCTGACCTGTCTTGCTGAAAAAAGCATATCAGCATTTGGTCCCGATAATGAAGATTGCCGGTTTCTTGTCAATATCCGGGATGCCCCTCCTGAGCCATTCTGAAATACTGGCAGTCATAATGAATTCATCCGGGTGGCTGATAGAGGCTGCAATACACAGGTATGTTTCACCATCAAGGCTGTCAACAATATCCCGGAGGAGCTTCATGTTCCGGTAGGGCGTTTCCATAAATATCTGGCTCTGTCCCTTACGAGCCAGGGCTTCCAGCTTTTTAATATTTTTCACCCTTTCAGTCCTGGCAATGGGAAGATATCCATTGAAAGCAAAATTCTGACCATTGAGTCCCGATGCCATGAGAGCCAGGAAAATTGAAGAAGGGCCGGTTAGCGGGATCACCCTGAAACCTGATGAATGGGCTCTTATCACCAGTTCTGAGCCGGGATCAGCAATTGAAGGCATACCTGCTTCACTCATAAGACCGGTATCGTGGCCCTGCTTCAAAAATGACAGCATGGCTTCAATATCCTTTTCGCCACTGTGCTTGTTCAATATCATGAATTCACAATCATCAATGGGAAATGCTGGGTCGATCATCCTGAGGAACCTGCGGGCGCTACGGATGTCCTCTACTATAAATTTCCTGAGTGAACGGCTTGTAGTCAATACCCCGGAAGGTATGGCATAATTGAAATCACCTGATCCAAGCGTGACGGGGATAAGATATAATCTGGCATTCACAATAAGGTGTTTTGCCCGAAATTACAAAAAATAAGCCTTTAATAAAAAGCATCAATTTCAGAAGTAAATTATTTTAACTTATTTTGAATTATTTAAACACATTGGCTTCGCCGGGCTCGCAGGCCCGGTTACCCGAAGTTCTGCTTTGTGGTTAGCGAGCATTTTAAAAGAATACAATAAATTGATGATTATTCGAAGCTCAGCTCTGGGGAGAGTCAACATTAAAAAAAATCGGAATGAAAATTACTTTTCTTGGTACGGGTACATCACAGGGCGTTCCGGTAATTGCATGCAGGTGTAAAACATGCATGTCAGATGACAGCAGGGACAAAAGGCTGCGCACATCCCTGCTTATTGAGGCTGAAGGACAGGTGCTTGTTATTGATGCAGGTCCGGATTTCAGGCAGCAAATGTTGAGGGCAGGTGTGCAAAAACTCGACAATATTCTGCTCACCCATGAGCATAAAGACCATATTGGCGGAATGGACGATGTAAGGGCCTTTAATTATATAAGCAAAAAAGCAATCGATATCTATTGTGATGAGAGGGTCCAGAAAGCAGTGAAGAGAGAATATCCCTATGTGTTCTCGGAACATAAATACCCCGGCGTCCCGCAGATGAACCTGATCACGATAGGCAGCGAACCTTTTTATGCAGGCACCCTGAGGGTTATCCCTGTTAAAGTACAGCATTACCGCTTGCCGGTTTATGGGTTCCGGATAGATAAATTCGCCTATATAACCGATGCGAATTATATTTCCGAAGAGAACAAAAAAAAACTGGCGGGTGTCGAGGTAATGGTAATTAATGCATTAAGAAAAGAAAAACATATTTCCCATTTCAGCCTGGGTGAAGCTCTTGAACTGATAAAGGAAATTTCACCACGGAAAGCATTTATTACACATATAAGCCACCAGATGGGTTTGCATGCTGATGTGTCCAAAGAATTGCCTGTCGGGGTGGAACTGGCTTATGACGGAATGTATGTTGAGATATAAACAGGAAGCTCTAGTATCGTCTTTTTCTGTAACTTTTTCTCAGCTTCTTCTGGTATTCATTTGAAAAGAAATACTTGTTCCTGCCCAGCTGTGTGGCACTGATATGGGTATTCCTTTTCTTCCTTGCATAAGGATTCTTCCTGGAGGCAAAACAAGAAGTCATTAAAATGACAACAAGCATAATGATTAAGTACTTGAGGTACTTCATATTTTTATTCCGGGTATTATTTTTGTGCATTATTTTGACTAAATGTACAAATATTTTGGGCAAAAATAAAGAACATCACATATATTTACGGATGCGGAACCAAAAAGTTATATACAACCGCATATTTTTCAGTAAAGGTAGAATATTATCCTATGATAAAAATGTTTTCCAAGATGAAAAAAATCCTGATAGCTCTGGCTGCACTGCTGTTTATCCCCGGACTCTCATATTGCCAGTTGCTCGATAACTTTGGATTATCAACAGGTCAGGGACTCAAAATCGAAAAACTGATATTGAGTGACAGTAGCGAAATGTCAGGGCAACAGGCCTTTCCTGTTTTCAGCTTTGAGCTGAACGGGAAATATCATCTTTCAAGCGACGTAAATGCCGCGCTTGTGGGTACCCGATTTATAATGAACTTCGAGAATTCACTTAATGTAAATTTCATTTCCTATGGAGGAGGTCATCCAGGCTGGCGGGGAGAAATTAATTTTCAGAATAATGGCTTTGATACTATCGAAATAAGTAATGTTTTACCGCTGGGTGAAGATCCTGATAATATTTACATTACAGGGAAAGGACCCTGGAACCTGGCCAGGGCTTACCTGCACCGTCCGGATTATGAGCCTTTAAGGGTGATACTGCCGGATAATGCATGGGAGCTGGGCTTTTCCATCAGATGGATCAGTGGCGATTCATCACTTGTAACCCTTGCAAGAAGGGCTGCCAGTAACGGAGCTGTCACAAGAAGGTACAGTACTCTGCTGCCTCCCGGAGCGAGCGTTTCTTTTAACCTCTTCGGTGATGTATTTACAGGATCCTGGCAGGAAGGATTAAAACTTGTTTTCAGGGACAGGTACCTGTATGACCTGGCTGAATTTGATAACAGCCTCTATGAACGGGATGATCTTAAATGGATAAGGAAATCATACCTTGCTATACTGCAACAGGCCTGGGACCAGTCATTCTACGACAGGTTTGAAGGTAAATATAAATATGGAGAGCAACTGAAGGAATATAACAACATATTCGGATACCCTGATATATATGGTATCTGGCCAACATGGCCCAGGCTGGGTGTTGATATGAGGAACCAGTGGGATCTGTACGATGACCTGCCCGGCGGAACAACCCAGTTGAGGAATTTTGCCAGGATGTCGAGGCAGACAGACACCCGTTTTTTTATTGCCTATAATCCATGGGATCAGAGTACCAGGCAGGAAAATCCTTATGCCGGCATGGCAAGACTTATCAAAGAGATTGAAGCAGACGGGGTGGTGCTCGACACGCGCGGCAGCTCAAGCAAAGAGTTGCAGGCAGCTGCAGATAGCGTAAGGGACGGGGTGGTTATGTATTCAGAAGGTATGGCAGTAACCAAAGACATGCCCGGTATTGTCTCGGGAAGGGTCCATAATGCTATTTTCCTTTCGCCGGAAATAAACCTGAACAAAATCATTAAACCTGAATTTGCAATATTCAGGGTGCTTGATGTGGGTGAAGCAATTCTGCACAGGGAAATAGCTGTGGCATTTTTTAACGGCTACGGGTCAGAACTGAACCTTTACAGGCCTGGAAGATATCACCAGCCAGACAGGGATTATGAATACCTTGCCCGGACAACAATGATTCTCAGGGAAAACAGTGATGCCTTTCTGGATAAGGACTGGACCCCATTGATTGGTTCCGGGAAAGATAAAGTGCATATAAACAGGTGGAAGGACGGAGAAAAAATAATCTATACCGTTCTTAATACGGATCCTTCGGGATGCGAGGAAGCGCTGATCGAAACAGGAAATGAAGAAGGATATCATTATGTGAGCCTCTGGCATCACAGGGATGCAGAAATAACAGAGAAAGGTGATAAGTATTATGTTAAGGTAAGTGCCGACCCATACCCGGAGAGCTATGCCGGGACCAGGCAGGAGGGAAGCCTCGATTGTATTGCACGCTTTCCTGAACTGCTCAGCGCAGATATTAAACAGGATTCCCTGTTTGTGAAGAGTGAAATGCCAGGGAAAATAAAAATATGGAACGCTGCTCCTTCATACGGCGCTGAACCTGTGGAAATGGATATACTGGAACGAGTGGACCTGGATATTAATGATTTGTTTCCGGATTATGAGGGGAAAATTGTAATTCAGCTTTTCTCTGACGGTGAACTGAAGGATGAAGTGCCTACAGAATTCAGGGGAGGTACTCCCTGGCTTGTAAGCAGGGTGGAAAAGACACAGGCACACAGGGGAAAAGTGCCAGGGGATATGGTCCTGATACCTTCCGCTGAAATAAGCTATGAACTGAAATCAAACGACGAGTTTATTCCCTACCCGGAGTGCAGCATCGAGACGGTACACAAGATCGATACATTCCTTATCGACACCTACCCGGTGACCAATGAACAGTTTTTCCGGTTTATTACAGAGACCGGCTATTTGCCGAAGGATACTGTTAATTACCTTAAGCACTGGGCTAATGGTATATATGAACAGGGGAGAGAAAAATACCCTGTGGTCTATGTCAGCCTGGAAGATGCAAAAGCCTATGCCCAATGGGCAGGTAAGAGGCTACCCACTGAGGCTGAATGGCAGCTCGCAGCACAGGGTACCGATAATCGTTTATGGCCATGGGGCGACGAGTTTCATGGCACAAAATGCAACAATGCTTTCGGGAGACCTACTCCTGTTGATGCATTCAAAAAGGGACAGAGTCCCTATGGAGTAATGGATATGGTGGGCAATGTGTGGCAGCTTACCGGTGATGTTTATGATAACGGGACCTATTATTTTGTGATCATGAGGGGAGGAAGCTACTATAAACCTACTTCAAGCTGGTGGTACGTGCAGGGAGGTCCCCAGCCTCTTGATAAAAGACAGATGCTTCTGCTGGTGTCACCCGGATTCGATAGAAATGCAACAGTGGGATTCAGATGTGTCAAAGATCTTTAATGGTTCTTTAGCTGCCTCACTCCATCCTCTATAGTAGGAAGGTAGAACTCGGCCTCCAGACCGGTAGCAGATAAATAAGCTTTCCTGAGCCTGTCAATGAAGCTGTCAACTTTACTTTCTTCGACGAGACTGACGCTGCAGCCTCCAAAACCGGCACCTGTCATCCTGCTACCCAGTGTACCGCTTATCTTGCGTGCCTCATATACTATTGCATCCAACTCCTTGCCCGTAACTTCATAATCATCCCTGAGCGAATCATGGGACTCGTTCATTAAACGGCCAAAGCTGCTGATATCTCCCTCATGAAGTACTCTGACAGCCTGTAAAACCCTGTTGTTCTCACTTATAACATGCCTCGCCCTCTTCCTTACTGTTTCGTCCGGTATACATTCATCAAGAAGATGCAGGTCCTGAATGCTTAACTGGCTCAGATGCTCAATTCCTGTCCTGTCGCTTAGGTAAGCAACAGCCTTTTCACATTCAGCCCTCCTCTCATTGTATTTTGAGTCGGTGAGACCCCTGCGCTTGTTCGTATTGCATATGACCAGCCGGTAATTGCCGGTTTCAACAGGTATGGTATCGTAATTGAGAGTCCCGCAGTTGAGAAATATAGCCCTATCTTTTTTACCCATTCCCACGGCGAACTGGTCCATAATGCCACAATTCATGCCAACAAAGGTGTTTTCAGCATGCTGGCTGAGCTTTACCATTTCCAGAAGGGAAAGACCTGCACCCGACAGCTCATTCAGGGCAAAGGCTGTTACCATTTCAATAGAAGCAGATGATGATAGTCCAGCCCCGTTGGGTATGTCGCCATAAAAAAGCATTTCCATGCCACCGGGCCTGATACCCCTCCCAAGGAATTCAGCTATTATGCCCAGCGGGTAATTAATCCATTCACCGTCCTGGTTCTTGCTAATGTTGTTTACACTTTGTATGTCCTTGAATTCAAAGTTCAATGTATTGAATATCAGCCTGTCATCCTTCCTTTTTCGCACAAGGAGATAAGTCCCGTAATTAAGTGCACAGGGTAACACGAAGCCACTGTTGTAATCAGTGTGTTCACCTATGAGGTTAACCCTGCCGGGACTAAAAAAAATAACAGGAGCAATAGTCCTGTTATCGTATATTTTAAAAAATTCTTCCCTTAGTTGTGCTATTTCCATCTCATACCTTGATTTTCTTTTCTATTTCAGTTATCTGGTTCCTGAAATGCTTATCGGTGTCTATGAGGTTATTAACTGTTTTACAGGCATGCAGTACAGTTGCGTGATCTTTCCCGCCTATCTGTGATCCTATGCTGGCCAGGGAAGCTTTAGTGAGACTCTTGCTGAAATACATTGACACCTGCCTTGCCTGGACTATCTCCCTTTTTCTTGTCTTGCTCTGCATCAACTCAACGGGTATCCTGTAGTAATCACATACGATCTTCTGGATAAATTCAATGGTAATCTCCCTTGATGTATGTTTTACAAGCTTGTCGATCATCTGCCGGGCCAGTTCCAGTGTTATTTCTTTCCTGTTAAGGGTTGACTGGGCATACAGTGATATCAGAACAGCTTCAAGCTCCCTGATATTGTTTGTAATATTGCCTGCCAGGTATTCAAAGATTTCATCATCAAGCTCAATACCGTCATTATAGGCTTTCTTCTTCATTATGGCCAGCCTGGTCTCGTAATCGGGTTTCTGCAGATCGGCCAGTAATCCCCATTTAAACCTCGACAGCAGCCTTTGCTCCATTCCCTGCAACTCAACAGGCGGGCGGTCACAGGTCATTATTAACTGCTTGCCACTCTGGTGCAGGTGGTTGAAAATGTGGAAAAACGTATCCTGCGTTTTTTCCTTGCCGGCAAATTCCTGGACATCATCAAGAATCAGCACGTCTATCATCTGGTAAAAATGAAGGAAATCATTCCTGTTGTTGTTCCTTATTGATTCAACAAACTGGGTCTGGAACTTATTCGCATTTACATACAGTACCACCTTGCCGGGGAACTGTTCCTTCACCTGTATCCCTATGGCCTGGGCCAGGTGAGTCTTTCCAAGACCGGAATCACCGTATATCATCAGGGGGTTAAAGGCTGTACCACCCGGATTGTTACCAACTGCAATTCCTGCTGATCGTGCAAGCCTGTTACAGTCGCCTTCAATAAAATTCTGAAATGAATAATCAGGATTAAGCCGGGGATCAAAATGTACCTTTTTGATGCCGGGAATTATAAAGGGGTTCTTAATGGATGTCTGTGCCACTTCGTAGGGTACAGAAACAGGCTTATTTTTCAGTTCTGTCTTGTTGCTCGACGGATACTTTACTGTGTAAGGCTTGCCATTGGCAAACTGGGTGTTCTCCATTACCACATTGTATTCAAGCTTTGCATCATTGCCTAAGATTCTCCTGAGAGTCTTGCGAAGAACATCAATGTACTGTTCTTCCAGGTATTCATAAAAGAACGGACTGGGTACCTGGATGGTCAGTATATTATTCTTAAGCTTCAGAGGTATGATGGGTTCAAACCATGTCTTGTAACTAATTGACGGGATTATGTCCTTTATAATCCCGAGACAGCCTTCCCATACCTCATGATGTGATTTATTCATTTAGATTAGCGGTTAACAATTTGTAAGGTCCTAGTAAAGGTTAAAATCAGCAGCAATATTTGCAAAAAAAAAACTGAAAAAAAAAATTATTTTCGCTTGACTTTTACAAATAAATTCTATGGTATTAGCTTTCAACTATTTAAAATTTAAAAAAATAATATTT
The DNA here is from genome assembly GCA_051748705.1 of Bacteroidota bacterium. Classification (GTDB taxonomy): domain Bacteria; phylum Bacteroidota; class Bacteroidia; order Bacteroidales; family VadinHA17; genus UBA9300. Next base: position 1,814 of record JBNJHQ010000027.1, on the reverse strand, counting down.
AGTCTAAATAGCTGAATAGCAGTAATGTAGCTGCAAAAATATTTAGAACCTGGTCTAATAAGCCCAATGGATGGGGATTTATTTATTCCTGCCGAAAATGGAAAAATTCACATAGCGCCCGGGATTTGATTTGAGATCTTCAAGTAAAAGGTTTAATTGCTCAAGGCTGCGGGTAAGTTCTGTATAAAGTGAATCATCATTTAAAAGAAGTCCTGCCGAACCTTCTCCCCTGTTAAGTTTCTCCAGCATCATGCTTGTTTCTTTGACAGCAGAGTTGAAATCATTCACTGAAGCTTCAAGATCTGTACCCGACAGCTTTCCTGCAACCAGTGCAATATTATTGATCGTGCTGTCCATGACAGTATTGTTTCGGCTTATCATTTCACTGAAACTGTTGAGGTTGGTGATCAAATTGTTTATGTTTTCATCAGAATCGGCAAGCAGAAGATCGACTCTCTTACTTATACTCTCAACATTTTCTGCACTATTAGAAAGGTTCTTTCTCAGGTCGTCAGTTATGACCAGTTTAAAGGCATCCAGGAGGGTGTCAATATCTGCTATCACCTGGTCTGCTTTGCTGATAACAGGTGCAAGCTTTTCATTTATCTCGTCCATCATTCCCGTACTGATCCCCGACTGCAGCGTGTCGCCGCTGCTGAGGAAGTCAGGCCCTTCCCCCATTACAAGATTCACTTTCATACCTGCCAGTATGGTTTCAGGTTCAATTTCTGCAATCGTCCCGCCAGGTATCTTATATCCCCTGTTAATATTGAGCGTAACGAGGAGACGCCCTGATCCATCATTAATGAATTTTATGCTTCTGACAATACCGGCTTTGTGTCCGTTGATTTCCACCAGCCCCGATTCTTCCAGCCCGCCTATATCATCGTAAATGGCATAATACCTGTCGTCACGGTTAAAGATATTATTTCCTTTCAAAAAGCTGAAGAGCCAGATAAATACCAGGATGGTAATTAAAGCTGTCAGACCTACAATAACTTCTTTTGAAAATTTTTTCATATTACCTGTTATCTATTTGTTCAATGGCTTCCTGGAGTGGAATTATTTTAAGGTTCCTGACAGCAATTACAAAGGCATCAGGGAACTCCTGCTGCAGGTCCTTCCGTTTTTCTGCAGCTTCGCTGTATGTGTCAAATTTGCCGCTGGCATACTTGTAATAATTACCTGAAACAAGTTCTGTAATCTCTCCTGTCTTCCCGAATTTATCAGGAAGTGTGTCTTTTTTGGTAGAGGATGTGGCCAGTTGAACCATGAACCAGATTTTATTATCCAGCATATTCTTTTCCCTTGCGGATGTGCTGAACCCGCTTTTTTGATCGATGGATATTTTATAATCCCTGAAGGCCCTGAATATTGCAGATGCAATATAATCCTGGCCGGAATCCGACATAAGGAATTTTTCTTCCTGCGAATTTGTTATAAAACCCGCTTCAACAAGTACACTGGGCATGGTAGTCTGCCACAGGACTATCAGCCCGGCCTGTTTAACACCACGGTCAGAGAGGCCCACGCGGTTCCTGAACTGGTCCTGTATGTAATTGGCAAAATTAAGGCTCTGCTCAAGGTAAATATTCTGCATCAGGGAAAAGATAATATATGACTCTGTTGAATTGGGGTCATATCCTTCATACCTTGTGGTATAGTCTTCCTCGAGAGTGATGACCGAGTTTTCCTTCATAGCCACCTCAAGATTCCCCTGGTCTTTATGTATACCCATCACAAAAGTTTCGGAACCTTTAATCCTGGTATCCCTGAAGCCGTTGCAATGTATGGAGATAAACAGGTCTGCCTTT
>JBNJHQ010000026.1:0-18952 GCA_051748705.1 Bacteroidota bacterium | reverse complement strand
CCAGGGTTTCTACCTGGGCGAACACGGCTGGTTTGATAAGCGCTTTATGTACGAGGAGTCAATGAGTACGCCCCTTATCATCCGCTGGCCGGGGACAGTTGAGCCCGGTAGCCGTTCAGAGGAGCTGGTGCAGAACCTGGATTTTGCCGAGACTTTCCTGGATGCTGCCGGGATAGAAGCTCCCGGGGAGATGCAGGGTGAAAGCCTTGTGCCACTATTAAAGGGGCAGCCCGTTGAATGGAGGGATGCCCTCTATTACCATTACTATGAATATCCGGCCGTACATATGGTTAAGAAACATTATGGCATAAAGACTGACCGTTATAAACTGATTCATTTCTACTACGATATAGATGAATGGGAATTATATGACCTGGTAAACGATCCGGATGAACTGAATAACATTTATGAGGATCCTGCATATATTGAAATAAGGAATGAATTGAAGAAAAGGCTACAGGAGCTAAGGGTATACTATAAGGATAATGATGAGCTTTGAAAATAAACAGCTTATTTACACCTTAGCCCAATTAGCAATAAAGCATGCTGGCATTTTCAATAACTGCCGTTTTACCTTTAAGCCTGCCTGCTGCCGATTGCAGCTCCATCAGGCTTAAAGTGTTTATATTAAGAGTGTTACAAATCTCCTCACTGAGTGAAGTTATCATATGAATATTTATTCTTTCAGTCTTTGAGAGGAGAGAAAGGGCTGTGCCCCCGTTACCGGTGTAGTGTATCTTTAGTTTATCAAAGATATCCTTTTTTGTTCCGTCTGTAAATATCCTGAAAAACTCATCATTACCGATGCCATCACTGCATTCCGCCAGAAGGATTAAATTACCCTTATCCCTGACGAAAGAGGCGGCATTATGTAATGATTTATGCGACTGGATAAAGTTTATATCTTTGGGATAACCACCTGCAGATGCAATGACATTATCATACCTGGTTTTACTTTCTTTCCTGAAATAGCGGTCATAGTGCATACAGGCAGAAAGAAAATCATCATAAGTATTACCTGTCATAAGCCTGCTTATTTTTCCGTCTGAGCCCGGTATCCCGCTTATTATGATTTTTTCAGGCATCAGGGCGTCAATTTCAAGCAGGTCTTCTGCAACAGGGTTACCTTTTAGCCTGCCTGACCGGCAGCCGGGCTGCAGCATGGTATTTTCAAAATCAATATACAATTTATGGTTTGCATATATTGATTGCCTGTCGGCCAGCCCCGGGAAAAGCAGCTTCCTTCCTCCACCGTATCCTGCGAAATAATGATGCGAAAGGGAACCGAATAATATCAGCAGGTCGTGACTGAAAATATCCTTCCGGATCTTCACCTCAGTTCCTCTTTTCGTTGTGCCCAGGCTTATCATTACAGCAGCGTCGTCGCAATCATGATGAACGAACCCGAATTTGTTATAGGTATCTCCGTAGATCCTGAGGCTTTCTTCTTCACTTTGCACCGGGTGGGTTCCGTATGCTATATAAAAACGTATTGAATTATTCCCAATGCCCTTGTTGTTAAGTGCCTCTGTCAGCCAGGGGAGGAATTTATCATATTCACATATCCTGGTTTTATCAGAGACGATAATGCCGGCTGTGGATGGAGACTGCTTTATGCAGGACGATAATTCATCCATGAATACCTTTTTGTCCGGTGAATCCCCGGCCGGATTGACCCTTATGAATTCCTCCTGCCCCTGCAGGGGGATACTGATCCGGGTTTTACCGTAACTGAGTTTATAGTCCATATTTAAGTGCCAGTGACAATCAGTAATATTTGAATTCAAGATCAACAGAATTATCTACCACAAGGTAGCATGTTTCCTCGCAAACATCCTCGATACGCCTGGTACGCGGAGTGGTGGCGTCTACTGTCACATATTCCGTTCCATTCTTTTCGACAGATGCCGTAACCGTATATTCAGTATTTATACTAACAGAATAATTAAAGGAAAAAACATTATAGATAATCTCATTAAATACTACCACCCCGTCCTCTAAAGTACCCCTGTAGATTGTTAGCTCATAGGGTTCAGGGTTGTTGAATTCATTTCCAAGCTCAATGCGAAGGAGGCAGGTTTTAGGTTCGATGTAGGTACATTCGTTACAGTCAACCATGTATAGGTCCTCGCATGAAGTGAGCAGGCACATACTCACAATAAAAGGCAGTATCACTATTTTAGTAATTCTCAGTACCATTTTATTATTTTTAGGGGGCCACGCATTTTATCAAAATGCAAGTCCCATGACACTCCAAAACTGAACCAGTTGGGCCCTATTCGGTAAAGGTCAGTTTTCATATATTCATAACCTCCGTAAACATTAAGGTTTCCTTTATTCCACCTTAGCAGTACCTGTGGCATAAAACGTATCTTATCCGGGGGTTTTATGTTTGTTCCCCTGTACTGGCTGGTGATCATATAGCCTGCATTGAGATTCAGGTCAATATAGAAATTACCCCTGGAAAAGTCTTCGTACAGTTTAAATTCTTTTCCCGCACCTGCATAGATAATATATCTTTTATCATAATACTGGTAGTATAGGTCGGTTGATCCTTCTACAAGCACCTTGCTGTATGCCGGCTTAAGTTCAAAGCCTGTATTCAGCATTATTTTCAGTAAGGGATCCCTGAAACTGAGTCCAAAACCTGTGTAGTAGTCACGGACCGATGTTTTTACAGTAGCCTTTAAACTGACGTGGTCAAAATTTAATTTTGAAGGTTCAGCGAATCCGGCTTTCTTTAATTCTGCCAGGATTTTTGTCCTGCCGTATTTTCGTGCTATAGCAACAGGGGAGATCACCTCATTGTCAGTATACCTTTCGGGATTTATCTTTTCTATTAAAAAACTGTATGCTTCATAATTATTATTCCTGATTGTTATTCCAAGGGCATCATAATTATAATTATTGATCCGGTGTATCTCAGAACCTGCACTCATTAATAAATTCATAAGCAGGGTGTCATTGTTCTGAGCGGCCACCATAAGAGGAGTGAATCCGTCCCCGTCAGCAATGCCCGGATCAGATCCTGATTGAAGAAGCAGGTCGCTTACATCTGCCCGGCCCGCATACACTGCCGCCATAAGTGGAGTTGACCCGTCCGCCGAACGGACTTTGATATCTGCATTATAGTATATGAGCAGGTCACACATATAGAAATTGCCATATGCCGAAGCATAATGCAGAGGCGTGGCACCATAAGGGTCCTTCAGATTAATATCCGCATCCGCTCTTATCAGGGCTTCTGCTATTTCCAGCATGTTATCTTTTGCGGCTATGTGCAGAGCAGATTCCCCGTTATCAGTCATAATTTCAGTATCCGGACTATATTCAAGCAGGGCCCTGACAGTTGTCAGCTTATTATTTGCCACGGCATAGATAAGCGGGCTTATGTTGTCTAAATCGGTGGCATCAACATCTGCTCCCAGTTTGATTAAACGGTGTATTTCCGAGGTATATCCTTCAGCTGAAGCTATCATTAAATTAACATTCAGGCCGTCGGGAAAGGGAAAATAATCAGATGTGTCAATAATGGCCGCATTTTGCTGGCCGGAGCTGCCTGTACTTAAAACAATCAGCAGAAACATTATGCTTAAGCCGCGTAAGAGCTCATTATTGAGGGTTTTATAATGCATAGTGTTACAAAGATAATAAAAGCTCAATATACGAAATCTACTTATTGCTTTTTCAACATAAATTATTGAAATTTGCATTGCTCCGTAAAAAGGCCTAAATTGATTTAAAGAAAGAAGGCCAGGTGGTGAGAAGGGAAGTAATTTAATAATCTAAAATTAGCGTAATGAACTGGAAAATAAAGCTTGAATTGTGGGATTCCGAATCTTATAATAATAATATTGCACCTGTAGTTGAGGAATTGTCTTCTGAATTCGACAGGCTGGTGGGTGCACCGCCGCCACTGGGATATAAACCCATTACGGTGGTGAATGACCTGTATTACGGGATGCGGGTATATACACCGCTTGCTGAGGATCATTACAAGGTGGGATTGACCGTCGGTCACCTGACTTATGGAAAAGTGGCCTACCAGTTCTCACATGTTCTCAGCAATATATATACCGACCCCAGGCAGATTACATGGCTGGCCAATGCAATGGCACACATGGCATCCTTCAGGTTCCTTGATTATTTTTCTGAGAAATGGATCGATGATTACCCGGCACCGACATATGAGGGCGAATATGAGGCTTTCTCTTCACTCAAATCTGAAAAGATTAAAACGGCCTTCCAGAATGTTGACATAATGTTAAACCTGGCATCCAATGAATGGATCAAGGAAGAAGTCCAGAAACTTGATCAAAGCATGGATTATGCTCCTGCCGTTCTTTTTGATCTTATCGGGCTTGAATTACAACCCCTTTTCAGGGAAGATTACACATGGAGGATCTTTCCTTACCTGGGAATGGGAACAAAAACCCCTGTCGATGATCCCTCTGACCTGAGATGCAGGCCACGGGCCAAGCCCGATTTTGATAAGCTCAGGGAAGTCGTTCCTTCCGATCTTAAAGACCTGGTGGACAGGATCTATAACAGGCTGCATTAGAAAAAAGCATATTTATTTGTTAATAAGTTCACCATTTATTAACCCTGTCTTTGTTATCCGGGGTTTTATGTTTTTTATGTTTTATTACCTTTGCGATGTTATACAGAGTTATGAAGAGGAAATATTACAAATATATATTACTGGTTCTGCTATTTACAATCCTGAGTCATAATCCTGATTCAATCGGGGGCATGAACCTGTCAGGCACAAGTTTTGTCCCGGACAATGCCCGCATAAGGAATGATCACAATGAGAGTGAGTATTTTTCCTATATGGACAGGTCAGTCAATTATTTTCTGCGATACTGGAACATCAATGGTGCATCTGTAGCTATTGTCAGGGATGGGAAGCTGGTTTTTGCAAAGGGTTATGGCCTGGCTGACTCAAGCAGGAATATTGAAGTGCAGCCATACCATAAATTCAGGATAGCAAGCATATCGAAACTGGTTACAGCCACAGCAATAATGAAACTGCAGGCAGAAAACAGGATTAAACTCAATGATAAGGTCTTTGGGCCCTCCGGCATACTCAATGGGGAATATTTCAAGGACCCCAGGGACCAAAGGGCCTGTGATATTACCGTGGCCCATTTGCTTGCCCACCAGGGAGGATGGAGCCACAGGTACGGCGACCATATGTTCATGCCTCACGTAGTGGCGGATTTCCTTGAAAAGGATTTACCCGTTTCTATTGAGGATATAGTCAGGTTTGCTCTTGATAAAAGATTGCATTATACCCCCGGCATGGGGAGGTCATATTCGAATCTTGGATATGCCATACTCGGACTGGTGATAGAGGAAGTCAGCGGGATGCCATATGAAGATTATTGCAGGAAGAAAATATTTGAACCACTTGGTATTTATGATTTTGAACTGGCAAAAAACCTTTACGATGAAAAAGACCCGCTCGAAGTAAGATATTATGAGCCGGGCAACGCTATTTTAAAGAGTTCTATCTATGGTAGTGGCGAACTGCTCCCGGGTCCTTACGGGGGTAATGATATAGAGGCCCTGGGTGCTGCAGGAGCATGGATTGGAACCGCACCTGATCTGCTCAGGTTCGTAATGGCCGTTGACGGACTGGATTTTGTTGAAGACATTCTTCCTGAAGCTTCAATTGAATTTATGACAGACAGGACCAACGGTTTTGCACCCGTGGGGTGGAAGGCAACAACTGCAAATGGCTACTGGTGGAGAACAGGTTCCTTTGCAGGCACCTCCGCAATGATCAAACGGACCCCTGACGGAACACTTTGGGCCGTACTTCTGAATACCAGCACCTGGAAAAGTTCGATGTTCACTGCAGATATAAACAGCTTAATGTCCCGGGCTATTGCCAATACACGGTCATGGCCCGAAACGGATCTTTTTTCTTACCTGCTGCCGGTGCCCCTTGATGAGACGTCCGGGATATAATATTATAATCAATAATCACCTGCATGTGTTTCACGGTGAATGTTAATATTGTCAGGGAAGAGCTGGAAAAAAAATTCGGTACTGAATTTATTGACCCACGTGATTATAGTCCCAGCTATTATTATCATGCTCACTCGCTGCCTGAATTGCCGGTTGCCGGACATTTCAATAATGAGTTCAGTATCAGGCTGCTCAAATGGGGACTTATTCCCGGCTGGGTAAGAGAGGAAGATCAGGCAGGGGAGATAAGATATATGACCTTCAATGCCAGGGCGGAAACACTTGCCACAAAGCCATCGTTTAAGCAATCATTCAAAAAGAGAAGATGCATAATCCCGGTAAGGGGCTTTTTTGAATGGCAGGAGCGTAATACAAAAAAAGTACCATGGTACATCCATTTACCTGCTTCAGAAATCATGATGCTGGCCGGATTATATGATACATGGAGGAATCCTGTTGACGGGAGTACCGTGAATACATTCACCATAATCACAACCGGGGCCAATAAGCTGCTCTCTGAGATACATAACACAAAAAAAAGAATGCCTTTGATACTGCAGGAGGAGAAAGCTGGTGAATGGCTCGAGCATCAAACAGGTGAGACGGATATCAATGAAATACTGCAACCTTATCCTGATGATGGCCTCGAGGCTCATACAATAAGTCCTTTGATCAATAATAAGCGTGTAAACAGAAACACTCCCGACATCATCGAACCATATTCTTATCCCGACCAGCCGGGCCTCTTTTGAAAGACCATTACTGAGAGCCCTTTTTATGCCCTTTCTTACTGGGCCACGAACTGGTAGCTTATCGTACCTTCCTGCTTCCTGGGAGCTGACGGATCAGGATTAAAGCGGGTCCTTTTAATTGCATTAAGGGCAGCTTCATAAAGGCACTGGCTGGTTGTTGAGCTCTCTTCTTCGTTAAAGCTGAAAGCCGTGATCTCCCCGGCAGGGTTGACACTGATATTAATTACCACAATACCGGCATTCTCACATTTATATATGGGAATGGGTAACTCAAGATGGTGCCTGCCCGCTAAATAATAATAAACACGGGTGGGTCCTTCATAGTTCGCAGCCAGTTCGTTTGCTGACATTTCTTCTGCCAGGTCAACACTGTCCTGCTCCGTCGATTCAAGGGCAGTATCACCTTCGTCCATTTCTTCAAGGAGATTTTTATTGCGATCAATATAATTATCTTCACCAAGCTTTCCTTCTGCAATCATTTCTTCTTTTACCCTGTCTATATAATCTTCTTTGTTTATCTCAATCTCTTTACTGCTGGCAATATTTCTTATTATATCAGTGAACCTGTCATCTCCCCTGAACAGTTCCTCAAGTGTTACAGGGACTTCAACCGTTTCATCTTCCCTGAATTCCTGGTCGGGCTGAAATTCAACAAGAAATTCCGATTGTTTCTCCCGGTACACAGAGGACAGCCTGGCTGACATAAATATTATTGCTGCAATCAAATGGATTATGATTGTACCGATAATACCCACTATTTTTCCTTCGTGCCTTTTCATAGCTTTTGTGACTACGAAATTATAAATTATTATTTTTACCACCTTATCTAAAAAGAGTAAACACGATAATTAATGCAACAATCTGTAATAATTGAACAAATATTATTCCTTGCCGTCCTTGTACTTATTGGTGTTATTGCCTCTAAGATCGGGGTAATACGGGAAAAGGAAAGAGATGGCCTCGTAAAAATTATATTTAACATCACATTGCCCCTTCTTCTCTTTACTAACTTCAGCAAGCTGGAAATGACCCCTGAGATATTGAGAAACAGTTACCTCTTGATAATTATCTCACTTGTAGTTATTGTTTTGATGTTGCTGCTTGCCTGGTTTTCTTCCCTGTTTTTCAGTATGAGCCATGAACAGAAATCTGTTTTTATTTCACATAATGCATTCGGTAACGTACTCTATTTCGGCTTCCCCGTAGTTAATGCACTTTTCGGTGAACTGGGCCTTTTCTATGCAAGTATCTATGCTTTCGTTTCGATAATGCTTCTCTGGACAGTTGGAATATATGTCATTGCAAGAAAGGGAGGCACTGGTTTTCGCAGGAGTATGAAAAATATGATCAATCCGAATTCAGTTGCCATACTCGCAGGTTTTATCCTCTTTCTTCTGAAGGTTAAAATACCCGGCTTCCTGCTGAAACCATTTATCAGTCTTGGGGATACAACAATCTACCTTTCAATGCTGTATATAGGGGCACTGCTGGGACTGATGAGAGTCAGGGGTGTTTTTTCCAACAAATACGTTTACCTGACCTCCATTAACAAAACCCTGCTCTTTCCTTTTATTTTTATTCTGGGTTTCGCCGCATTGAATAATTACACAGCTGTTATTATTGACCCGCTTATTGTATCTGTTGTGATTGTGGAAGCTGCAATGCCCTGCATGGCAAATATTGTAATAATCGCCAAAATGTACAGGGTTGATGATCAACTGGCTACAGCCAATGTATTTATTTCAACATTGATGAGCATTGTAACATTGCCTTTTATTTACTGGCTGATGAGTCAGTTTCTTTAATACAGGTGCCCCTGGTTTATATACCTGGAATATTCAGAAATTAACAAGAAGTTTAAAATTGAAGCTCCTTCCTGTTAGGTAATTGGGCACTGCATAATGCCTGCTTTCACCACTCAGGTTGTTGACTGTAGTTAGCCAGTTATAGGATATAGTATTACGTATATCGAGCAAGTTAAAGATTTCAAAACCTGCAATTATTTCCTCGAAAAATGAGAACTGGTTTCTTTTTCCTTTTGAATAAGTGCTTTTGAATACTTTGGTTAAGCCTATATCAACCCTCCTGTACGGGGGCATCCTGTGATAGCTGTCATACCTGTCTGTGTAAGGGGAGCTTACTGGTATCCCTGAGCTGTAATGCAGGCTTACATGTGCCCTGTAAGTAGGATTTGACGGGAAATAATCCTGGAAAAAAACATTAACTGAGAACCTGCTGTCAGATGGTGCAGGGAAATCGCCATACTCATCATTTGATATATCATGCCTCGCATCCATCAGGGATAGTGATACCCATGATTCGGCGTCTTTTACAAACTCCCCGTTAATCCTGAGGTCCACGCCCCTTACATATCCGCTGGCAATATTCTCTGCGGAATAAATTATCCTTACATTATCATATTTATAGGGGATAATGTTACTGAGGTTTTTATAATATAACTCCCCGGTGAGCCTGAAAGGCGTTAGCCCGATCAAAAAATCGTAGTTTGCCCCAATGACGGTGTGTAATGATTTTTGAGAGACAATATCCATGTTTATTTTGCCGGAAGGGTACCTCATTTCCCTGTAATAAGGAGGCTGGTAATATATACCTCCCGATATGTAATACCTGGCATTCTTCCCGGATGGGGACCATGAAAGTGATAACCTTGGACTCAGGAGTGTTTCCCTGGAAAAAGACCAGTAGGTGAATCTCACTCCACCGGTAAAAATGAATTGCTGATCAGAAATACTAAATGTATAATTATCAAGAAAATAAATTTCAAATCTATTGCTGGAGAGGCTGGTGTCATTTATTGATACATTGCTGAGCAGCAGGCGATCTTCAGAATAAGGTATGCTGTAACCGGCAGAATCAATTCTTTCCCATTCCCTTATTTTGTCTGTTGCTGATTCATGCCTGTATCTTAATCCCCAGCTGAGTATGTTTTTAGAGTATTCCCACCGGCCTTTGTAATTAATTGTTATAATATTGAAATTTAGGATATTACGGGCATGGTTGAGCCAGCTTCCTGTTCCGATATTCATTATGCTGTCGCCGAAATTTTCAGAACCCAGGTTCTTATCGAGCATGTTTAGCGCATATGTTCCCTTAATATCATGATTTTCCTCTTCTGTTGACCTGTAATAATGTGCAATAAAACTGTTCTTCAGGTCACTTTCCGTTTCCGTTTCAAGTGACAGGGCAAGATTTAAGGATCTGTAACTGACGGTTTCAGATCCATCGTAACGAACATATAGCTGGTAAGCCTCATTGATGTTACCGAAAGTGCTTCTTCTCGAGGCGGGAATGAAGGAGTACTTATTGAAATTGTAAGTACCCATCATACTGAGCCGGGTCCCGGGAGATATCCGGTATCGCAGCAATGATTGTATATCATAGAAAGCAGGTTTGTAATTGCCTTTCGTATCCAGTGTCTGAATAAGCAACTGGTTGGTTTTATAACGTGCACCGGCCAGGAAACTGAACCTGTCATTCAATCCTGTGCCTTCAAGATGAATGCTGTTGTGAAGCAGTCCTGCTTTTATTGATCCCTTTGTTTCATCAGGATCTTTATATGTGATGTCAAGTACTGATGACATCCTGTCACCAAAAGATGCATTGAAACCTCCTGCTGAGAATCTTACATTTTGTATCAGATCGGGATTAAGTATGCTCAGCCCTTCCTGCTGGCCGGTTTTAATAAGAACCGGATGATAGATTTCAATATCATTGAGGTAAACAAGGTTTTCATCAAAGTTTCCCCCTCTGACGCTATACTGGTTTGAGAGTTCACTGGCAGAGTTTACCCCGGGTAGTGAGACAAGTAATTTTTCTATGCTTCCTGATACTGAAGGTATCAGGCTGACGTCTTTCAGGGGGATTGTCCTTAAAGTGGGGGCTTCTCTTTGCCTGTATTCGGTTATGACAACATCATCAAGCCTGGTAACACCCGTTTCCAGTACAGGACTAATTTCGATTGTATCAGGGCTTGCAGTAAATTGCGTTTCATAACTGAGGTAGCCGATAATTGAAAATACAAGAATGTATATCTCATTGTCGGCAGGTATGCTGATTGAATAAGAGCCATCTGCATCGGACCATGTGCCGTAGGGCCTATCCTTAATCCCTATATTGACAAGAGATAATGCTTTGCCGGCAGAATCTCTTACATATCCTTTAATAACCGTATTACCGGCTTGCCCATATCCATGTATACTGCCAGACAGGAGAAAAAAAATGAGAAGGGTTCTGGCTGTTCCGGCCATTTTTTAAAAGCTTAGTCTTGATCCTAATTATTGTCCTTTTCTTTCGTTTTCCTGGAATCCTTATTCTTGAGAAGCCCGTTTTTAAGGCCGTCAATGAATTTAGCCCATGCAAAAGGATTGAAGAGATTATTAACAGGAGTCTGATTCCTGGTCATTATCCGTTCTGCTTCCTGTTGCATAACATACCTGTGCCCGGCTGAAGGACTTATTTCCATATCCTCATTTATCTGGCTTTCTATAAGGGCCAGGTTCTTTTCCATATTGTTAATCTCAACTTCCATTGGACTGACATAGTCTACAACTGCTCTTTTGAATTCTTCATATGTTCTCCATGGGAGGACCAGTACTGAGCCTATGTTTATAGTGTCTATCTGCAGGGTAAGATCAACTGTATAAACAGGCCCGTCAATGCCGGGTGGGATCCTTATAAAGGCAGGCTGGTAACCTATTGAGGAAAAAATCAATGTATCACCGGGGTAGGAAACAATGGAGAATATCCCCCTTTCGTCAGTGTCAGTTCCTGTCCTCAGACCTTTGGAGATGATATTCACATATTTTACCGGCATGTTTTCATTGTCAAAAACAAGACCGTGTACCTGCACATAGCGTAAAGGAGATATTTCCTGTGATATGACAGGCAGGGTAAGCAGCGTAAGTATTATTATTGATATTAATCGCTTCACAGGTATCAATATAAATATTCTATAAAGAAATGCAAATTGATTTGATTAAGGAAACAACAATGCTATTTTATGAAATTTTTAACTACTGCCCTCCAATGTAAGTGATGGAGTATTTTATACCCTGCCTTTCTTTTTATTTTTCCTGATTATCCTGGGGCCGTACCATAACCAGAAACCTGTTAATGCCAGTATCAGGAGGGTGGATCCTACGAGGGAGGTGTAAACAATTTTAAATATTCCGCTTTCCGTTCTGAAAGCCATATCCATTATCGATCCGTCATGAATATTCTCAATTATATCTGATCTTCTTTTCGAGACACTGAGTATCCCGGCTGTTGCTGCATCGAGCTGCACTTCCCAGTAATGATCCTTAAAAACATACTTCACCATTCCAATCGATGGCCTGGCATCAATACGGTCCAGTTCTGTTGAGATGTTTTTACCGGCATGATCCCTGAGAGCATTAAGGGCTACATTCTTAAGAGTATCATATGATAACCATTCTTCAGTATTGCTTGTAGTCCCTACATGGGATACAGGAAGAAGGATATCCCCCGTATTTTTTTTCCAGCCAAGCAAAAGACCTGTAACGGGGATAATAATAAACAAAAGAAACAAAGCTGCAGCTATAAACCTGTGTATTTTCCTTGATGTACGTATAAGAGATGCATTATTCTTGTTATTCATAATATCTTATGCTGTTTTCCTTTCCAAGTAAACAGGGGACGAATTTAATTAAAAATATTTAGCATCCCTTGCAAACTGTTTTACAGCAGGGCAAATAGAAACATTGCTAATTTATCATTTCAACAATAATTAATATCTTTAAAAAAATTAATATGAGTGATGAAAAAGATACTTGTAATAGGTACCGGTAATGATTGTCGCAGCCTGATGATGGAAGGGTGGCTTAGGTATTACTCCGGTAATGAAGCAATGATATACAGTGCCGGCTATAGCCCTTCGGAAGTTAATCCGCTTGCAGTAACAGTAATGATGGATGCTATGATTGACATTACAGGCAGCAGGTCCACCTCCGTAAAGGACCTCCCTGAGAAAGAATTTGATTATATAATAAACATGGCTGAAGGGAAGGGCAGGAATATTATCAGTGATCTCCCGGGTAACCCTACCGTAATTGAGAAAACCTCGCAGGATTGCCGTACCCTGGAGGGCGATGAAGATACGATTTTACAAAAGCTGGCAGCTATCAGGGATTCTCTTGAAGATTTTTGTTTTGATTTTGTAAACGAACATATCAGGCATCTGATTCCCGGTGAGCCCGGTAATTCGCTCAGAGAGGATGATTAATGGATGAACAGGCGTAAAAATTGAAAAATATTAAAAAGAATATCATATGTCCACATTAATGTTACTGGGCGACGAAGCTGTGGCCCAGGCTGCTATCGATGCCGGATTAAGCGGTATGTATGCTTATCCCGGCACTCCATCAACTGAAATTATGGAATATATTCAGTCATCTCCCGATGCACCTGCCCTGGATATACGGCGCGAATGGTCGGCCAACGAAAAAACAGCCATGGAAGCTGCACTGGGAATGTCATACACGGGTAAGCGTGCCATGGTGGCTATGAAACATGTAGGGCTCAATGTTGCAGCCGATGGCTTTATCAATTCAGCTATGACAGGTGTAAATGGAGGGCTTATAGTTGTAGCTGCCGATGACCCCTCAATGCATTCATCACAGAATGAACAGGATTCGCGCTTCTATGGCAAATTCGCCATGGTACCCATTTTTGAACCTTCAAACCAGCAGGAGGCTTATGACATGGTCTTCGAAGCTTTTGAAATTTCAGAAAAATACAGGGTGCCGGTACTTTTCAGAATTACAACCCGCCTGGCCCATTCCAGAAGTGCGGTCATGCAAAAAGAGAAATTACCGCAAAAAGAATTTAGTTTTCCCTCAGACCTGCGTCAGTTTGTCCTGCTGCCGGCCATAGCCCGGAGAAAGTATAAGGTCCTGATTGCAAATTATGACTCCCTGGCGGCGGACGCCAGTTTTCAAAAAGGAAACTGGTATATTGACGGTGATGATAAATCCCTTGGCATCGTTGCATGCGGACTGGCATTCAATTACCTGGCAGAAAACTGTAAAGGCAGAAAGTGTAAGTACCCGGTGGTGAAGATAGGTACCTATCCGGTGAGTGAAGATATACTGGCAAAATTAAAGTCGGCGTGTGACAGGATACTCGTCCTTGAAGAAGGTTATCCGATGGTCGAAGAAATGATGAGAGGATTTCCACGATCTGATGTGAATATCAGTGGCAGGCTGGATGGCTCGCTGCCAAGGGACGGCGAATTGAATCCCAATCTCGTAGCCGATGCCCTGGGAATGGAAAGTTCCTATGGAAAAGATGTTCCGGATATTGTAAGCAAACGGCCTCCCTCATTGTGCAAGGGCTGTGGACATGCAGATATGTATAATGCCCTTAATGAAGCAATGGAAGAATATGGGCCGGGAAGGGTCTTTTCAGACATTGGATGCTACACTCTCGGTGCATTACCTCCTTTCAATGCCATCAATTCATGCGTTGATATGGGGGCTTCAGTAACAATGGCCGTTGGAGCTGCGGATGGCGGTATGTTCCCATCAGTGGCAGTGATCGGCGATTCCACCTTTACCCATTCGGGGATGACCGGACTGCTTGATGCAGTGATAAAAGAAGCACCGGTAACCATCATAATATCCGACAATTCGACAACAGGAATGACCGGCGGGCAGAAATCACATGCAACAAACAGGCTTGAATCGATCTGCCAGGGCCTTGGTGTTGAAAAAGACCATATAAGAGTTATTAACCCCCTCAGAAAAAATCACGTGGAAAATACAGCTTTGATGAAGGAGGAGCTCGCTTACAGGGGGGTCTCGGTGATAATTGCCCAACGCGAATGTATCCAGACAGCATCCAAAAGGAAGAAAATGGAACATGAAAAAAAATAAATAAATTCATAGGAATGAAGAATGACATTATACTATCAGGGGTAGGGGGCCAGGGAATTCTCTCCATTGCTGCAGTGATAGGCTATGCTGCTGTTGAGAATAAGCTCTACTTAAAACAGGCTGAGGTACATGGAATGAGCCAGAGGGGAGGGGATGTCCAGTCACATTTTCGTCTTTCTGACGAACCGGTGGCTTCAGATCTGATTCCTTATGGCGAAGCCGATATCATACTTTCGGTTGAGCCGATGGAGGCACTGCGCTACCTGCCATGGCTGGCTGAAGACGGCTGGCTGGTTAGCAACAGTAACCCTTTTGTTAATATACCCGATTACCCGGACAAAGAGGATCTGCTGAATGAGATCAGAAAGATTAAAAATAACCTGATAGTCGATGCAGATACCCTGGCCAGGGATATTGGTTCGATAAAAGCAGCAAATATTGTGATGCTAGGCGCCGCATCACATTTTATAGATATACCTTTTAAAAGCCTTGAAAATGCTGTCCGCAAACTGTTTGGCAGAAAAGGCGATCAGATAATCGAACTGAACCTTAAAGCACTGGTGGAAGGTCGCAATCAGTACAAAAGATGATGATGCGGCCCGGCTACCTTTATAAAACCTGGCAGTGCTGGTGACAGAAGCCACGGGCCGGGTTAAATTGTAATTTAAAGAGGGTAATAAATGGCAAGGCAGCTACCTCAAAGTATATTATTAATTGTTCTGCTTGTATGTTGTAAACAGGCCCAGCAACGGCATTCAACACTTTCAGATTTTGGAGCAGTCAGCCGGGTCGACTCAGGAAGGGCAGTGGCTGTAATGCTTACAGTTTACAGGACAACACTGGTGGCCGACGGCAGCGATAATACCCTTCTCAGGATTGCTGTAAGCGATAGCGTGGGAAGGGAAATACGCACAGCCTCGGATAAAATCAGGATCTACCTCGAAGGGGATGCCCATATCAGTGCCGCAGGAAAGGAAAAAAAACTTGTTATTGCTGTTGATACCAGCGGTGCAGAATATTTTCAATATCAGCTGGAGAATGGACTTGCCTGGCTTGAACTGAAGGCTGGAGAAAAGCCTGATAAGATCAGGCTTGTGGTGAGATCAGGAACATTATGGCCGGGCTTACATGAAATACATACCATCCACCGGGATGTGGAATTACTTACACCCGGGCCGGAACAGATAAAACCCGGAAATAAAGAGATAGAAAGGATGATTGGTGCGGATATTTCATTCCTGCCGCAGTTCGAAGACAGGGGAAGAAAATATTTTGAGAACGGTGAAGAGAAAGATGCTGTCCATATACTCGCTGACCATGGCTTCAACTATATTAAGCTCAGAATTTTTGTGAATCCCGAAAATGAAAAAGGTTATTCCCCGGACCGGGGATTCTGCGGGCTTGATCATACACTCCGGATGGCACAAAGAATAAAGGATGCAGGAATGAAACTTATAATTAATTTTCATTACAGCGATTACTGGGCCGATGCACATCGGCAGAATAAGCCGGCTGCATGGGAATCGCTCGGTTTCGAAGAATTAAAAGACACTTTGGAGGCCTACACCGGGCAAGTGCTGCTAAGCCTTGAGCAACAGGGAACACCGGCTCATATGGTGCTTGTGGGGAATGAGATAAATCATGGCTTGCTCTGGCCTGATGGTCATATTGGCAGGCCTGATCAACTGGCAGAATTACTGAAGGCAGGAGTGAGAGGAGTAAGGGCTGTTGATCAGAATATACCCGTAATGATGCATCTTGCACTGGGGGGTCAGAATGAGGAAGCTGTTTTCTGGTTTGACAATATGATTGCCAGGGGAGTCGACTTCGATATCATGGGAGTTTCTTATTACCCTAGATGGCATGGTACGCTGGAGGACCTGGAATATAATCTAACAGATCTTGTTCAACGCTATAAAAAACCTGTTAACGTGGTTGAGTACTCAATTTTCAGGGAAGAAATACACCGTATAGTGTTTAAGCTCCCTGATGACCTTGGAAATGGAACATGCCTGTGGGAGCCTGTGGGCTACAGGGGTGGGCTTTTTGACCGGGAAGGTAAGATTATTGAAGGGATGCTTCTGTATGAAGAACTGAGTGATCTGTACCTTGAATAAAAAATTATTCACCTTTCTGTTCTATAACACTTTATTATCTGTTTATCATCAGGATTGCTACATTTGTTCCAGTACATAAACAAATCTTGCTATGAAACGACCATGAATTTTAGCATTTTAAAATAAACATACGAAAATGCTTAAAATTCATCGGGAGTTCCTGAATGTGAAGAAATTTTTTGTTTCTTCATTTTCAGCAAACTAAAAATTTTAAACAGATGAAAAAAACATTAATCATTTTTGTTGTTTTGCTCTTCTCAGCTTTAAGCTATTCACAGAAAGCTAATTTCAAAGCAGCTGAAAAATTCAGATCCTCAAACCTCAACCAGAAAGCCGGTGACCTGAACGTGAGGGCAAACTGGATACACGAAACAAATAAGTTCTGGTACTCTTACAAAAAATCTGATGGCAAAAACTATTATTATGTAGATGCTGATGTAAAATCAAAAAAACTGTTGTTCGACAGCAGGTATATGGCTGCCCAGCTCCATAAACTGATACACAGGCCATACAACCAGCTTGACCTGCCCATCAGGGATATTGAATTTGAAGAAGAGAGTACAACTAAATTTACTTTTAAAATAGATTCTATCCGCTTCCTCTATAATATGACAGACAGAAACCTGCTTATTAAGGATACTGTTCCTGAAGAAGACAGGAATGACAGGTGGGCTTCATACAGTCCCGACAGTACATGGATAGCATATGCGAAGAACCATAACCTGTTTATAATGAAGGCAAACGACCCTGACAGTGTTGAAGTACAGCTTACTACTGACGGGGAACTTCACTACGGGTATGCAAGCAGCAGGTCAGATACAGCCAAAGACAAGAAGGTTCGGAGTATTGCCAGGTGGTTTGAGAACGAGGAAAAATTGTATGTGGTAAAATCAGACAGCCGTAAAGTCAGTGATCTTTTTGTAATAAATGCCCTTGCCGATCCCAGGCCTGAACTGGAAACATATAAATATTCAATGCCCGGCGAGGAGAATGTTCCCCAGTATGAATTGATAATTTTTGATGTTGAGAGCAGGGAACGAACCGATGTGGATGTTGCAAAATGGAAAGACCAGAGACTGAGTGTGAGGTGGACTTCACAGGAGTCGGCCGATAAAATGATTATTCAACGTAAGAAAAGAGACCTCACCGAGCTGGAGATATCTATGGTAGATGCCAATACCGGGGATCTGAAAGTTTTATTCAGTGAAAAACAGTATCCTTATATCTACGATGGCTATGGTTACGGTACTCTCTCAGTGCTTAACGAGGGCGATGATATTATCTGGTGGTCGGAAAGGACAGGCTGGGGCCATCTTTACCTGTATGACGGTAATGGCAATCTGAAAAGGCAGATTACCGATGGCTATTTTGTAACAGGTAATATCATGCGAATAGATACAAGCGGAAGGGAATTGTTTGTTCAGGCCTTTGGCCGTGAAGAAGGGGTGCATCCTTATTATACAATGCTCTACAGGGTTCCTCTTGATAAAGGCGGCATGAAACTAATAAGCCCTGAAGATGCCAACCACTCATTCAGCATGTCCAAAACAAATGATTACTGGGTTGATAACTATTCACGCGTTGACGTGCCCCCTCAGTCTGTTCTAAGGGATGCTAACGGGACCCGGCTGCTTGACCTGGAAGAACCTGACCTTTCAATGGTCTATGAAACAGGCTGGCAGATGCCCGAGAGTTTTGTAGTCAAAGCCAAAGATGGAGTGACTGACTTATACGGGGTGATGTTCAAACCCTTCGATTTTGATTCAACACGTAAATACCCGGTTATTTCCTACGTTTACCCGGGTCCGCAAACCGAGTCAGTCCCATATTCCTTCTCGGTGAGCCACCGGTATAATACTGCACTCGCCCAGCTTGGTTTTATAGTTGTTAATTTCGGACACAGGGGTGGTAGTCCGCAGAGGAATAATTACTACCATACATACGGCTATAATAATTTAAGAGATTATGCACTTGCTGATGATAAATATGGAATTGAACAACTGGCCGACAGGTACGATTTTATAGATATAGAGAAAGTAGGTATTTATGGGCATTCAGGGGGTGGATTCATGAGTACCGCGGCTTTGCTTACTTACCCGGATTTCTACGATGTTGCAGTATCATCTGCCGGAAACCACGATAACAACATTTATAATCAATGGTGGGGTGAAACACACCATGGAGTGAAAGAAAT
>JBNJHQ010000025.1:0-19075 GCA_051748705.1 Bacteroidota bacterium | reverse complement strand
TCAGGTGTAAGATGAACATATTTCCTGCGTATTTCATCGTAAATCAATGACCTGGCATTGTCGCCCCGTTTAATACTGAATGAATATGCAGGCAGATTAAGTTCTTTCACCCGAGTTTTTGTATTTTTGAATTCTTATTACACTTTTTTAAAGAACAAAGATATTGAGATAAATAATAATCCGCACAGGCTATCACAGGAACATGAATTTTTTTTTATTTTCAAGGAATGAAGACAAAAGCAGAAATAGTTGACAACTGGTTACCGCGGTATACCGGCATGAAGATTGAAGATTTTGGCAAGTACATTCTTCTCACAAATTTTCAGAACTACGTCCAGTTATTTGCTGACATGCATAATGTTGAGGTTACCGGACTGGGAAGGAATATGCCCAATGCCACTGCCGGGGGAGTTACCATAATAAATTTCGGTATGGGCAGTCCCAACGCAGCCACGATCACCGATCTCCTGTCGGCGGTAAAGCCAAAGGCTCTTCTCTTCCTTGGTAAATGCGGCGGGCTGAAGAAGAAGAACAAGGTAGGTGATCTTATTGTACCCATAGCGGCCATACGCAGTGACGGAACCTCCAATGATTACCTGCCCCTTGAAGTCCCTGCCCTGCCATCATTCAAGCTGCAGATAGCCCTGGCATCGGTTATCAACAGGCAGTCGCTGGAATACTGGACCGGCACCGTATACACTACAAACCGCAGGGTATGGGAATATGACGACCGCTTCAAGAGGTATTTACAAAAAACAAGGGCCATGGCCATAGATATGGAAACAGCCACCATTTTCACCGTTGGTTTCACTAACGAGATACCCACCGGGGCACTACTGCTTGTAACAGATCAGCCAATGATATCGGCAGGCATAAAGACGGAGGAAAGTGACAGGATGGCATCGGATAGTTACACTTCCACCCACCTGCGCATAGGAATTGAGACACTCACAGAAATAAGGGAAAACGCAATATCGGTTAAGCACCTCAGGTTTTAGGCATGAAAGAAAACTACAACAGGATAATATCTGACCTGAGCAAGAAAATATACAAGAATGTATACTTTTTGCACGGAGACGAGCCTTATTACATAGATCTTATTATCGATTATATAGAGGATAATATTCTTTCAGAGGAAGAAAAGTCATTCAACCAGCTTGTTCTTTATGGTGAAGAGACTGACATGCCGGCGATAATCAATACTGCACGCCGTTTTCCCATGATGTCGAACCAGCAGGTGGTTATCGTGAAGGAAGCTCATTACCTTAAGGACCTTGAGCTCCTGGCAAAGTACCTTGAGCATCCACTTGACAGTACCGTGCTGGTGATAAGCTACAAGTATGTAAAGCTGGACAAACGCACATCGCTTTACAAGGAACTTGACAGGAACAAGAATGTGGAACTTTTTTATTCCGGGAAATTAAGGGATTACCAGGTACCTGAGTGGATCGATTCATACCTGCGGGAGCATAACATTAAAGCCGACAGGAATGTCAGCCACATACTTACGGAATACCTTGGTTCAGACCTCTCGCGCATAGTAAATGAGCTGAACAAGCTGCTTATAGCCATGCCTGAAGGGGAACATCATATTACTGCTTCCGACATAGAAAGGACGATAGGTATAAGTAAGGATTTCAACAATTTTGAATTACAGAATGCCATAGGCCGCAGAGACATACCCAGGGCCAACCTTATAGTAAATCATTTTGGCCATAATCCCAGGGATAACCCTATTGCCGTAAGCCTGGCCACCATTTTTTCCTTCTTCAGGAAGCTCCTTATCTACCATTACCTGAAAGACAAATCAAGGAACAGGGTAGCCTCCATACTGAGGATCAATCCTTTCTTTGTAAGTGAATATGAAATGGCATCGAGGAATTATGACCCGCGCAAGACGATAAGGATCATTCACCTGCTTCGCCAGTTCGATATGAAGTCAAAGGGTATCGGTGATATATCCAGTTCACCGGGGGATCTGCTCAAAGAGCTGGTCTTCAAGATAATGCATTAATTAACTTTCCTGGAAGCACAGCTTCGGGGACTGCGCTCGCTTAATTCATCTCGGGGCTGTCAGGGAATTCGGCCCATAAGCTGTATTTCTTATTCAGTGAACGGAGCACTGTTTTCCAGCTATTTTCCTTACGGTATTTCATAACCACTTCGGGGGCTACATCGGCGATAACCCATGAATTTTCCTTTAATTCCTTTTCCAGCTGGCCAAGGCCCCAGCCGGAGTAACCCAGGAAAAAACGTATATCATCACTGCCTGCCCTGGAGGAGTTGATCAGCTCTTTAATAACCTCGATATTTCCTCCCCAGAAGATATTATCAGAAACCCAGACGCTGTCGGGAACAATATCGCCCAGTGTATGGAGGTAATGCAGGGTGTCCGGTGCCACGGGACCGCCCATGGCCATTTTCTCATCCCATACAGGAAATCCTTCAAGTGCATCGTTCACCCTGAGGTTTATTAACTTGTTAATAATAAAGCCCACGGATCCTTTCTCGTTATGCTCAGTAAGGTATACCAGTGTACGATTAAAAAAAGTGTCGGGCAGGAAGGGCTCTGATATAAGCATCCTGCCTTTCTGAGGTATTTTATCCTCCGGTCTTATATTAAAAAAGTCAATTTCCTGTTTCATGCTCACCAATTATACAACAAGATAATTAAAAATAAAAGGAAAGGCAAGATAAATTTCATTATGAATGGCCTGCCGTGGAAAAGTGATAATCTTTGATCATCGGGGTTCAGCCTGTCGGAAGGGTAGCAGACCATGTTCACGATTTTAATCAGTTAAGATGTATTATTGGCTTATTGGCCTGCAGGAATGCTGGATAAAATGGAAAAAAATTTTATCTTGCGGCTTCTATAAACTACCAGGCGCAGATGACAAAAGAAACCAGGGAGCCGAAGCTTTTAGAGGCGTTGATACCTATAATAATATTAATTATCCTTCTCACCTTCAATGTCAGGTATTTCGGTGATGACACACTATCGGGGGCCAACCAGATAGCCCTTGTATTGTCGGCTACGGTAGCTGGACTCATTGCAGTAAGGCTGGGGCACAAATGGAAATCCATCAGGTCAACAATAGTCAAGAGCATAGGATCGGCCATGCCTTCCATACTTATTCTCTTTCTTATTGGCTCACTTGCCGGCACATGGATGATCAGCGGTGTGGTGCCGATGCTTATCTATTACGGTCTGAAGACCCTCAACCCCACCATTTTCCTTGTTGCCAGCGTAATAATATGTGCTGTGGTATCTCTTGCCACCGGCAGTTCATGGTCGACGGTAGCTACCATAGGTATAGCCCTGCTTGGCATAGGCATAACCCTCGGGTTTAATACCGGTCTTGTTGCCGGGGCAATATTATCGGGGGCTTATTTTGGGGACAAGATGTCTCCATTATCGGATACTACAAACCTTGCACCAGCCATGGCAGGCACTGACCTTTTCACACATATAAGGTATATGATACTGACCACGGGTCCGAGCATAACGATCACCCTGATCATTTTTCTTATCATAGGTTTTACAAACAATGTTGAGTCTGTTGGCACCGACGTTGAGGAGGTGATGATATCAATAAAGAACAAGTTCAATGTTAGTCCTGTTCTGCTTGTAGTCCCGGCCTTTCTCATTTTCATTATTATAAAGAAAGTACCTCCCTTACCTGCATTGCTGGCAGGCACACTGGCAGGTGCTGTTTTTGCCATAGTGCTGCAACCGGATGTTATACGTGAAATTGCCGGTAATGAAGGCTCTTACGTAAAGCAGTCCTATATAAGTGTTATGCGCACTATGTTTGGCAGCGTTTCGGTAAGCACAGATAATGATGCCGTGAATGAATTATTATCGACCGGTGGCATGGCCGGCATGCTAAATACCATTTGGCTCATCATCACGGCAATGATATTCGGGGGTGTCATGGAATCGGCGGGCATGCTTATAAAGATCACCAAATATATTATGAAGGTTGTTCATAATGCAGGCAGCCTGGTAGGTGCCACTGCTGCCACCTGCCTCTTCTTTAACGTCACTGCATCAGACCAGTACCTGGCCATTGTTGTTCCGGGCCGTATGTTTGCAAAGATATATGAAGACATGGATCTGAAGCCCGAGGTATTAAGCCGTACCCTTGAAGATTCGGGAACTGTAACATCGGTACTTATCCCATGGAATACCTGCGGAGCCACGCAGGCAGGGGTCCTGGGCGTATCAACCTTCACTTACGCTCCCTACTGCTTCTTCAATATAATAAGTCCCTTCATGAGTATCTTCATGGCTGCCTTTAACATCAAGATAAGGCGTATAAGTGACGATAAGGAAGCCAAAAAAGCTGCCACTCATTCAGAGGAAGACAGAACGGATATTTAATCAGTTCAGGCCAGGAAATCAGGGTATGTATCCGGCTTTGCTTCCCTCATCATAGCATAGACCTCATCAAAAATATCTTCGGCTGAAGGTTTTGACAGGTAATCGCCATCGCTTGAATATGCAGGCCTGTGTTCTTTGGCCGCAAGGGTCCTGGGCTGGCTGTCGAGGTAAAACCATCCCTTCTGTTTCTCTACCACTTCCTGCATCATATAGGCTGTTGTTCCACCCGGAACATCCTCATCAACAAAGAGTATTTTACCCGTCTTCTTCAGTGATTCCAGTATCACCCTGTTTATATCGAAAGGCAGCAGGGTCTGTACATCAATCAGTTCAACCGCTATATCATGTTTCTTAAGTTGTTCTACTGCCTCCATGGCAATCTTAAGTGTTGACCCGTATGACACCACGGTAATATCCTTACCCTCTGTCATTATCTCCGGCACACCGAGGGGTATACGGTACTCACCTATATTATCAGGCTTCTTTTCTCTTAGCCTGTAACCGTTCAGTGGTTCTATAACTATCCCCGGATCATCCCCTTCGAGCAGGGTATTATAGAAACCTGCGGCCCTGGTCATGTCGCGGGGAACGCATACATATATCCCTCTCACTGAATGTATCAGCATGGCAAGCGGTGAACCGCTATGCCATATACCTTCAAGCCTGTGGCCGCGGGTGCTCACAATCAGGGGTGCTGCCATATTACCTGCTGTACGGTAATGTGTGGTGGCCACGTCATCGCTCAATCCCTGTAAGGCATACAGGAGGTAATCAAGATACTGTATCTCGGCTATTGGCCTCAGACCGCGCAGGGCAAGACCGATACCCTGTCCAAGTATCGTTGCTTCCCGGATGCCTGTATCGGTAATCCTCAGCTCCCCGAATTTCTCCTGCAGACCTTCATAGCTCTGGTTAACACCGCCTATTTTGCCGGCATCCTCACCGAAGCTAAGCAGGCGCGGGTTTTTTGAAAACTGTACTTCATAGTTATCCCTGAGTATTTCACGCCCCGGAACAATGGGGGAATCGTCTGAATAAACCGGTGCCAAGGGCTCCACCCTGAGTGCTGACCTTTCGGTCTGGTTATAGAGGTAGGTATTATATCGCTGGTACCCGTCTTCCCTGTTTCTTTTAAGCCATGCCTGCAGGTCATTCTTAAGGCTGTTCTTCTTCTTACAGTCGGCGCAAACATTACGAATTATGCGTCGTGCTGCCACGAAATTATCTTTCCTTATGGGGTGGATGATCTTTTGCAGGTCATCCACAATTTTATCAATTGACTCCTCTTTCCCCTGGCTCTCGCACCTGCAATTTTTTTCCTTAACCAGCTTAACCAGTGCATCACGTTCAATCCTTATAGGTTCCTGGAATGCATTCCATGCCTTTTTCCGGGCATCCTTTGCTTCCGTCTCGGCTTCTTTTTCAATATTATCAAGCTCTTCTTTCCCTGCAATACCTTCAGCTATTATCCATTCCCTCATCTTTTTGATAGGATCAAAATCCTTTTCCCACTGCAGTCTTTCTTCATCCTTATACCTTTCATGCGATCCTGAAGTTGAATGCCCGAGGGGTTGCGCCATCTCATCTACATGGAATACTACCGGCACATGATCGCGGCGGCACATTTCTATTCCTTTTTCATAAATTTCGAGCAATGCCGGGTAGTCCCATCCTTTCACTGTGAAAAGCCTTATCCCCTCTCCTTTCTTACTGCTCTCAAATCCCTTAAGTATCTCTGATATGCTGCTCTTTGTGGTCTGGTATTTCTTAGGTACTGATATCCCGTAACCATTATCCCAGATTGACAGTGCCATAGGAACCTGCAGCACACCTGCCGCATTGACTGCTTCCCAGAAATAGCCCTCTGAGGTGCTGGCATCCCCTATGGTTCCAAAGGCCACCTCATTACCCTTTGCTGAAAAGTTTTTGAATTTATGGAGTTCCTTATTATGGCGGAAAAGCTTTGATGCATAGGCCAGGCCAAGCAGCCTGGGCATCTGACCGGCCGTGGGAGAGAGATCGGCCGATGAGTTTTTAAGTTTTGACAACTCTTTCCAGCTTCCATCAGGATTAATATTGGGTGTTGAAAAATGATTATTGAAGACCCTGCCACCGTTTCCCGGGTTCAACTCCTTATCGGTATTACCGTAGAGCTGGTGAAAAAATCCTTCGGCATCGAAGAGACCCATGGCCATCATCCATGTCTGGTCACGGTAATAACCTGACCGCCAATCGCCAGCCTTAAACTGCCTGGCCATTGCTATCTGTGCAATTTCTTTTCCGTCGCCGAAAATTCCGAATTTTGCTTTTCCAGACAATACTTCGCGTCGCCCTATAATACTTAAATTCCTGCTAAGGTTAGCCAGCCTGTAATCTGAGAGTATTTCTTTTTTGTCATGACCGGCTTTCTTATTTTCCTGTTTTTTCATTACTTGGTATTTGTTCAGTTTTGGCCGTTTAGCTTTTAAATATATTATTTGTATTCAAATTTTAATCATATTTCACCTATTAAACAAAAATAATCAGTTCTTGTTTTATAATAGAGAATCAAATAGTTTTATTACATTTGTATTCAATAATTTAGAATTAAGGAAAACACGATATTATGTTTATTAAACTATTATTATTAAGTCTTTTAATGGTTATGATAGCCCTTCTTGGGCTGGGCATAAAGGTACTTTTCAGTAAAAACGGGCGTTTCCCCGAAACCCATGTTGGCCGTAACAAGGAGCTGGCCAAAAGAGGCATTAAGTGTGCTCAGAGTGTAGATATTGGTTGTCATCCCACAGATGATTTTCCCGGTTGTTCATCCTGTCGTGGCCTGTAATATGGTCAGTCCGACAGGAATTCTATCATTCCTTCAGTAAACCATGTTTTAAAATTACCTTCATCGTCTGAATATACGAGGTAAGCATCAACCTCTTCCATTCCGAGGATCATTTCCCTGGCTTTTTCCAGTCCCATTACCATACATGCTGTTGCCAGTGCATCAGCGGTCATACAATCGTTGGTAATAACAGTAGCGCTTAACAGTTTATGTCGCACCGGGTAACCTGTTTTAGGATCGATGGTATGTGAATATTTTACTCCATCCTCAATAAAGAATTTCCTGTAATTTCCTGATGTTGCCAGTGCTTTATCGACCAGTTTAATATCAGCCTGTCTGTGCAGTCCGGGTGTATAGTTCCCGTCGCTTGGTTTGTCCAGTCCTATTATCCATGGCAGATCACCCGGTTTTGTTCCCCTGGTGCGCACTTCACCTCCCACCTCCACGAGGTATTTTTCAATACCCCTGGACGAAAGGTAAGCACACAGGACATCCACAGTATATCCCTGGGCTATGGCATTTACATCAAGGCACATAGAGGGATCACTCTTCACAACACGGCCTTCAACAATTTTTATTTTATCCATTCCCACCAGTTCCATGAGCCGGTTTTTGATGCTTTCGTTGAACCTTTTTGTAGCATCCGGCCCGAAACCCCAGGCGTTAATAAGCGGAGCAGCAGTTATATCGAATGCCCCCCCGGTAAGTGCCCATATCTCATAAGACCTGTTGAAAACATTAACAAAGAATGAATCAAGCACAACATCCTCATTCCTGTTAACACGTGAGATAATTGAAGCCGGGTTATAAGTTGATAATGAACTATCGATTGCAGAGAGAATTCCTTCAATATCCTCCTGCACTTCCTGGTCCTGGATCTTCTTATCGTGGTACCAAATCACCGAATAGCCTGTACCCTGTGTAAAACCCCTGATGTTTGATTGAATGTTATCAGCTGTTTTACAGGATGATATAAAAGCAACAATAACAAAAAACAATAAAATTCTATTACCCTTCATTTCGTTCAGATTTATTCAATTCGAAATTAACTAATATCTCAAAGAATAGGAAATTAACTTTCCTGTAAAGAAAACGGACTTTCGTGGATTATTTTATATGGTTCACCAAAAAGATATTTTTTTATAGGAATAAAGTAATAGATTTGTCAGTGAAGATATGTTTTCATATTCCCCTTTCCCCCTATCTTCAAAGGATAAGAAAAAAGAGGGCTGTTCCCAAAACGGTCCTCTTTTTTGCGTTGAAAAGCCCAGGTTGCGTTGGGAGGCCGGGTTGCTTTGAAAGGCCGGGTTGCGTTGGGAGGGACGGATCGGTTTTACAAAGAAAAAACGGCAGGTACCATCAGGTCCGTGCCGTTTCTTGTTTAGTTTCAGGTATATTGCTTATCAGCCGCCGAAGTCATCGAAGGCTATATTTTCATCGGGTATACCAAGTTCATATAATAATTTATTTACGGCATCATTCATCAGTGGCGGACCGCAGAGGTAATACTCTATTTCTTCGGGTTCATCCATCTTACTCAGGTACTCATCATACAGTACCTGGTGGATGAATCCGGTATATCCTTCCCACTTATCTTCCGGCAGTGGTTCTGAGAGGGCCAGGTTAAAAGTAAAATTAGGGTATTCTTCTTCTATCTTCCTGAACTCATCTTCATAAAAAATTTCCCGGCGCGATCGGGCTCCGTACCAGTAAGACACTTTACGTTTTGTTTTAAGGGTATGAAAGAGGTGGAATATATGAGACCTGAGGGGTGCCATGCCTGCGCCACCGCCGATATATATCATTTCATTATCGGTATCCTTAATATGGAATTCGCCATAGGGACCTGACATCATTATCTTATCGCCCGGTTTACGGGTAAATATATAGGAAGAGCATATACCCGGAGGCACATTCATGAATTTATTCTTCTTCCGGTCCCACGGTGGTGTTGCGATACGTATATTAAGCATTATTATATTTCCCTCGGCAGGATAGTTGGCCATTGAATAGGCACGCATTGTCTCCTCTGAATTCTTTGTTTCAAGGTCCCACATATTAAACTTATCCCACTCGTCCCTGAATTCTTCTTCAATCTCCATCTCTTTGAATGAGATCTTAAATTTGGGCACATCAATCTGCACGTATTCACCCGGTCTGAAGTCAATTTTTTCCCCTTCCGGCAGTTTGACAACAAATTCCTTGATAAAGGTGGCCACGTTTTTATTAGATACAACCTCGCATTCCCATTTCTTTATACCGAGCACCTCTTCAGGCAGTTTTATTACCATATCCTCGCGTATTTTCACCTGGCAGCCCAGCCTCCAGTTGTTTTGCTGTTCCTTACGGGTGAAGAATCCGGTTTCAGTTGGCAGTATAGAACCGCCTCCTTCCAGTATCTGACATTTACACTCTCCGCAGGTACCCTGGCCGCCGCATGCTGATGGCAGGAATATTTCGTTGGCCGACAGTGTTGCCATAACGTTATTTCCCGGAGAGACTATCATTTCACGATCATTGACCTGCAATTTGACATCACCCTGGGGCACAAGTTTTTTCCTTGCATACAGCAGTATTAACACAAGCAGCAGTATAACTACCAGGAAGACCAGTATACTTATCCCTATGACAACGATTGTGGATGTAGCTAATATCATAATTATACTATTTTACAGTTTAATACCCATAAA
Source organism: Bacteroidota bacterium (assembly GCA_051748705.1). Taxonomy (GTDB): domain Bacteria; phylum Bacteroidota; class Bacteroidia; order Bacteroidales; family VadinHA17; genus UBA9300. The sequence goes on along the minus strand of JBNJHQ010000025.1, from coordinate 9,174 downwards.
GCTCATAAAGGCAATACCCATCAGCCCGGTAATTATAAATGTTATACCCAGTCCTCTCAGGGGTGCGGGCACATTTGAATATTGAATTTTTTCTCTTATGGCAGCAATTCCGGCTATAGCCAGCAGGAATCCCACACCTGAACCGAATCCAAAGACTGTTGCTTCACCAATATTGGCGTATTCCCTTTCGACCATAAACAGTGATCCTCCCAGTATGGCGCAATTAACGGCGATAAGTGGCAGGAATATACCCAGCGATGAATAGAGTGCGGGACTGAATTTCTCGATAACCATTTCAACCAGCTGAACCATTGAGGCAATAACAGCTATAAACATTATGAAAGAAAGGAAGCTAAGGTTCACGTCTGCCAGTTCCGGGCTGAGCCATGTAAGCGCTCCTTCCTTGAGCATGAAATTATGAATAAGGTAGTTGACCGGGACGGTAATGGTAAGTACAAATACCACCGCAAATCCAAGGCCCACGGAGGTCTTTACTGTTTTTGAAACTGCCAGGTAAGAGCACATTCCAAGGAAATATGCAAAGACCATATTATCGATAAAGACCGACCTGACGAATATATTAACCAGATTTTCCATAATTACCTTTTTTAGCTTTTATCAATTAGATCCCTGTTCCGGCTTCTCTGTATCCAGATTATTATACCCACGGTAACCAGGGCCATCGGGGGCAGTATCATAAAGCCGTTATTTTCATACCCAATCTCATAAATCCCGATCTTTTCCATTACGGGATAGCCGTAGATTGTTCCTGAACCCAGGAACTCCCTGAAGAATCCCACGACAATAAGTATCCATGCATAGCCGGCTGCATTACCCAGTCCGTCGAGAACCGATTCCCATGGTTTATTATTCATGGCAAAGCCTTCGAGCCTTCCCATTATTATGCAGTTTGTAATGATCAGGCCCACGAATACTGAGAGTTGTTTACTTACCTCAAAGGCAAATGCTTTCAGCACCTGGTCGACAAGGATAACCATCATGGCGATCACAACAAGCATGAAGATAATTCTTATCCTCGGGGGTATTACTTTCCTGAACAGTGAGACTATCAGATTTGACACCATCATCACCACCACAACAGATATTGCCATAACCACTGATGGTTTCAGTTTTACCGTTATGGCCAGTGCGGAGCATATACCGAGCACCTGTACTGTTATCGGGTTATTCTCACCCAGCGGTTCTCTCAGCAGCTTCAGGTTCTTAGCTGAGAATAAGGGTTCTCTTTCTTTTGCTTTGCTCATAACTTATTCGGTATTTTTTTTCAGGAATTCAACATAGTTAATGATGCAATCGTAAAGCATTGCCTCCAGTCCCTTACTGGTTATTGTTCCTCCCGATATTGCATCAACGGCATGGGGATCGTCTTCATCCGCTCCGCCTTTCTGGACTTCAATGCTCACGAATTCGTCATCCTCAAATATCTTTTTACCAATGAACTGGTCCTCGAACCAGCTTTCATTAATTTCAGCTCCTAGTCCCGGTGTTTCACCTGTATGATCAAAAGTAACACCGTTAACGGTCCTCAGGTCCTCCTTAAGGGACAGGTAGCCATAGAGCGGACCCCACAGTCCTTTACCTTCAAGTGGTATTATATAGCTTTTACTTCCATCTTCCAGGCTGGCAACAAACACCGGGAAGACCTGTTCTTCAATTGGTTTTCTCTGTTCCTTACGGACATCCACCTCAAAAGGATCAACATCATCGACCTTTTCGGACTCTGAGTTAAGGGCAAAAGATTCTGTAATAATCTGATCATAAAGCTTCTCGGCTGTATCTTCGGTCGCTTCCACCCCAACGGATGCCAGTATATTACGTTTCTTCTCTATTTCTACATTCTTTTGCTGCATGGGCTGCAGCAGCAATGCAGCAGTAGAGAGTATCAGGGCGACAATGGCAACCATGGCTGTCGCAAAGATGAATATATATCTGTTAGTGAATTGTTTCATTGCAAATATCTTTTAATTACTTTTTGCCCTTTTTAATCTTCTGCTGATGTTTGCCTGCACTATATAGTAATCTATCAGCGGGGCAAACACATTCATAAACAGTATTGCCAGCATCATTCCTTCGGGGAATGCCGGGTTAAGCACCCTTATCAACACTGCCAGTATACCTATAAGCAGTCCGTATATCCATTTACCCGTTTCTGTCTGGCTTCCGCTCACAGGGTCGGTGGCCATGAACACAGCACCGAAAGCGAAGCCCCCCATAACCAGGTGATAATGTGCGGGAATTTCCATGAATGGATTAACTGCGAAAGCATTCAACAGGAGTCCCATTCCCATTCCCCCGGCGAAAACGCTCAGCATGATTTTCCAGCTACCCACACCTGTGAACAGTAGTATTGCTGCTCCTATCAGTATTGCGATGGTAGAGGTTTCACCAACTGATCCGGGTATTGTCCCTATAAACATTTCCATTACCGAGGGCATCTGCTCCACCTCGTAGAGTGCAGCCTGTGCCAGTGGTGTAGCACCCGAGAAAGTATCGACAACACCTTCTCCCTTTACCATGCCGGCCACCCATACAAGGTCGCCCGACATCCATTTGGGATAACTGAAGAAGAGAAAGGCCCGTGCCACGAGTGCCGGGTTAAGGATATTCATCCCTGTACCTCCAAAAACCTCCTTCCCTATAATAACGGCAAAGACCACTGAGAGTGCAAGTTGCCAGAGCGGCACATCCACCGGCACTATCAGGGGTATGAGCAAACCGGTGACAAAATAGCCTTCATTTACTTCATGACCTCTTATCTGTGCGAATACTATCTCAATACCAAGGCCAACGATATAACTGACAAGCAGAAGGGGAAGGAATTTGAGGAAACCAAACCATACCATTTGCCAGAAATCTGCATCCACCCCTATTGACTGGTAATGCTGCAGGCCAATGTTATATATACCGAAGAGGATTGCCGGGATAAGTGCAATCCATACAGTTATCATCACCCTCTTCATATCGATGCCATCACGGATATGGGAGCCCCTGGTAGTAACCCGGTCGGGCACAAAGATCAACACTTCAATGGCATCAAACAGGGAACTGAGTTTTTCAAACCTGCCGCCCTTTTCAAAATGAGGTTTGATCTTATCTATCTGTTTTCTTAATGCTTTCATTATTAAGATAATGGTTTTTATTATTTTAACTCATCTCCTTAACCATCAGGTCAAGTCCTTTGCGGATGATCGACTGTATCTCGACTTTAGAGGGACAGATAAATTCGCACAGTGCAAAATCTTCGTCCGCCACCTCATAAATACCGAGCTGTTCCATTCGGTCAATATCTTCAACGAGTATTGATTTCAGCAATTGCATGGGGTAAATATCCATTGGGAGGACCTTTTCGTATTCACCTGTAACAACAAAAGCCCTTTCACCTCCATGCATGTTGGTATCGAGGCGGTATTTCTTACCGGGCATCATCCATGTAAGGAAGGTGCGTGACAGGCTGAATTTATTCAGGCCCGGGGTGATCCACCCGAAGAACTCGTAGTAATCGCCTTCCGGGATAACCGATACTATGGAATCATAATACCCGATAAAACCGTCGCTCTGAATTTTCTGCCCGGTGAGCACGTTACCGCTGATATACCTCACATTGAATGAAGTAATATTTCCCTTTACAATTGGACTTATACTTGCGCCGCTACGGATTCGGTAGTACCTGGGCTTTTCAACTTCCGACCCTGCCAGTGCCACAATCTTATCAGGTGCATACCTCCCTTCTTCAAAAAGGCGTCCTATAGACACAATATCCTGCAGGTTAACATACCAGACTGTTTCACCCTTGTTCACAGGAGCTATGTGATGTATCTGCACCCCGATATTTCCTGCGGGATGTGGCCCTGAGAAGTAGTTAATTTCCACACCAGGGGTATTTTTCAACAAGTCTGAAGTTGTGTTGCTGCTCAGGCTGAGATAAACATTCCCTTCAGTAAGCTTTCTGAGTACTTTTATACCCGTCAGGTAAAATTCTTTTGGCATGTGGTCAATAATGTAATCATAGTCGGCAGCCAGGGGTGCGCTATCAAATCCGGATATAAATATTGACCTTGGATTTTCTTCCGGATCTGCCACAATATGATAAGGCCTTTGCCTCACTGCAGGCCATAGTCCCGAATCCAGAAGTTTCTTCTTTATCTCTTCAGCATCCATCTTATCGGGGTCACCCTTGCCAAAATCCTCATATGTATCACCTTTGGTCTCGATGATCACCTCAAGTATACGGCGCCTTTCTCCTCTCACCACATCAAGGACAACCCCGCTCACGGGAGAAGCATATTTAACCTTTTCATTCTTCTTATCAAAGAATAATGTTGTCCCTGCTTTTACCTCCGCACCGGGTTTGACGGTCATCTTGGGAACCATCCCGGGGAAGTCAACAGGTTTAACAGCAAACCTGCCGGGTCGTTCCTCTGGAATCAGGATTTTATCAGCCTTGCCTTTCATCCTGATGTTCAGTCCTTTACGTAACTTAATTTGTTTGGGCATAAAGACTTGTTTATAATTAAATAAAAGAGATCGAAAAATAGTGGAATGTTATTTTCTTAACACAAAATAATGACAAATATCACAATTTCCCGGAATGTGACAAAAATACCTTTCAACTGAATCCGGCGGCATGTTTTATAACATACAAATATATGATACGGCATATGGTTTTATATGAGTAAGCGCGGTACAAAACAAGATCGGGGGACTAAAAAAACAGAAAGTATCCGCAGTTTCCTTATTAGAAGGTATAGATTATACAAATTTGCCTAATAATTGTAACTTTGGATTGATGAAAGCCGATATTTTCAGATATAGCATTGCTGCATGCCTGGCATTTATTTTTGGGAATGCTATTATTTCCCAGGACATTCCTGAGGGTGAAATTAAATCCGTAAGGCTGCACCGTGAGGAGTGGAACCTGTCATATCCCATTATCAGGCTTGATTCGGATGAAAAGCTCATGTTGCATTTTGACCTGCTGGGCGAGAGCATAGAGACTTATTATTACTCCTTTATTCACTGCGACAAGGACTGGAATCCGAGCCGTGTTTCTCAACCTGAATATATTGACGGCTTTACTGAAAACCAGTTACGGGATTATGATATGTCATTCAATACAACTGTTAATTACACCCATTACAGTTTAAGTTTCCCGAATGATGAGGTAGCATTTAAACTATCGGGTAATTATATCATCAAAGTATATCCTTTCGGGAAGCCTGATTCGCCTGTTATCACAAAGCGCTTCATGGTAAGCGAGGGGGCTGCGGCCATAACGGCAACCAGCATGCGTTCCAAGTTAAGCGGGTATTACCTAAGCGGGCAGCAGATCGATTTCAGGGTGAGTCATGCCTCACTCAGTCTGCAGGATCCTTACAGAACTGTCTTCAGTACAGTTCTTCAGAACGGCAGGTGGGATAATGCAAGGAAGAATTTAAAACCTGATTTCACAGGCAATTACAGCCTTGAGTATAACGGGCTTTCAGATCTTAACATTTTCCCGGGCGGAAGTGAGTACAGGTATTTTGATATCAAGAGCCTGAGATACCAGAGTGAATACATCAGCAGCATTGAGAATTTATTCGGCTATTACCATGTCCGTCTGCGTGAATCAGAAAACAGGGCTGCAAGGCAGTATTTTTACTGGCCCGATTTTAACGGCAAGTATTATATAGCCCACCAGGAAGGCATTGATCCCCAAATCGATGCCGATTATGTTTATGTATACTTCACACTGCCTTCAAATTTCCCTGTGGACGATGATGTTTATGTATTTGGTGAATTAAGCGGGTGGGAGTTCAACGACAGTAACAAAATGCATTATAATTACGAGCAGCAGGCATATGAATTAAGGCTCCTGCTTAAGCAGGGCTGGTATAATTATATGTATGCCATTAAGAATGAAAGCCTGTCGGAGTCTGTTTTTAACAGGTTCGAGGGCGATCATTATGAAACCGAGAATGATTACATCATCCTGTCCTATTACAGGGATCCCAATGAAAGATACGACAGGCTCATTGGTCACCATATCATCAATACCCTCAACAAACGCTGACCGTCTCAGTGTTTTTTATGCACATCAATGCCATACTGCATGTATATTGTATGCTGCAGCGACCTGAATATTTCAGAAAGGTATTCCTGGACTGCTTTAACTGATCCCGGGATTGTATACACAAGGCACATCCCTATTATACCTGCCACAGAACGGCTGAGCAGTGCATTTGGTTTGTCCTTACCATACTTAAGCCTTATGTGGTCCATTATCCCTGGTATTTCGATATTGATGAGATCCTTAACAACATCCACGGTAATATCACCCGGTCCGATGCCCGTTCCACCGGTAGTGATGATAATATTATATTTCCGGGAATATTCATTTAGGAGCTGGCGAAGCTGGGCCTTATCGTCGGGTATAATAATGTAAGTGGTCTCCAGGTCCCAGTTAATATCATTAAAATAGTCTTCCAGCATCTGTTTCGCCTTCGGGCCGCTGAGGTCTTCATACTCACCCCTGGAGGCCCTGTCGGAAAGAGTAATAATAAGTGCCCTGAAGCTGTCGGGTAAACCTGTCATTTCTTTGTTTTTTCAAGAAGGTAAACATCTGTTATAAGCATTTCCTTATCCACCGCTTTACACATATCGTAAACTGCCAGGAGTGCTACCGAGGCTCCGGTGAGGGCTTCCATTTCAACGCCTGTTTTTCCATAGCTTTCGGCAATGCATTCAACCTTCACTCCTGTTTTGTCCAGTGTTGCCGTTACGCTCAGCCTGTTAAGTACGATATTATGGCAGAGTGGTATGAGTTCTGATGTTTTTTTTGCTGCCTGCACCCCTGCTATCTCGGCCACTGTAAGTACATCTCCCTTTTTCATTTCATTTTTCCTGATGAGCTCCACTGTAGAGGGCAGGAGCTTTATTGAGCCGGCAGCCCTGGCTACCCTGGTGCTGTCGGGCTTGTCACCCACATTCACCATACGTGCCCTTCCCTGACTGTCAGTATGTGATAGATCTTTCATAATTATTTGGATAAGAATGTAATCAAAGATAATAGTAAATCAGCCACCTATGTAATAAAAATGTCCTCCATGGTTAACCGTTCCACAGGCGGGTTTATTTTCCAGGGCTTCTTTTATTGCCTGCTGAGCTCCCAGTTTCCGTACATCATATTCAAGGTCACTGAAAAGGCATGGTTTTACTTTCCCGTCAGAAGTCAGCCTGAGCCTGTTGCACCTGGCACAATTGCCCCCTTCACCGCCTTCAACGACCCTGAATTCGCCACGCTCAAGGTCCATTTGCCTGATATATCTTATTTCAAGTCCTTTTCTCTCCGCGTAGGAAGCCACCATCCTGGCATCAGGCTCATCCTTTGATTCCTTTACCACGCAATTAATCTTCACAGGTGTCAGTCCGTTTTCAACAGCGGCATCTATACCTTCCAGGGCCTCATCAAGCCTGCCTCCCCTGGTTATCCAGGTATATTTAAAAGGGTCCATCGAATCGAGGCTTACATTAACCCTGTGCAGCCCTGCCAGGGCCAGTTGTTTTGCATACCTCTTAAGTAGTGTTCCATTGCTTGTCATCGACAGGTCATTTATACCTTTTATTCCTGCCAGCATCTCAACAAGCACAGGAAGGTCTTTCCTCACCAGTGGCTCTCCTCCAGTCAGTCTGACCTTATCGATGCCCATACCGACTGCCACACGGGTAAAGTCAGTTATCTCATCATAGCTCAGTATATCATCATGGCTGAGAAGCTTTATTCCTTCCTCGGGCATACAATACCGGCACCTGAGGTTACACCTGTCGGTAACCGAAATCCTGAGGTAATTTATTTTCCTTTTAAATCTGTCGTACATCAACTGCATCTCCTTTTCTTATTCCACTCACTCCTACCGGGACTTTCATGATTCCCCATGCTGCGGGCAGGGCATTTATATGTGCCGAACCGTGGTATTCAACCGGGGCCACTGTCCCATCGTCATTCAGGCTCACCGGCACCCAGGCCATCCTGCGTGTCCGTTTGCGCGTATAGGCAACAGACAGCTTATACTTCCTTTCGCTTTCCGGTTTTTCAACACCCATTGCCCTCAATATCATAGGCCTGACGAATATCTCAAATTGGATGAATGAAGACACGGGGTTGCCCGGCAGTCCAAATACCAGGGCATCATCATGCACTCCGAATGTAGTTGGCTTCCCCGGCTGCACTGCTATCCGGTCAAAGATAATATTCACTCCTGCCTTTTTCATTACTGTGGGCACCTCATCAAAGTCACCCATGGACACTCCGCCGGTAAGCAGTACAATATCGCATTCACTGATAGCTTTTGTAAGCATGTTCAATGTGGGCTCTTCATCATCGGGAGCTATACCATAATAGACAGCTTCACCCCCGGCCCTTATTGTCTGGGCTATTAACTGGTAGGCATTGCTGTTTCGTATCTGTGCAGGTCCGGGTTTGTTTTGAGGCTCCACCAGTTCATTACCTGTACTTATCACAGCTACAAGGGGACGTTGTTTTACAGCCACTTCTACAGCTCCCACGGTAGCCATTACGGCAATATCCTGGGGTACAATAATTTTCCCTGCTTTAAGGACGGTATCCCCGGCTCGTATATCCTCACCGAGTTTAGCAATATTGTCCTTACCCGCCTTACCGGTAAATCTTACCTTTCCATCCTTTTCCTCCGCATCTTCAACCATAAAAACACAGTCAGTCCCTTCGGGCATGGCGGCACCGGTCATTATTTTAACACACCTGCCTTCCCCTACCGGTGCAGATGCCACCTGTCCTGCGGCCACCACCTCATTTATTATAAGCTCCCTGTCAAGATCTTCCCTGCGGCATGCATAGCCATCGACTGCAGTTTTGTCAAAAGGGGGCATATCGATGTCGCTTATAATATCTTCAGCAAGTACCCTTCCGAGGGAGTCCGTGAAAGGAACAAATTCAATATCTTTTTCAGGTTTATATTTATCTGTTATTGCAAGAGCTTCTTCATGCGAAATCATATTCCTTTTGTTTTATATAAGCTTCAGTTCACCGGGTGAAAACGACAAAAATACCTTTTGTCCGGGAATTAATGACAATTGTTCAAAAAGCTTATTGCTTACCTGCACGTGAAAAAGATCACCTGCATCAACAAAAACTTC
>JBNJHQ010000024.1:0-19368 GCA_051748705.1 Bacteroidota bacterium | reverse complement strand
CACCACCATCTCCTTTAAAGGCAGATCTATCGATACGGCCCTATCTCTTGTTACAAGAAAAGCGTTTGAGACATATGCTTCAAAACCCACCGAGGAAGCCTTCAGCTCTATGTACCCTGGCTCAATACCTGTGAAAGTGAAGTTTCCGTCAAAATCTGTCATGGCTCCCGTGGTGGTGCCTACTATCACAACCGTAGCAAAAGGCACCCCTTCATTGGTGGCCTCATTATAAACACGGCCTTTTATCCTTCCCTCCTTCTCCTGGGCTACCATTGCAGGGAAAATTGAAAGCAGTAATAATAAAAATATATACCTCTGTCTGTAGCTGTGAATAGAGTGAATTCTCATCCGTTTTCCAGTCATCGTTAGTTGATTAATGTTTGTTTAATATACCAAACACTTATTTAGACAAAAGGTTTATTTTTCAATGAGATTCTTAAAATAGTCCTCCTCCCTGTCCAGGTCTACAAAGGGGTAATCATTTTTGAGCTTTTCAATTTTGTTTAGCATTGACCTGCTGAATTTTTTAACATCCACGTCATCATTTCCCATTAAAATATGTTCCGTGGCTGAGCTGATTTTTTTAACCCGGTCATATATTTCAGCTGTTTCTTCAGTAAAATAAGATTGACTGAACTTTTCCCACATATAATCCACGGCACTTTCAGAAGGATGGACCAAGTCTTTCTTATAGAACCTGTAATCCCTAAGCTCGTCCAGCAAAATTTCATAGGAAGGAAAATATGAAAGACGGCTGTTTTGATTTACCAGATCGTTTATTGCCAGCATGAGAGTGGACTTGCTTAACTGGTTGCCATGAGCCCCGTCCTTAAGGTGACGGACCGGGCTGATTGTAAATACTATTGTCAGTTCACTGTTAAAGTTTCGAAGCCTTTCTGCAGTATCAATCCACCTGGAGCTAATATCTTCCTGTTTAAGAAGTTGCCTGCTAAATTTAGCTGCCGGAACTTTATGGCAATTGGCCACAACCCTGTTATCGTCCTTCCACCTGAAAACCCAGGCCGTACCGAAAGTAATGAAAAGGAAAGATGCTTCTGAGAGGAAGCCGTGCGCCGCTTTCATTGACAGGTTAATTTTATTTAGGCATTCCTCCGGATTGCGCGATGAAAAACCTGTATCATGGGAAAAGCTCAGGTATCTGCCTTCATATTGGAAAAGATCATCTTCTCTATACTCCCTGCCTTCCATAATAAGTTCAAGTGAATGTGCCGTTGACAGGGGATTATACAAAACCCCAAATGGATTGGTGAGCACAGGTAATTTACCATATGAGAATTGCCTGCCAATCTCTTCTGCAAAGCATGATCCGGCTAAGATCACGGGTGTGGAATAGTCAATCTTTTTCCCTGATGCATCGATTTCAACTTCAGTCCTGAATTTCATACGAAAATAATAGATTTAAATTATTGTAAGTTCAGTAGTTCGTATGGAACCCTCATGATTGAAAAGTATGTTCAAGATCCTGTATGCTTTAGTAACATGAAGGTTTCATGATCATTTATTTAGCCATCCAATTATATATCCCATTACTTCCTCCCGGAATGTTTCATTATGCAACTCATGCCGGCCCTCCGGCCATATCCTGAGTTCAGCCATGGGGTTGTTTCCGGCAAAGATTCTGGATCCTTCAACAGATAATATCCTGTCCTTTCCCCCATGTATAAGAAGAACCGGTACAGACAATTCGTTCCTGCACTGCAATAATTTTTCAGCATTCCGGACAGCAGACAGGTATAGCCCGGCAGATATCATCGGGTGATTTAAGGGATCAGAGATATAATCCTTAACAATTTCAGGATCTGATGAGTAATCTTCCGGATCCAGGCCCGAATTCTGGACAAATGATGGCATGATGAAATGCACTACTGAGGCAAGAAGTACTTTCATCCTTGGAGGGTCATCGCTTAATTTCAACCAGGGTGAGCTGATTACAGCCTTTTGAATTTTATCTGCGGAAAGGAGATAATTAAGAGCTATACCTCCCCCAAGGCTGTGACCGTATAAAATAACAGGCAGATCACCACGCTCTTTCCGGAGGTGGGCAAGCATGGAATCTATGATATTATTACACACACTTAAGCTGCTGATGTGTCCCCTCTTTCCGGGTGATTTGCCATGTCCCGGCAGGTCAAGGGAGATAAAAGAATAGCCATTCTGATTAAAGTACTCGGCCAGGTGAGTGTACCTTCCTGTATGCTCTCCAATCCCGTGCACCAGCATTATTCCCGCTCTTGCATTTTCTACCGGCATAAACATACCGTGCAATTCACCTGCCCCGGGAGACTTTATTTTTACTTCCATCAATTACAAGTTTCGTCGATAATAATTTTAAATATAGCAAAAGAATGCTTCAAAGGGATTATTAAGTTTGAATTTCTGCCGGCTCCCCCTGGTTACTCTCCTCACAGCCAACTACCGGGACCTTTTAACCAGGCGGAATTAAACCCCTATTGATTATTTTTTTGCACTATAAGCCCGGATAAGAACCGCCGCGAAAGCTTGTTTTGCAGCTCAGCACAGCAAATGCATTTGAATAGTTCAATTTGTGATTTTTATTACTATTTATTTAGAACAAATTTATTACACGCCTCAATATACTTTTATATATATTTGATTTACTTTCTATTACGCCCTATGTCTTATTTAGACTTCTATCTGTAAATTTGATCTATTAAGATATTAGGATTTGTATATCCGAATATATTGTTATATTTTTGTTTAGAATTATAACCCAAAATGATAAACACGATGACAACAATTGAATTCAATAACAACCTGGTAAGTCTCGAAGACAATATGATGAAGTTTGCCCTCAGTCTGACTGCTGATCAGACAAGGGCTGAAGACCTGGTACAGGACACCTTTATGAAGGCCATAACATACAAGGATAAATTTGTTGACTACACAAACCTCAAGGCCTGGGTATTTACCATAATGAAGAACACCTTCATAAATAACTACAGGCGCTCGGTCAAGGAAAATACTATCATTGACGGTACGCAGGACTTATATTTCCTTAACCTGCCACAGGATTCAGGTTTTATTTCTCCTGAATCAAATTACTCCATGACTGAACTGGAGAAGGTAATAGAAAGCCTGGAAGATGAGTTCAAGGTGCCTTTCAAAATGCATGTACAGGGATTCAAGTACAAGGAAATTGCTGAAAAACTTGACCTTAAAATAGGTACCGTTAAAAGCCGTATATTTTTCACAAGGAAAAAACTAATGGAATTATTGGATGATTACCGTTAGCAGACAGTAAGTTTCTGATTAACTCAGGCGGCAGGCTCCTCTACGGGCCTGCCGTTTTTTTATAATGCTGCTTATCCTGTAAAAATGCTTCCCAAAGCAGCCTCGTACGCTTACACTTCTCGTTCATCTTCGTTTCTTAATCTTTCTTATGACATAGCCACTGATTACAAAGACGAGGAATATTCCCGTTAAGATCCATGCCCATGTATTCCTCACCCTGGATTCGGCCCACATATTATAATCTGAGGACAGGATGGTCTCACCCTTAACCTCCCACAAAATATTAGCATCTTCATCAATATAACCGTTGGTGGCAATAAGTTCACCGGGCATCACGGTCTGCACCAGATACGAAACCGTATTTAATGCCACAGAAAATTCCTCTTCAAGCTCTGAAATAAGTGTATCATTCAGGGCACTGTTGGCTTCATAAAAACCCGGACCCAGAAGGCTGTCTATTAACTGCTTATCTCCCATATCATCAAACAAAATTGAAGCAGCGATATCATCCTCTCTTTGTCGAAGGCTGGCGGTATCGATCTTAATTTCAGGATTGGTTCTTACGGTATCGATTATTTTATTCACCCAAGCCCTTGCCAGGCTACTTCCGATCCATTGTTCGGTCTTTTCTTCAAGCGGGTTCAGAATTGCTTCTTTGATATGGCTGCTGTCGGGTCCTTCCTTTGCAAGCTCAACCAGTTTCTCAGGCATATAAAAGTAATTTAGTTCTTCATCGCTAAAAAATTGCCGGGGTTTTATCCCATTCATTGCCCCGTCAACATGCTCATTAAAATAAAAATGTGTACTGAACCACCTGAATTTCTTCCTGAATTCAGCCCTTCTGCTCATCCCTTCATTTGCTCCCCCGTAACTGTCATACATCATGTTCAGTTCCTGTACCGAATTGAAATCCCTGATGGCTGTAAGGGTATAGGTGGTGTCACCCTTTTCAGAGATATCAAATTCTCTTGTTATATTCCATGTGCTGTCAACGGGGACCTGGCAATCATCAAGGTCGAATTCATTCTTTGAATGGGTAAGTATAATTTTCCTTGTTAATGATCCATCCTCTCTCACGATATTTATCACAAGGGCATCCGGGCGTTCACATGATGACATGATCAAGATGATCATGCAAACAAAATAAATACTGACCTTCTTTTTCATATTTATAATTTTTAATGTTTTTCCTATTCCTTTAAGCACTTCACAGTCCCGAAAGTATTTCCTTTTTCCCTTGCATTTTCTCTACTGCAAAAATCACCTGACCAGAATTATCCCCCGGACGCACAGAACCAGTTAAGCTATAATTTATGTTTATTAAGGTCCTGCCACTTCCTTGATCCTTGTATTTTCTCATATTTATTCTGCAGCTCCCTGTAATCTCTCAGAAGCTGCATGAGGTCATCAGTCGAAACACTTATGCTGTCTGCCAGGTGGCTTGCTTCGGGATCTTCCTGGACTAATGAGTTCAGAATGACATTTTCCCTCTGGTATTGAAGTATTTTATCGGTATTGAAACTTCCCATTCTCTCCTCTATATTATTTATCCTGTCAATCACAAATAATTGCTGACCCACAAAGAGCCCAATAATCAAAATGGAGGCAACAGAAAGGGATCTTCTTAACCATCCTATTTCTGTCCACCCGAAAATATAATCCACCTGCCTGGTCCTTCTGCCTGTCTTTTGCATAATACTTGCCTTCAGTTCTTCCCTGTCAACAATTTCAGCCCTGTACATACGAAGGCGCTTTAGTAATTTATCTGATTCTTTCATTATTTTTCAGCTTAAATAATCCTTTAATTTTTCATCCAGTTTTTTCCGTGCATGCCTCAAATTACTTTTAATTGAGTTTTTTCCTATCCCGGTCAATTCACTGACCTCGCTATGGCTCATTCCCTCCAATTCTATCATGGTAAAAATGATCCTCTGCCGGGGGCTTAATCCCGAAACTACCGTTTTTACCAGGGAAATAGCTTCATCATTTTCGAGTTTCTTCCCGGGATTTTCATCACTTACAAGTGATTTGATTGCGGATTCATCCTCAGTACTGAACTCCTCCTTCCATCTCTTTCTCCTTCTTAATTGATCATAGCATTTATTTACCGTAATTTTTCTCAGGTAGGGCCTCAGGGATTCACTGTCCATAATTGACCTTCTCTTATCCCACGCTGTCACGAATGTATCCTGCACTATATCCCTTGCGTCTTCCTCGTTTGCCATTATCATGAGAGCTGTCTTATAGATATATTCCATATCCTCTTCAACCAGTTTCCCGAATTCATTTCTATTCCCCACTCGTATTTCGCTTATATTATAGCTAATGCTCAAAATGCCCGGTTTTTATTATATTACGCTTGAACACTTGAAAGGTAAAAAATTCCCTGATTTTTATTATATTTATATGGCAACAGGGGCAGTATGACAGAAATAATTACCATAAGTACGCGACAGAGAAATTGTTTATATGATATTGGACAGGATGTTAATAAAATCATCAAACAGTCCGGTATTGAAAATGGCCTGGTTAATATATTCACCAGGGGTGCCACTTCGGCTATCATGATACAGGAAAACTGGGACGAATCTGTTCAGGCCGATGTGGTTAACCTGCTGGCCAAACTCATTCCGCCAGGCATCTGGGAGCATGACAGGCAGGATAATAACGGCGACAGCCATCTTAAGTCAGGCCTGGTGGGTCCTTCCGAGACTATTCCCCTTGTTAACGGCAAACTGGCCCTGGGCACCTGGCAGAATATATTCTTCTGCGAATTTGACGGCCCGCGGAACAGGCGGGAAATTGCTGTCACCATTATAGAAGCCTAGCCACGGAATCCTTCTCCTTTTATCAGATTCAGCCATCAGCCGCTGTTTTATTAAAAAATAATTATCTTATTTTTGCATGCTCTAAAACTAAAACTAAATAATAGTTGTTATACCAGACTGTTCGGATATATTTTATTTCTAACTAATAATTAACCTATAATCATTATGGCAAATGCAAATATCGATATGGACGCCCTGTTAAGTAAAACTACTGAACTGGCTACTACTTACGGCTTGCAGCTTATACTTACAATCCTTGTGCTTGTTGTTGGTTTGATCGTTATTAGATCAATCACAAGATGGTCGGTGAAAACGATGAATAAGCGTGCTGTTGATGCTTCACTGGTACCATTTCTCGGGAGTCTTATTTCCATTACCCTCAAAGTATTGCTTATCATCAGCATACTCGGTATGGTTGGTATACAGATGACATCCTTCATTGCCGTCCTGGGTGCTGCCGGCCTTGCTGTAGGACTGGCCCTGCAGGGAACACTGCAGAATTTTGCAGGGGGAGTGATAATACTTCTTTTCAAGCCTTACAGGGTAGGCGATTATATTACCACCCAGGGCTACAGCGGAACCGTGAAAGAAATACAGATATTCACAACCATCCTTACTACACCAGATAATCAGACCATCATCATCCCTAATTCACCCATAGCCGTGAATCCCCTGACTAACTATTCAACACAGGATACCCGCAGGGTTGATTTCACTTTTGGAATAGGATACAATGATGACATTGACAAGGCAAGAAATGTGATAATGAAAATTATCAACGAAGACGAACGTATTCATAATGAGCCGGAACCACTGGTAAAAATTGCAAATCTGGGCGACAGTTCAGTTGATTTTGCAACCAGGGTCTGGGTAAATTCGGGTGATTACTGGAGTGTCTTCTTCGACACCAATGAAAAAATCAAAAAAGCCTTTGACAGTGAAGGTATAAGCATCCCCTTCCCACAGCAGGATGTTCATTTATATAAACACGAGTAATAAAATTTTTATAACTGGAGCACTTGCCAGGTATCTGCTATTGGAACAGGCCTGGCAGGTGATCAACACACTTAAACCAAATAGTTAGTAAGAAAAATGATTAGCATGAAGAATATAATAACACTTTCTCTTGGGCTCCTCCTTGCACTACCGGCATGGGCCCAGGACACTACCACTGTCAGTGGACCATGGTCCTTTGACGGGATGACAAGCCTGAACTTCACACAGGTAAGCCTTACAAACTGGGCCCAGGGTGGCGAAAGTTCATATGCAATAAACGGGCTGGCAGCATTTAATTATAACTATACCGGCGACCGTAATTCCTGGGCCAACGCGATTGATGTAGGTTATGGTATACAGAAAGTTGGCCAGGAAGAATTCCAGAAGACGGATGACCACCTGGAAGTACTGTCCAAATACGGCCGTAAAGCATCCGGCAACTGGCTTTTTACCGGTATGCTGAATTTTAAAACACAGTTCACTGAAGGATACCAGCAAACAGAAACGGGAAAAGTTGTAATATCAGATTTCCTTTCCCCGGGATACCTGCTTTTATCACTCGGTATGGAATATAAAAAAGATGATTCCTTTTTTATCGTACTATCACCCGTCACAGGCAAAATTACCATGGTCGTAAACGACAGCCTGTCAAATGTGGGCAGTTTTGGTGTTGAACCCGGTAAAACTACAAGGTCGGAGATTGGAAGCCTGGTCAAGATTGGGCTCAACAAAGACATTATGGAGAATGTAAAATTCACTTCTACACTCGACCTTTTTTCAAATTATTTAAACAATCCCCAGAATATTGATGTCAGCTGGAAAGCCATGATTAACATGAAGATTAACGAATTTCTTTCGGCAAACATCAGTACACACCTTGTCTATGATGATGATATTGACTGGATTGATCCTGAAGGCATTTCACAGGGACCTAAAGTACAGTTCAAGGAATTACTGGGTATAGGCTTTTCATATAAGTTTTAAGCAGAGGCCTGATTAGTGTACCTCCGGTTCCATATGCACATGGACATTGCACCGGGGCACCTTTGATTTGATCAACTCCTCTATCCTGGTCGAGATATCATGCGATTCACGCAGGCTCATATCCTCTTTGACATGTATGTTAAATTCAACAAAGATTTCAGCCCCCGATGCCCTGACTTTCAGGTCATGATAGTGTTCAATGTCAGGAAAGTCATCCAGCAATAATTTTATTTTCCTGTAGGTCTCATCAGGCACCCGATCCAGTAGCATATTAATAGCCTTCCTCCCGAGCCTGAATGATACATAAATAACAATAAGTGCAACACCCAGTGCAGCAATACTGTCGGCCGAATGTATACCGAAATCTGCACATATCAGTCCCAGCAGAACCACAGAAGAGCTCCACACATCAGTTGAAAAATGCAGGGCATCAGCTTCAAGTGCCTGGCTGTTATGCTTTATTGCAACACGTTTCAGGGCCCTTGCCCTTGAAATGTCTATAACAATGGAAGAAACAACAACAATATAACTCCAGGCTGTCACCTGAATATGGGTTTCACCTGTTCTCAGCCTGTTTATAGCCTCATAAATAATCCAGACGCAGGTAATAAGCAACAGGAAAGTCTCGATCAGTGCCGAAAGATTCTCAATCTTACCATGCCCGTAATGGTGGTCTGTATCTGCCGGCCTGTCTGATATCCTTACTGCAAACCATGTTATGCCTGCTGCCACCAGGTCAAGCGCCGAATGGAGGGCCTCCGAGATAATACCAAGACTGCCGGTCATTATACCCACTACCAGCTTAAACCCGGTAAGAAAAACTGCAGCTGCAACGGAGCTGGCAGCAACTGCTTTCTTTTCCCTGACTGCTTTATTGTCCACCAGACTAAAATTATTTTATGTTTCCCACGATGCTATTCTCAGAATATCTAAAACCAAGGGCCAGGTTCATCATCAAAAATACCAATAATAAAATAAATATACTTCAGCCGCTTCAAATCTATTGAATGCTGATAAAGCTGACAACAAAATTTTCATAAAATCTGAATATGGATATAAAAAATGAAACGAGCATGATTCTTAATCAAGATATATTCGGGTGATTATAAAATCTCAAACGAATGAAAAAGCTAATGGGAAGGAACTCATTCTTATTTTTGAGCAGTGCCTAAAGGTTTATAAAGGAGTAATCTATAGTGCCGTTTGTAATATGCAGTTCCATATACCCGGCATCAATAAAGTCATCCTTTAAAGCATCCAGTATAATATGGATTGTATTTCCGAAAATCTCCGAATCCTTAAAATGGTCATGGCCCGTAATTACCATATCTACGTTGTTCTCAATAAATAATTCCATTAAAACATGCAGCTCTTCGACTAGTGGATTGGTCGCTGCTGTTCGCCTGAACCGGAATAAGTTATTATGGGTAAATATGACACAGCGGCGGTATTCCGGCCTTTCAATTTCAAGTATTCCCTTCAGCCAGTCAAGCTGTTTGCTGCCCAGTGTGCCACTGCCTGAATCCAGGCAAATGAATAAGTCTGTTTCGGCCGGTGTTCTTACTGTAAACCTGTATGTTGATGGACCAAACCTCGAATAGAACTGCTCCCATCCGTTAAAATACAGATCGTGGTTACCTGGTAGGGGGAAGAGGTCAATTGTTCCCGGATCCGGCAGGTGTTGCTCGAACACCTCGTAATCATCAGCCTGCCCGGTTGTTAAGTCACCTACCATTACAGCTGCAATGGCATTCGCATATATAGCATTCCCAAAGAAAGCCTCCAGGTTTTGTGTGCCCCCCACATGACTGTCGCTCATAGCAAAAATGCTATATTCATCCGAGTTAACAACAAGCTCCCTGTCGACATGTATGCTGTTCCATTGCATTGACTGCTCAAAACGGCTGTTGACCGATTCATAGGAAATAAACATACCCCTGAGGTCAACTGTCTCACATGAGGTAAGACTGCTGCACACTGCCACAGTGAGAATTATATTTATTACAATTCTATATCCCATACTATACCTGTTCTTAAGAAAAACCCAAAATAATTGATACTTAAATTAAATGAACCCGCTGTTTTAAGCCATGACTCAGCAAACACGGTAAGCGTGGGCTCCGGCCTGTATTCACCGCGTAAATAGATTACCGGGTTTGTTTCCTGTTCAATAATGAAATGATCGATATTGGTGACTGTCAAAGAAATATTCCATTGATGATCAGACGGTTTAAGGTGATAGGCAACCAGGTACATCAGGTTCCAGTTTTCATGAATCTTTTTATACGAATCAATATTATATTCCTCAGCCGCATCTCTTGTAATCCCGTAGGTCCTGAAATGCGTGCCAAGCCTGAAGTCAAAGTGATCAAGCTTCACATTACCCAATAACCCAATATTATATTCATACAATAATTCGGAAAATCTTGAATAGTGAAATAAGCCCTCTATTTCAAAAGGAATATTCTTTATCGAGACTTCCCTGCCGATTTCCAGGCTGGCAGCCGAGAGAAAATTTGTACCCGGACTCCTTACATCAAACTGTACTCCTCCCCCTGCATAGTTTTTGCCAAACTCGTATTCTCCTATTGCTGCTGTTTTTACATACAAGCCTTCAGACACATTGTTTTTACCTGCATCAAAGTACATTGAAAGGGAAAGCTGAGCCTGGGCAAAAGGAACAGCTACAAGCCAGACACATAAAAACAGAAGGTATTTAAGTAATCTTAATTTCATTTAAACCGAATATAAAATTACATAAATATCCGCTTATTTCAGGTTCAGAGTTAATAATGCCTTAATATTATTATCGCTTTTTTTGTCCCAGATAACAATTTCGCATGAAACAGGTGTATTTATGCTCGTATCCCTGATTATAAAATTAGGAGTCAGTTGCTCTTTTATTTGGGAAGGGTCCAATCCTGAATCACCAATTAAATCTTTCTCATCAATAAGAATTTCTCCTTCAGAATCCATAACTTTTAAACTTAGCCCAATAAAGATCTGACCTTCTTCCTCCTTGAATCCCTCCAGTCCTTCAAATATCAAATATATATTCTCATTGAAATGCGCCTCATTCCCGATAAGCACCTTTTTTTCTTTCTCGGCGAACAGGTATACCTCATCATAAGACAGATTATTATTTTCAATTTTTATCTGTTTATCAGGGTTTACCTCAAAATCCAATTCTGCCTTAAAAGTACTCTCACCTCTTTTATCCCAGATATGAATATTAAGAGTGTATTCCTGACCCGTGTGTATAGGATCAGCAACAGTCAGGTTAGCCTGCAGCAATAAGGGTGAGATGTTTATACCGGACTGGTAATCGGCATATAAATCAGGGTAGATCATTACCGTATCCCCTGCCTGGTCAATCACTGATAGCCGCATGCCCGGGAAAGCATTGCCATTCTCTTTGTTAAAGCCTTCAATGTTTTCGAAATTTACATAAACATTTTCCCCATAGGTAAATGTATTCCTGTTAATTTTCTCTTCCCCATCCGATAAATAAATATTCTCACAGGACAGACCATCGCCCCTGGTAGTCAATCCCGTTACCAGGTCTTTTGACACAGATTTGCCTGAATCGCATGATACCGAAGTTATCATGAACAAAGCAATTACCGCAAATTTAATTTTCATGATAGTTAAGTTTTGATTTTGGTTTTATTATTCCACATTTTGTATTAGCCACCTGGAATTGTAATGGTCATAGGCCCTGAAATCGCTTTTGATTCTATTCTAACAAATTACGAATTTTTTATCAATCCCTTATCTTTCAATACTCCTGATTCTTGTCAAAGCTTAAATCGTTAACCGGGAATGGCGAGTTTGCTGAAATCATGCAAGTGCTGTGAGCCCGGCAGCAAGCAGGCAAAGAACTGAAGACCTGCGCCATCGGAGATTGAAGTCTTAGCCTATGTTTATATTTCTGATAAACCCCTCATATCCTGCCCTGAGCACAGCACTGTCTTTGAAAATGGAGTAAAATTCCTCTTCCGTGATCTTAATCCACTGTTCGGTGGTGTAATCGATTATTTCCGGAAGGGGCTTAAATTCTTTTGTCGTGGTTTCCTCAACTTTGTTATTCCAGGGGCATACTTCCTGGCAAATATCACAGCCAAAAATTCTTCTTCCTGCTTTTTCAGCATATTTCTGTGGAATTTCCCCCTTATTCTCTATAGTCTGGTATGACAAACATTTATTTGCATCGATCATACGGTTTTCCATTATGGCACCTGTGGGGCAGGCATCGATGCATTTCCTGCAGGAGCCGCAATAGTCTTCAGGTGCCGGTTTGTCATATTCAAGAGGTGCATTTATGACGAGTACCCCCAGGAAGATATACGACCCTTTATCCCTGTTTATCAGCATACTGTTCCTGCCGATCCATCCCAGCCCGGCTTCAACAGCCCATGCTCTTTCCAGCACCGGGGCCGTATCCACAAAAACCCTTCCTTCTATACCGTCCGATTCCTGCTTTATAAATTCCAGCAGGAGGTATAGGCGGTCTTTAAGAACCTGATGATAATCCTGCCCCAGGGCATACCTGGAAAACACCGGTTTATCATCGGGCGGATTATAATTGCGGTAATAGTTCAAGGCAACAACGATAAGCGAACTTGCACCTGGGACAAGCAGGGAGGGATCGATACGTTTTTCATAATGCTGTGCCATATATGACATGCCGGCATGATATCCCCTTTCAAGCCATTTCCCGATTTTTTGTCTGTGTTCATCAAGTGGTCTCACGCGTGCCATAGCGCACAGATCAAAACCGAGCCCGGCTGCCTCATCTTTTATTCTCCGGCTTAACCCAGGCTTAACTGACATCGTATATTAATTAAAGAAATCCCAGTTCAAGCTTTGCCTCGTCCGTCATCATATTCTTATCCCAGGGGGGATCAAATGTGAGGGTGACATTACAATCCTTTACTCCTTTTGTGCCCGCAACCTTGTATTTTACTTCCTCAACCAGCATCTCCGCCATGGGACAGTTGGGAGCAGTAAGTGTCATTATTATTTTTGCCACGTTTTTTTCGTCAAGGCTCACTTCATATATCAGACCCAGGTCATAGATGTTAACGGGTATTTCAGGATCATGAATGGTTCTCAGGGCTTCTATGATCCTCCCTTCAGTTTCAAGATAATTATTGTCTCCCATATTCTTATCAGCTTTCCTTTTTTGCTTTATATGCTATTGCATAGAGTTTCATCTGTTTCAGCATTGCCAGCAGGCCGTTTGACCTTGTGGGGGAAAGGTTCTGCCCCAGGCCTGTTTTGTCTATGAAATAAAGATCAGCATCTATTATTTCATCGGGTGTCCTACCTGATAAAACTTTAACGAGAAATGCTATAATACCCCTTACAATAAGGGCATCACTGTCGGCCTTAAAATAAACCTTTCCGCCAGAAAATCCGGGGTATAGCCACACCCTTGACTGGCAACCTTCAACCAGGTAGTCTTCCTTTTTATATTTTTCATCCATTTCCGGCAGTTTCTTGCCTTCTTCAATGAGGAGGTCATACCTTTCCATCCAATCGTCAAAAAGAGAAAATTCCTCAATTATCTTATCCTGTACCTCCCCTATAGTCATATCTTTATCATTCATAACATCATGGTCTTTACTTTTTCTATTCCTTCGATGAAGGTATCAATTTCCCCCCTGGTATTATAGAAACACAAAGAGGCCCGTATGGTTCCGTCAACTCCGAACCTGGTCATTATGGGCTGGGCACAGTGCGAGCCTGTCCTCACGGCAATACCCATCTTATCCAGTATCATGCCGGCATCATACTGGTGCACCTTATCAATGAGGAAGGACATAATGGATATTTTCTCACCTGTATCCCCGAATATCCTGATACCCCCGACACCTTCAAGTTTTTCCCGGGCATAATTTTTCAATTCATCTTCATGACGGGTAATATTTTCCATGCCCAGAGATCTCAGGTAATCCAGGGCACCTGCAAGGCCAATTGCTCCAACAAAATTGGTTGTACCTGCCTCGAATTTAAAAGGCAGCGAATTATATGTCGTAAGCTCAAAGCTTACCCGGTCAACCATATCTCCTCCTCCCTGGTAGGGAGGCATTTCATCAAGCCATTTACGCTTACCGTATAGTACACCTATTCCTGTGGGGCCATAAACTTTATGCCCGGAAAAAACATAGAAATCACAATCCATTTCCTGCACATCGGTGCTTCCGTGCTGTATTCCCTGGGCGCCGTCGACCAGTACGGGAATGTTCTTTTCATGTGCTTTTCCAATTATATTTTTTACAGGTACCTTAACGCCCAGGGCATTAGACACCTGGGTGACAGCCACAATTTTTGTCTTTTCCGTCAGGAGGCTGTCCAGTTCTTCAAGCCTCAATGATCCGTCATTATTCACAGGTATTACCCTGAGGTGAGCGTCCTTGCGTTCACACATCATCTGCCAGGGAACAATATTGGCATGGTGTTCCAGTTCTGATACCAGCACTTCATCACCTGCTTTGATATATTTCTCCCCGAAGGAGAAGGCAACCAGGTTAATCGAGGCTGTTGTGCCGGCGGTGAAGACAATCTCTTCCTTCGAAGAGGCATTAATAAAGGATCTCACATTCTCGCGGGCCGATTCATATTTTTCGGATGAAATATCACTAAGGCTGTGCACTCCCCTGTGTATATTGGAGTAATAGCTGCCATATGCCTCATTGATAAGGCTGATAACCTGTCCGGGCTTCTGCGTGGTGGCGGCATTGTCAAAATATACCAGCTTTTTGCCATATACCTTTTTTGCCAGGACAGGAAAATCGGATCTTATTTTATCAACATTGAACACGGGCTCTCTATTTTTCACAGTTAATAACACATGTGGCACACCTGCTCAGCTCTCCCCTTAAGCGCTTAAGCACCAGGTCATCAATTCTTATCCTCAGGGCTTCGGTACTGATCTTTTCTATCACTTCATGAGCAAAGCCAAACATAAGCATGAGTCTTGCCTCCTCCTTGCTGATACCCCTTGAACGAAGGTAGAACATTGCATCCTCATCGAGCTGTCCCACTGTAGCACCGTGACTGCACTTCACATCATCTGCGTATATTTCAAGCTGGGGCTTGGTATCCATCCTTGCATCATCAGTCAGGAGGATAGTATTGTTTTTCTGGTAGGCCAGGGTTTTCTGTGCTCCCCTGTTAACCAGTATGCGTCCGTTAAAAGCTCCGCTGGCATTATCATCAAGCACTCCCTTGAAGAGCTGGTTGCTTTTACAATGAGGCGCAGCGTGGTCTATACTTACAAAATTATCAACATGCTGCCACCTGTCAGTAAGGTAGAGACCAAAAGCATTGCACTCAGCTCCCTCCCCGTTAAGCCTGTGGTAGGTACTGTTTCGTATCATCCCCCCGTGAAGGCTTATATTGTTTGATATTGCAAAGCTGTTCCTCTCCTGGTGAATAAAGGTATGGGTAAGCTTGGCGGCATTATTATGTTCATTCTGAACCCTCAGGATATCGAAATGGGCGTTCTCCCCCACGTATACTTCTGTAACTGCATTTGTCAGGAATTTCCTGGGCGAGAGGGCATGGTCACATACTATAATTGGCAGATGTGCATTATCTTCCACAACGATGAGGTTCCTGTGCTGCACAAACATATCCTCAGGAGAGTGAACAAGGTTGATTATCTGTATAGGTTTTTCCAGTATCACCCCCTTTTTGATGTGAACAAATATCCCGTCAGATGCCAGTGCCGTGTTCAGAGGGATAAGCCCGTCAGTACCGTTATGCGCATATTTTGCATAATGCCGTGACACAATATCCGGATACTTTTCAGCCGCTTCAACAAGGCTCCCCACCCATATACCTTCAGGAAGATCTTCCATTTTCCCGTTATACCTCGGGGGAATTCCATTGAGCAGTACCAGGTCATAACTGTCAAGATCGCTTACCTCGCACCTGAAATTTTCCGCGGCCTTAAAATCAGTTTCATCAGGGACAAAGTAGGATTTATAGTCTGAATTGAACCATGGATCGAGATTTGTATACTTATAGGATTCATTCTTACGGCCGGGTATTCCAAGTTCCATGAATTGCCCGATGGCCTCTTCACGGAAAGTGTTTATCAGCCCCGAAGAATTAGTCTCAATCCTGCTGCTGTTATCCCTGAACAGTTTTGAGAACCTCTGTATTGTTTCCGCTTTCTTATCCATAATTTTCTATATCAACACCTTTTTTTATCCAGTCGTAACCCTTATTTTCGAGTTCAACCGCAAGTTCCTTCCCTCCTGTTTTAACTATCTTCCCGTCATAGAGTACGTGAACGACATCGGGTATAATATAATCAAGCAAACGCTGGTAATGAGTGATCACTATGGCTGCATTTTCAGGGGTTTTCATGTGGTTCACACCATTGGCCACTATTTTGAGTGCATCAATATCGAGGCCTGAGTCTGTTTCGTCAAGGATTGCCAGCCTGGGTTCGAGCATAGCCATCTGGAAAATCTCGTTTCTTTTTTTCTCACCACCGGAGAATCCTTCATTAACTGACCTGCTCGTCAGGCCCGATTCAATTTTCACGAGTTCCTTCTTTTCCCTCATCATTTTAAGGAAGTCAGAAGAAGACAATGCTTCCTGTCCCCTGTGCTTACGGTGCTCATTAAGCGCTGTCTTCATAAAGTTCACCATACTAACGCCGGGTATCTCAATAGGGTACTGAAATCCAAGGAAAATCCCTTCCCTGGACCTCTCCTCCGGCTCCATCTCCAACAGGTCCCTGCCCATATAGGTTATTTTCCCACCTGTAATCTCCCCAAATTCTTTCCCGGCCAGCACTGATGCAAGCGTACTTTTACCGGAACCATTGGGACCCATTATGGCGTGGATCTCCCCTTTCTTTACATTAAGTGTAATACCTTTCAGTATTTCCTTACCCTCTATTTCAACCTTCAGGTTTTCTATCTGTAACATATATCTCTATTGTTGAATCGTTATATTGTTAAATCGTTGAATCTGTTAAATTATAAAGCTCTTCTCTCATACTGCATACCTCCATTACCCTACTGATCCTTCAAGGCTTATCTGCAATAATTTTTGCGCCTCTACAGCAAACTCCATGGGCAGCTTATTGAGTACTTCCCTGGCATAGCCGTTCACTATCAGCCCGATGGCATCCTCGGTACTTATACCTCTCTGGTTGCAGTAGAAGATCTGGTCCTCACCTATCTTTGAAGTTGTGGCTTCATGCTCCACAATAGCTGTCTGGTTATCCACCTCAATATATGGAAAGGTATGTGCTCCGCATTCATCACCAAGCAAAAGTGAATCGCATTGTGAAAAGTTACGGGCATTGGATGCGTTTTTAAGTACCTTAACCAGTCCCCTGTAGCTGTTCTGGCTTTTACCCGCTGATATACCTTTTGATATAATGAGGCTTTTAGTATTTTTTCCCACATGTATCATCTTTGTCCCTGTATCGGCCTGCTGGTGATTATTGGTGACTGCCACCGAATAGAATTCAGCACTTGAATTATCACCCTTCAGGATGCAGGACGGGTATTTCCAGGTTATGGCTGACCCCGTCTCCACCTGGGTCCATGATATCTTGGAATTTTCACCCCTGCATATGCCACGCTTGGTAACAAAATTATATATCCCCCCTTTACCATTCTTATCACCCGGGTACCAGTTCTGCACCGTTGAATATTTTACTTCCGCATTGTTGCCGGCAATAATTTCCACGATGGCTGCATGCAGCTGGTTCTCATCCCTCATGGGTGCTGTACATCCTTCCAGGTAACTTACATAACTGTCGTCCTCGGCCACAATCAGGGTACGCTCAAACTGTCCCGTATTGGCTGCGTTTATCCTGAAATAGGTCGACAGTTCCATGGGGCACCTTACCCCTTTCGGGATATAGCAGAATGAACCATCACTGAATACGGCACTGTTCAGGGCTGCAAAATAATTATCGGTGTACGGCACCACCGTACCCATGTATTTTTTCACCAGGTCCGGGTGTTCCCTTACCGCTTCACTGAATGAACAGAATATTATTCCATGTTCAGCAAGTGTTTCCTTGAAGGTGGTTTTCACTGAAACACTATCCATAACTGCATCAACGGCAACACCCGTCAACCTTTTCTGCTCTTCCAGGGGTATCCCCAGCTTGTTGAAGGTATCCAGGAGTTCAGGATCAACCTCATCCAGCTTTTGTAAGCCTGCTTTCTGTTTGGGGGCGGCATAATAAACAATATCCTGGTAATTTATTTCAGGTAATTTCAGGTGAGCCCAGCGAGGCATCTTTTTTTCCTGCCACGTTTTATAGGCTTTAAGCCTGAATTCAAGCATCCATTCAGGTTCCTGTTTTTTTGCCGAAATAAGCTTAACAACATCTTCATTAAGCCCTTTCGGGATGGTTTCCATATCTATATCGGTATAAAACCCATACTTGTATTCACCCGATGTTACCTGGTTAAGTATTTTATCCTGTTCCTTTTCCATCGTCCCTGGTCAATTTGATTCATTACCGCCCTCTTAAGTTAACAGATAGGATTCACATATTGTTCCTTTAATTCTGTTTAATACGGATAAAGAATCAACAAAAATACAAAATTAAACGATGTTGCAGAAGAAAAGGAGGTGAAGAATTCACAGGGTCCGGGCCACATTCCCGGTCTCATCAAGGCTGCTTCTGCAGGTACAATAGTGAATAGTCTGAATGTCTCCCCTGCCTGCTTAAGGCCGATCCGGCAGAGGCGACCATGAAATGCTTCAATGTATCCGGGACCGGCACTGGCTTTCCTGAGATCTCGCCGGCAGGTGCAATCAACAAATTACTATTATCTTTATCACGTGAAATTACTTGGAAATATCATATGGCTCCTTTTCGGGGGCATAATAATAGCGGTGGAGTACTTTATCGCCAGCCTTGCTCTTATGATCACCATCATTGGAATCCCTTTTGGTATTCAGACATTAAAGCTTGGTGTCTTTGCCCTCTGGCCTTTTGGCAACCAGACAAGACTCGATGTGAGGGCTTCGGGATGTCTTTATGTCCTCATGAATATACTATGGCTTTTGCTCGGCGGGCTGGTAATTGCCCTTACCCATGCCCTGTTCGGTTTATTATTATCCATTACCATTATAGGTATTCCTTTCGGCATGCAGCATTTCAAGCTGGCAGCAATAGCCCTTTCTCCATTCGGGCGCGATATTATAAGGGGATGACAGGATACAACCGGTCTCCATAATCCGCAGTTAGTGATACCAGGAAAAAAGGGTCATAAAATCTCGCCCCGTAATC
>JBNJHQ010000023.1:17554-19609 GCA_051748705.1 Bacteroidota bacterium | reverse complement strand
CCTTCGAATACCTGCTGGCTCTTCCTTTTAGGTGTCACCTTTATTTTATTCACTATATACGGTCCCTGCGGTGTTGAACCTTCATAGCTGAAGTTGTAGTGTGACATTGCGTTGGGTGCAAGGGGACTGATGGCAATGTCAGCCAGTACGGGCTGGTAAAAGCTTGCCTTCACCACGTCCAGGGGGGAGATGTCTGTTTCCCTTGTATCGGGAAAGGTACTGTGTTGTGCTATGACTGTCTGCCTGTAAGTATCAGGTGCTTCGTATTCTATCCTGTTCATTGATTCGATCAGGTAACTATCGCCTTCCCTGATATTAATGTCACCGGAATTAATATTTCGTCTGACTATCCGTGGTATCCTGTTCACCACCACGCTCCCTTTGATGTATACCTCAGCCTGGTAGTGTCTTACCCTGTTGAGATGGTAGGGAGCCAGCCCAATGGCCTTACGCATTATACCGTAGGCAGGATCTTCGCCTGTGGCCGTGACCCTTACTTCGGGGATCTGGTAGTATTGTGCGCTGAGGGTAATGTCAAGAGTCTTATCAGCACTGCCAATACTTATGTTTATTACCTCGGGTGAAAAACCAAGACTTTGAAAGAAAACAGTATAGTCCCCGCTCTCAAGCTTTATTTCGTATTCCCCCTTTATATTTGCTGTGGTACCCTGCTTAAGTTCATTAATATAAACAGTTGCATACCTTACCGGTTCACCCTCGCTATCCCTGATAAGCCCTTTCAGGTGCTGGGCCCCTGTATTGAGGACGGTAAGAACAAGTATATATGCTGCAAGCAGAAATTTCTTCATGTGTCGTTTATATAATAACGATTTAGTGGCAAAAAGTTTTCAGGACAGACAACAAAAATATGATTTTTTTTGTCCCCGGGCTATGTCCATGACTTAAGACTTTCCCTTCCCTGCAACTACCAGGACATATTCGCCCCTTGCCTGTGAATCTTTAAATTTTTCAGCCAGCTCATCCAGGCTTCCTCTTATATTTTCCTCATGTATTTTTGTCAGCTCCCTGGAGAGTGACGCATTCCTGTCGCCACCGAAAACCCCGATAAGCTCATTTATAAGTTTTTCAATCCTGTAGGGTGATTCATAAAAGACCATGGTTCTTTCTTCTTCTTCAAGATTTTTTATTCTTTTCATCCTGCCTTTTTTCCGGGGGAGGAACCCTTCAAAGCAGAACCTGTCACAGGGCAATCCTGAATTTACCAGTGCAGGTATAAAGGCTGTGGGACCGGGCAGGGTTTCAACTTCAATATTGTTTTCAAGGCATGTTCGCACCAGCAGGAACCCGGGATCAGAAATACCTGGTGTGCCGGCATCTGTTATCAGCGCAACCTTTTTGCCCGATCTTATCTGTTTGCAAATCCTATCTGACTCCCTGTGTTCATTGAATTTGTGGTGTGACAGGAGCTGAGTGTCAATGCTATGATGTTTTAACAGTATTCCTGACTTACGGGTATCTTCCGCAAGGACCAGGTCGACATCCTTAAGTACCTCGATTGTCCTGATAGTTATGTCCTTAAGGTTACCAATGGGTGTGGGGACGATGTAAAGACGGCTCATTTTATTTCACTGATAGTTTTCTTTCAACCAGCTCGAGCAACTCCAGTGCCGGTACGGAATCTGAGCCCGCCTTCACACTTTCGCTAAGAATGGATGTGGCTTCCTCTTTTGAGGCAGCCTTATTCAGCCGGTCGATAGTTTCCCTGAATGAGTCCTCATTTCCGTTGAAGAGCTCCCGGATAAAATAGAAGCGGTCATTAATGCCCAGTGCCCTGTTAAGGTCGGTAACGGGCAGACTCCGTGCTTTGCCTTCGGATTTTTTACTTTCCCCTACCTTCTCATTTATACTGCTGGAGAGGTGGGAGAATCGATCTGCGACAATCCTGTCACTTTTCTTTTCCTGGCCGGGTTCAGCACTGCCCGTATGCCCTGTTTCGCCCGCAATGCTTTCTTTATGCTGATCAGCACCGGCTGTCTCATCATGCTGATCTCCCGGCACCGTGATTTCTTTAAGCTCTTCTTCCAGGTCAAGTAT
>JBNJHQ010000023.1:0-17454 GCA_051748705.1 Bacteroidota bacterium | reverse complement strand
GGAAAATCGGGCTTATTACCGAGATCTTCTATCAGATCCCCGGCTTCTTTAAGATCCCTGAGAATAATATTTATGGCTGATTTCAGATCCATGAAATTGGTTTTATTTAAAGTCAATTTTCTTTACCTTGCAAAGGTAATTAATAATTTATCGTGACAGAAAGATCCCGGCATCATAAATACTTGTGATAAATGCATTTTCTTGAGAATTCTCTTGACCATATCAATAAACGTGGATCGATAGAGGTTATTGCAGGATCAATGTTCTCGGGCAAGACCGAGGAATTGATCAGGAGGCTCAAAAGAGCCAGGATAGCAGGTCTTAAGGTTGAGATATATAAGCCTGCCCTGGATAAGAGATATTCAGACAGTCTTGTCGTTTCGCACGATGAGAGGTCCATCACATCAACACCTGTTGAGAATGCTTCCATGATACTCCTGTTGTCATCCGGCGTACAGGTTGTTGGGATAGATGAAGCCCAGTTTTTTGATAATGCCATAGTGGATGTGTGCAATGAGCTTGCCGACAGGGGAACCAGGGTGATTGTGGCCGGTCTTGATATGGATTACAGCAGGCAGCCTTTTGGCCCTTTACCTGATATACTGGCCGTTGCTGAATATATTACCAAGCTGCACGCGATATGCATGGAATGCGGCAACCTGGCTAATTATTCATACCGGAAGGCAAAGGATAAAAATGTGGTTTTACTGGGCGAAAGGGATGTATACAAACCCCTGTGCAGGAATTGTTTTATTAAGTTAAGGGAAGCAGAGGAGGAAAATTGAAAACAGATGTCAGGACACTTGCAGAAATTACCGGGTCGGCCCTCAGGGGTGATGACGGTCTTGTAGTAAGGGATCTGCTGATCGATAGCAGGAAAGTCCTGGAGTTATCTGACGGGACAATGTTCATTGCCCTGAAGGGGGAAAAGAACGATGGTCATAGATATATAGCTGACATGTACAGGGCAGGAGTGAGGGTGTTCCTTGTAACGGACAGCTTATTCAATGCCAGGGTGGAGGATTACCCCGGGGCGGCCTTTATTATTTCCGGTGACAGCCTGTCTGCTCTTCACAGGATAGCTGCATGGAAAAGGGAAAATTACCGGGGACAATTGATTTCTGTTACCGGCAGTAACGGTAAGACCATAATAAAGGAATGGCTGTCAGACATACTGGGAAAAGAGCAGAATGTGATACGCAGCCCCAGGAGTTACAATTCCCAGGTGGGAGTGCCCCTGTCGCTATGGTATCTCAGCAATGAATATGACAGTGCAGTTATAGAAGCAGGTATGTCTGAACCGGGTGAGATAGAGAAACTGGAAAGGATAATAAGGCCGCAGACGGGCATATTCTGTCACATAGGGGAAGCACACAGGGAAAACTTCAGCAGCACTGAAGAAATGGTCAGGGAGAAACTGGGTCTTTTCATAAATTCTGAAGTGATTGTTTACCCGGCAGATAAGCCTGAAATACATAAGGGAATCCTGAATGATGAAAGGCTGAGGAATAAGCGCCTTTTCAGCTGGTCAGCAGGGAAGAACAAAGCTGACGTTTGCATAATACCTGAAATGCATGAGGGTCAACACCCCGGGCTCGGGGTTACTTATAAAGACAGGAAATTCCTGTGCCGTATACCCTTTTCCGACAGGGCTTCCGTGGATAATATTTCAACTGTAATTACTGTTCTCCTGTACCTTGGCCTTGACGCCGGGGTCATTTCAGAAGGCTTAAGGAACCTTTATCCTGTGGCCATGCGGATGGAACAGAAGGAGGGGATAAATAATTGCCTGCTCCTGGAAGATTTTTATAATTCCGATCCCGGATCCCTGAGGATAGCAATGGAGTATCTCAAAGGTATCTCGGATAAGAAAATGACACTTATTCTTTCGGATTTTGTGGAGGGTAACAGGAACAGGGAGCAACTCTACAGGGAAGTGGCCGGTGACATAAGTAAGACAGGTGTAAGGAAGCTGATAGCCATAGGAAATGACCTTGCCGGCTATGGTGATTTTTTTGATGCAGCCACTAAAAGCTTTTTTAAGGATACGGACGCTTTTATTGCTTCCTTCCTTCCGGCCGGCTTCAGGGATGAAGCCATACTGATCAAAGGGGCAAGAAAGTTCGAATTTGAGCGTATTGGCCGCCTGCTTGAGTTGAAAACGCAACAGACAAGGCTTGAGATAAACCTTAATGCTGTGCTATCAAACCTGGATACATTCAGGTCCTGCCTGAAGAGGGACACAAAAATTATGGCCATGGTAAAAGCTTTTGCGTATGGAGCAGGTCCCAGGGAAGTATCCGAATGGCTGATATACAATGGCATAGATTACCTGGCGGTGGCTTACCCCGACGAGGGGATAAGCCTGAGGAAAGGAGGAATAACAAGCCGGATTATGGTAATGAATCCGGATCCGTATTCACTCAGGTCCTTACTGGAATATGACCTGGAGCCAGAAATATACAGTATGAAGATACTGGTACGTTTCATGGAGGAGGCCAAACGTTTCGGGGCCAGGGCCTATCCTGTGCATATTAAACTGGATACCGGTATGCACCGGCTTGGTTTTACTGATTCGGATATTAATGAAATGATTGAAGCCCTGGTAAATTGCAGGACACTGAAAATAGCATCAGTCTTTTCCCACCTGGCAGCCTCATATGATGAGGATATGGATAAATTTACACATATCCAGGCCGGGAGCTTTATAAGGCTCAGTAATTTAATACGGGAAAAGACAGGTTCAGATTTTACCAGGCATCTCCTCAATTCTGCCGGGACTGTCAGGTTCCCTGAATACCAGTTTGATATGGTAAGGCTGGGTATAGGACTTTATGGTATCAGCGAGGTTGAGATGAAAGGTCTCAGGACTGCAGCCGCTTTCTATACCCGCATATCACAGGTAAAGACTGTAAATAAGGGAGAAGGCCTGGGCTATGGCCTTAAGGATGTGAGTGAGAAAAAGAGAAAAATAGCAATACTGCCACTGGGCTATGCTGATGGCCTCAGGAGATTATTGGGACAGGGAAGGGGGAGAGTATATGCCCGTGGTCACTACCTGCCCGTTACCGGCAACGTGTGTATGGATATGTGTATGATAGATATAAGCGGTACAGAGCTTGAAGCAGGAGATGAAATAGAAATTTTCGGTGAAAATATATCAGTCAGCGAAGTGGCAGGTATATGCAATACAATCCCCTACGAGATATTAACAGGCATCCCTGCCAGGGTAAAGAGGATCTACCTGTATGAGTGAATTAGCCAAGGCTGCTTATCCTGATAAGCTTTGGCGGATCAAGTATCTTTATTTTCCTTCCGTCGATGGATATAACATTCTCAGCTGCAAATGTTGACAGTGTTCTTATTGCATTTGAAGTGGTCATGTTTGAAAGGTTAGCAATGTCTTCCCTTGAAAGGTAGGCCCTTATTGTCTTTCCATCCTGTTCAAAGCCATAAGTGTCCTTCAATACCAGCAGCGATTCGGCAAGCCTGCCCCTTATATGCTTCTGGGTAAGAGATACGGTGCGATTGTTGGAAAAACCAAGTTCATCTGATAACATCTGGATAATTTTAAGCGACAGGTCAGGACTGTCTTTTACCAGGTTGAAAAATGCATCTTTTTCAATAATACATATTGTGGAATCTTCAATCGCAATGGCTGAAGCCGAATAAACACTTCCTGCAAAAAGGGCTCTGAACCCAAGCAGGCCGGCCGGTTTTGCCATCCGCAGTATCTGCTCACGGCCACCTACCCCTTCCTTGAATACTTTGACTTTCCCGGCCGCCAGGCTTATTAGTCCAGGTGGTTTCTCCCCTTCCTTGAATATTATCTCCCCTTTCCTGTAATGTGCATAGGAATGGTTTCTTACAATAATTTCCCTTTCAGATGTTTTAAGACTTTTAAAGATCGAGCCGGGACTCTCAATGCAATGCTGGATGTAATGATTCTTGTACAATGTTGTCTTCATATATGATTATGTTACAGAACATATACAAAAATAATATAAAGATACTTACAAACGCCAAATTAACATTTTTTAACACATTCATTAACAGTGCGTTGTAAAGCCCACGATTACAGTTTATTACTTATATATGTTGTAGAACATAAGGACTGGGGAAAAGATGATTCCTGTCATGTTTTGCTAATGGAGGGCTAATGTGGAATTAATCTAAATAAACATCAGTAAATTCCGACAAGTGGCATTCGTCTGCCCGGGCCGAAAGATTTGCTCGAAACTCTGAGCATCGGGGGTGCCTGGTAGCGTTTAAATTCACTTTGATTGACCATGTCAGTTACTTTCTTAACAAGGTCTGTGTCATAAGCCCGGCCCCTGATATCTGGGAGCGGTTTCTGCAATTCGATATACTGGTAGAGTATTGAATCGAGAATGTCATAAGTGGGAAGTGAGTCAGAGTCTTTTTGCCCGGGACTGAGCTCGGCTGACGGTTCTTTTTTAATGATATTAAGGGGTATCAATTCCTGCTTCCTGTTTATATGTTCAGCCAGCCTGTAAATATCTGTTTTATAGACATCACCGAGCAATGATATACTGCCCGCCATATCACCGTAAAGGGTGCTGTAGCCAACAGCTGTTTCGCTTTTATTGGAAGTATTGAGCAGTATATGGCCGAATTTATTTGAAATAGCCATCAGCAGGAGGCTCCTTAAGCGGGCCTGGATATTTTCTTCCGTGACATCTTGAGGCATGCCTTTCATCATTTCAGAGAGTGACTCTTCTATTGCCAGGTAAGCCTTTTCGATATTTATGATATCATATTCCACACCCAGTCTCATGCTCAGTTCAATGGCGTCATCAACCGAATGTTTGCTTGAATGCATCGAGGGCAGCAGTATGGCTTTCACATTTGAAGGGCCCAGTGCGGCTGCAGCTATACAGAGGCAGACGGCAGAGTCTATTCCACCTGATAGTCCGATCACGGCCGACCTGAAGTTCATTTTCCGGAAATAATCCTCCAGGCCAAAAACGAGTGCTGAAAAGATCATTCCAACGCGATCTGTGTCCTGTATCTTCTCATCGCTTTCATTTAATACATCAGCCAGCTCATAGCTGGCCTGGTGTTCTTTGAATGAAGGAAAAATATCCACCGGCTTTCCCCCCGGACCCACTACCAATGAGCTGCCATCAAATATAAGATCTGTATTGGCTCCTACCTGGTTAACCATGAAAACAGGAAGTTTATAGCTGGCAGCTTTGCCTGTAAATATTTTCCTTCTGCTTTCTACCTTATTATAGGCAAAAGGTGATGCTGATATGTTGATTACCAGGTCCGGGTCATATTTAGCCAGCTCATTCATGGGCGAGACCCTGTAGAGGCGCGGGCTGCTGAACTCATTATCGAAGCTCTGTTCATCCCAGAGGTCTTCACATATGGTAAGGGCAATCTTTTTTCCCTTCAGTTCAATTATTTTAAAATCATTTGCCGGTTCAAAATACCTGTATTCATCGTAAATGTCATAGGTTGGTAGGAGACCTTTATACACCCTGTCCTTTATTTTCCCGTCGGCAAGCAGGTAAGCCGCATTATAAAGTTTTTTGCCCCTGCTGTTTGTATTGATGGCCGGTGCACCTACAATCGCCGCCAGGTTCGTGCATCTGCCCGCTATAATATCAAGGTATTTATAACACTTATCAATAAAGTCACTGTGCTCAAGCAGGTCAAGTGGCGGGTAGCCGCAAAGGGAAAGTTCAGAAAATACAACGAGGTCAGATCCATCTTCTTCAGCTTTTCCTATAGCTTCTATTATTAGCTTACTGTTTTTCTCAAAGTTCCCTACATGATAATTGAGCTGTGCCAGGCTTATTCTCATTAAAAACAATTGTTAAAAGTTCAAACCCAGTTTTATACGGATTATATGATGAGTGATTTTGTCGCTCGGTTGCCCGTCCTGATCTTTAGTTACATCGGTAAAAACATTCTCGTACCCGATTCCGCCTGTAAGGGCTGTTCTGCCTCCCAGAGGGTACTCAGCCCCCGCCTTAATAAAATACCCGAGGGCAAAGAATTTAAGTTCCTGCGTAATACTTTCTTTCTCTATTTGAAGGGAAGGGATACTTGCCTTGCCCCCCACGATTATTTTAGGGCTTAGCCCAATGTCAGCACTGAAGATGGTATAGCTTATAAGGTTGGTTTTAAGCTTTATACCAACGGGCAGAGACAGGTAACTTATTTTATATGTTATTTTATCGCCTGCATCCAGGGGTTCGGTTGAGTCTTTTAGCCATATAAGCATATCCTGGTTATGCCTTAGCCTTCCTGCAGCATTGCTAAGGCTGATCCCACCGGTAAATGAATAATTCCTGGCAAAATACCTCTCGAGGGTAATCCCGAAAGCCATACCCGGGCGCGCCCCGTCGCTCACGGATGCGTCAGTGTCAGATCCGAACCAGCTAATCAGTGGTTCAACATAGAGACCGAAATGCAGATCCTGTGCCCTGGCTTTTCCTGTGAAAAGTACCAAAGCCATGCTCAGGAGCAGTAGTTTTAAGATGGTCTTTCCAATTTTCATCAGAGGTATGGATTAAGTTAATTTCTCATTAGTTTTTTACATTTGCATTGTCTACCACTAAAATAGGAATTAAATATAATATAAAAGGAATATTTTTGTTTTCTCTTGAAATGAAACGAGCATGATTCTTTTTAGTTATATCTTTTTGTGGTTTCAGGGTTATGGAAATGATGTGAGAGCGAAGGCCCTGTATTAAGGTAATTAAAAAATTATAAACGAATGAGATCAATAAAAATGAAATATACAGCCGGAATATCTGTACTCTTTATCATTATGATCATTACGCTTGCCTGTGGTGGTGATCATTACGCCATCAGGAAGAAACTGGCAGAGCCTGACATTGAGATAAGAAGGCTTGAGAAAGATCTTTTTTCGTCTGATCCCGCGGGCCTCAGGGAGCAGGAGGACAGCCTCAGGGCTAAGTATGGTTCTTTTCTCCAGTTATTTGCCTACGTTATCGATGCGGGCAACCTGGATGACAGCTCATCCTTTGAAAACATGGTAGATTTTACCACAGACAGGTTTAATCATGAGCTATATGAAACAGTAATAGAAAAATTTCCGGATATGTCGGCCTACGAGAAAGAATTTGAGAAAGCATGGGCAAGATATAATCACTATTTCCCCGATTCTGTAATACCCGGTATATATACTTTTATTTCAGGATTTAACAACAGTGTCATAGTTGGTGATTCTGTCCTTGCAACAGGGCTTGACAGGTACCTGGGTGCCGGTCATGAATATTATAAACGTCTCGGTCTCTATAATTACGTATCTCTTAAGATGATACCTGAAAAGATTGTACCTGATGCCATGTATGCCTGGGCAAAGGCCTCCTATCCCTATCATTCAGAAAATTCAGACGGTGATCTCCTTTCGAAGATCATCCACGAGGGGAAATTATATTATTTCACCAAATGTATGCTATATGATTATCCTGATTCATTATTGTTTGGTTTTACATCGGGACAGATGAAGTTCTGCCGGGATAATGAATACGCTATGTGGGAGTATCTTATTGAACACGACATGCTTTTTAATACTGATCTTATGCTTTTACGCAAGCTCACAGGGGAGGCTCCCTTTACTTCATATTTTTCTTCTGAGTCGCCCGGGCGTGCGAGTGTCTGGCTGGGCTTCAGGATAGTTGAATCATATATGAAGAACAATGGGGGGATTGGCCCCGGGGAATTGTTGCTTAATAATAACTACCGGGAGATACTGGAGGGTGCCAGGTATAATCCTGATAAATAAAGCAGGGCTGCAGAATTTCATAGCGCCTGGTGTTTGTTGGAGGCTATTTCAGGACGGGTCTATTCTTCCAATGAAAAAGGCTGTCCCTTTCCCGGACAGCCCTTTTATAATTTTGTTACTGTTTGCACTTACTCGGGATGAATGGCCTCAACCGGGCAAACATCAGCGCATGCACCACAATCAGTACATAAATCAGGATCAATTTTATAAATATCACCTTCTGATATTGCTTCAACAGGGCATTCATCTATGCAGGTTCCGCAAGCAGTACAATCATCTGTAATAACGTAAGCCATTTTAATTATTTTTAGTTATGAATTCATGTTAATGATGCTACAAAATTACCCATATTTTTTAAATTCAAAAGAATTAAGTGCTATTTTAAAACAGCCTCTTATTTTATCCCGCCGGCCTTGTTTACATCACCCCGGTGGCCCGGTTAAAGTTGCCCATCCTTAGGCCCTTTCCTGCTTCCGCTAAAGTTGTGTCAGCGCCCTTCTGTGAATTTTACTCCCAGGTAAGTCAGTGTCCTTGTCCCGGTCAGCATAGCTTTTTCATCAATCACAAAGCCGGGTGAATGCAAAGGGCTTATTTTCTTCGATTTATTTCTCACCCCAAGGCGGTAGAAAACTACAGGGTATTTTTGGGAATAAAAGGCAAAGTCCTCAGAGCTCATCCGGGGCCCCAGTTTCTCCACCATTCTGTCCCCGTTAATAAACTTTGAGAGTTCAAAGGATATGTTTACGTGTTCAGTGCTGTTGATCAGAACGGGATAGCCATCAGGCAGGTGCAGCTTAACCTCCACCCCGTATTTATCCTCTACTTGCCTGCAAGCAGTGTCGACCCCCTTTTTTATGTGGGCTCTTGCTTTCTCGTCAAAGGTTCTTATTGTGCCCTGGAGGCTGACTTCTTCAGGGATTATATTTGTGCTTCCTGCGGCAATGAATCGTCCTATCCTCAATACTATGTCTTCAGTTCCCCGGTACTCGTTAGCTATTTCTTCCAGGCTCATCACAAGCTCACTGCCTGCCAGCACCTGGTCGGTATTCTGATCACTAAGAGCGGCGTGTCCTCCACGGCCCTGGATTGTTATATGTATTTCATCACTTGAGGCCATATATTTTCCTGCTCCGAATCCTGTTTTACCTGCATCCAGTTCAGGCAGAACATGTTGTGCAATAATAAGGTCCGGATCCAGCTTTCTGAAGTCCTGTGTTTCCATCACCAGTTTTGCCCCGCCAGGGGCCATTTCTTCACCGGGTTGAAAGATAAAAGCCACCCTTCCTCCAAATTCACTTCTTATTTCCTTTATGATAATAATGGCTGACATCAGCATTGCCATATGTGCATCATGACCGCAGGCGTGCATCAGGCCATTGTTTCTGCTTGCATACTCAAGGGATGTTTTCTCACTTATCTGCAGTGCATCCATTTCAGCTCTCAGCGCAACCACGTTTCCCTTTCCCTTTTGACCGTTTACCCATGCAATGATACCTGTGCCTGCAATATTATTGACATAGTCTATTTCATTACTTTCAAGAAAGCTGCAGATGAATTTCGATGTTTCAAACTCCCGGAATGATATCTCGGGGTACATATGAAAATGTCTCCTCAGCCTGACTGTTTCATCAAATATTTCTTCCGCCCTGCGTGTAATTATTTTTGCTAATTTATCCATCCAGGCTTTAATATGGTCTAAAAGTCGAGGCTCAGGGAGAGGTAAAATATCCTGGGCAGGATAATAGAGTTTTCAACGCCCCATGCCCAGTCGGCCCTTACAAAATAACCGAAGAGGTTAGCCCTCAGTCCTGCACCAAAACCACCAACTATCGGTTCTCTCTGTGTATCAAGGTATACTTTTACCGGTCCGTTTTCAATTACCTCGGTATCCCATTTGTTTTCTCCCGACCAGGGATCAGGTCCGTTCCACGCCGTTCCCAGGTCTCCAAAAACTACAATCTGGAAATCATTCAGTATTTTTGATTTCAATGGCCTGCCGGCTATATACCTTATTACCGGCCACCTGATTTCACTGTTTACCAGGGCAAAATTATTTCCATTCCTGATGTTCTGGCTGAAGCCTCTCATATTCGTTGCAAGGGTATGGAAGCCATAATTTGCCGTTGGGTCAACCCTTACTGATTGATCGAACATTTCCACATCCCTGGAGAGGAATCCGAGCCAGTTATCCACACCACCCAGGTAGTAAAGCAGTTTTGTGGGTCCAAAGGATGAACTGGCTGCAAACCTGTTGGCCCATATAAGATCACGGTGTATCCGCAGGTAATGCCTGAAATCGGCACCCACCACGAACATATCCGATTTATTTCTCTGTATATCCCTGTAATATTCACCGAATATTTTAAAGCGTGTTCCAAAATAAATATTGGTTCCCCTTTTACGCGTATTGTCATAAACCAGCTCTGATTTCAGTCCCGCCCAGTGCCTGTGTAGGGCTTCACCGTTGAGGGTGCTTATATCGGTTGCCAGGGCTACATACCTGTCATTCCGGTAGCTGACCGTTCCTTTGATGGCCAGTACGGGGGTAATTGGCCGGGAATAGGTTAAATACAGGTTATGGCTGTGTATCTTGAAGTATGCGGTATCATTATAACTGCTCAATGCCTGGCGGTGGAATACCAGCTGTTTATCAAACTTTCCTTTCAGGCTTTCAAGGCTGACAAGGTATTCATTACTGTCGAAATTGCCTGCAAACCTGAAACCACCTGTTAGTTTATAATCCTCAAAAAGATCGACTATCCCGATCTGGGTCAGCATGTTAAATCCGGGGTTGAAGTAAGGTGCCCCACCACTGTAGGCCTGGTATGACTGGTTCAGGAAGTTAAAATCTATCTGGTTGGCAATGTAATTATTATAGAATGATGTTTCATATATCCTTATCAGGGGGAATTTAATAGATGCAGTGTCAATGTCAATATCCATATATTCACTGCGCCATTGTTGCTCGTAATAATTTTCTTTCTCCTTCTCAAAAATATAATAGTTGATGTCTATGGGCTCATCGGTGGCATAATATTCATAGAGCGGTTTTGTTAGTGTATCACGCCTTAGCCTGTCCAGCTCGATCAGTCTCTGTTTCAATTGCTCTATACTGTCGGCTTCATGCAGCATTTCCGTTCTTTCCTCCCTGAAGGGACTTGTGACAAGCTCTTCCTCAGGCAGCGGCTCCTGCCGTGCTGCGGGGCCTGTGTGGAGTTGATACTTCCCATCCCTGTATTTGATTTCGGCCACCTGTCCCCCGCTGTTATCATGTTCAATGATATTCCTGTTATAGGCGGTTACCGGTTCAGATTTCAGAAAATACCTGTAATGCGTTGTTGTGTCTATATAGCT
This sequence comes from Bacteroidota bacterium, assembly GCA_051748705.1. Lineage (GTDB taxonomy): Bacteria > Bacteroidota > Bacteroidia > Bacteroidales > VadinHA17 > UBA9300. Next base: position 6,314 of record JBNJHQ010000023.1, on the reverse strand, counting down.
TATTGTGCTGTCGAAACGGGCACGGTATTTATTTATCGTCCCGTTCCTGTCGCCCAGGTAATAAATATCCTTATTGTTGCCGGCAAGTGGTTGCAGGCGTTCCTCATACCTTCCTTCCGATAATCTTGTAGCCACCCCGTCATTCTTATCCAGGTCATAGGTAAAGAGGTCATATGTCAGTGCAGTTTCGGCAAGGGGGTCAAAAGGTATATCAAGTGTGTCGTTAAGCCTGTTCGAACTGAAAATTATCCGACTGCCTTCTGCCTTCATATAGCGGGGATTAAGGTCGTCAGCCACATCCCTTGTAACCTGCTCATTCGTGCCGGCGGCTATTGTGTGAACATATATGTCAGTAAGCCCGTCTTTCACAGCTGACATTAACAGCCTGTTACCGTTAGGGGAGTAGTCAAAATCAAGAACTTTATCAAAATACAAAAGATTACGGCTTTCGGTCCTGCCTCCGCTGATGCGATGAAAATATATTTTCAAGGCATTCTTTTCTTCATTTACGAAGGTGAGTATTTCGCTGCCCGGATGCCAGGCAATAACAGGATAGCTTATATCTGTGACCTGCTCAAATTTAGGCTCAATGGAAAAGACTTTTTCCCTTTTACCTGTTTCTGTATCATGCACCCATATCTTACGCTTTCCCCAGTTGTTGGTAATATAGGCGACATAGCGGCGGTCAGGGCTTATGCTTACATCCTGTATAATTCTCCTTCTTTTTGTTTCATGTATCTTCTCCCCCGGTTCATTGAGCGGCCGGTCCTTTTCAATATTTTCGTAATATTCCTTATAATAAGCGTACCATTCTTTCTGAATATCTTTAAGCTTCATCCCGAGAACATACATCAAACCGTCGTCAACATTTTTATATATTTTGGTAAGGTATATGACATTTGGTATTATGGGATCGCCGTATTTTTTTGCAACATATCTCCAGAAAGAATGTCCTGCATAAATGGCATCATCATACTCAAGGAAGTTAAGTTTTTCATAGCGGCCCGTCAGTATGCCGTCCCTTACCATATTATCGGTTTCATAATCCCAGCCCCGGGAGATATAATTTACCAGGCCCTTAAGGTACCAGTCGGGCAGACTTATTTGTGATGAACCGGGAACCCTGTCCCTTCGTTCGGCATCATAGAGCATCTCGTTTATCATTACCTCGGTGATTGCTGCTGCAATCTGTTGCTCATATGCCTCATGATCACCCTCAAAATAAAGCATTACCTTGTTCTTGATGGTACGGTTGAAACCACCAATATTGTAATCCTCCTGTCCTGTTACCAGTCCAATATTGGTTTGCTTCTGTTCCTGGTGGAGATTATATACAATGAAGATCAGTCTTTTTTCAAGGATGTAATCAAAATAATCCTCTATCTCTGCTACCTTTTCAGTGGCCACTTTAGCAGTATACTGGGCCAGGTTCCTGCCGTATTCGTTGAAATAAACGTCAAAATAATCAAAGCGGTAATACGACCAGTAAAAATCGTAATGTTGCAGGCGGTTTTTACCGAATGTCATTTGCAGGCCATTGTAAAACTGGCTCTTCAAAGCCAGGCTCATCGATAACAATACAATGCTGAGAATAATATGCCTGATGCTGATTTTCAAACGCACATTTTATTTTCGTGAATTAATGACTTCAAATTTTATTCCAAAAGCCTGTAGGAACAGACAAAGCTAATATAATATGTTATGAATAAATAGCGAAAAACCTGAAACTTTATTAATTTTGGTCCGTAATTTGATTATTATTTGCTTATTATGCTTAACAACATTAGGCTAATACAATAATAATCAATGCAACTAATTAGTTGTATTAACAGTCTCAATTAGGATATCTGAAAAAAAATAAATTTTCCTGAAATTATGAAAAAAATACATTTGAGTTTTATTGTTCTGCTTACATCATTAATGGTAACGGCCCAGCCTAATGGTGCCGGTATACAGTTTAACAGTACCAGCCATGACTTTGGTAAGTTCAGGGAGGAAGCGGGACCGCAGACAATCAAATTTGAATTTGAAAATACCGGATCGTCCGCCCTCCTTATCAGCAGGGTTGCAGCATCATGCGGTTGCACTACACCTGAATGGACAAAACATCCGGTTGAGCCGGGCGACAAGGGATATGTGGCGGTTACCTATGACCCCAGGAACCGGCCCAATAAATTTAAAAAAACAGTTGCAGTTTATACCAATACACAACCACCGGTACATGTACTTACGATAGAGGGAGATGTGGTCCCCAGGGAGCTTACCCTCGAGGAGATTTACAGGTTTGATGCCGGGGGTGTGAGGGTTAAAAGCAACCACCTTGCATTTACGGACATTGAAAGGGGTAAAAAGAGGATAAAGGTGATGGAGATAATCAATACTCTCGATAAGCCTGTAACAATGGGATTTGACAGGGTACCCGCACACCTGAGCCTCCAGACGAAACCTGCCACTCTGAAACCTGGTGAGAAAGGGGTAATAGAAGGCACATATGATGCCTCTAAGATAGATGACTGGGGCTATGTGAACAACCTGATCCGTGTAATGATTGACGGTGAGGCTGTGAATAACACTTATTTCGTGGTTTCGGCAAACCTGGTGGAAGACTTTGGTTCATGGTCAAAAGAGCAACTTGAGAATGCACCCGTGTTCGATATTGAAAATACACGTTATGACTTCGGGGAAATCAAACAGAGAGAGAAGGCTGATATTAAATTCGAATTCAAAAACTCGGGTAAGAGCGACCTTGTAATAAGGAAGATAAGATCATCATGCGGATGTACCACCGTTACACCAGCCAATACAACCATAAAGCCGGGTGAATCAAGCACTCTCAAAGCAGTTTTTGATGCGGGGGTGCGTAAGGGCAAGCAGCATAAGGTCATTACAGTTATAACAAATGACCCGAAGAAAAGCCAGGTAGTCCTGGTGGTGAGCGGCATCGTTCTTGAAAGTGACTAGTTGATAAATGCAGGATAAGAAAAAAAGCAAAGGGAAATCTTCACTGTCGGTAAGTAAAGGCGTTCCCCAGCCCCCGTCTGTTAATCCGGAACTGCTTGGCCGTTTACGAAAAAAACGAAAGGAATATTCAGCCGGTGAATATGTCGATGGTATACTGGGTGGCAATATTACATTGTTGAGCCAGGCCATAACCCTCGTGGAAAGTAATAAGGCCGAACACTTCGACCTGGCCCAGGAGATTGTGGAAGCATGCCTGCCATACGGGGAAGACTCAATCAGGATAGGTATCACCGGGGTGCCCGGAGCAGGTAAAAGTACTTTTATCGAAACACTGGGAAAGAAGGTCACGGCATTAAACAGGAAACTGGCCGTCCTGGCTATTGACCCGAGCAGTGAAAAATCACACGGCAGCATACTTGGCGACAAGACAAGGATGGAATCACTCGCGGCCGATCCCCTGGCCTTTATACGGCCATCACCCTCGGCAGGGTCACTGGGTGGAGTGGCAAGAAAAACAAGGGAAACGATAATCCTGTGTGAGGCAGCCGGGTTCAATACGATTTTTGTGGAAACAGTGGGAGTGGGACAGTCCGAGACAATGGTCCACTCAATGGTCGATTTCTTCCTGCTTTTGATGATATCCGGAGCCGGCGATGAGCTGCAGGGGATAAAAAGGGGGATAATGGAAATGGCTGATACCATAGTAATTAATAAGGCCGATGGCAGTAATATCCACAGGGCTGAAATGACAAAAAGGGAATTTCAGAATGCACTGACCCTTTTCCCTCCCAGTGAATCAGGATGGAAACCACGGGTGCTGACCTGCAGTGCACTTGAAATAAGGGGTATAGATGATATATGGCATACAATTGAAGAACAGATTGAGCTAACAAAAAGCAACGGCTTCTTTAGCGAAAAAAGAAAGAAACAGTCTGTAATAAGAATGCACGACACCATCTGTGAAAACCTTAAATCATCATTTTATAAGCATCCCGCTATCAGCTCAATGCTTCCCGGACTCGAGGCTGCACTCTATGATGGAAGGATAACATCATATTCAGCAGCCGGCGAATTGTTGCATAAATACTTTAAAAAGAAGGAACATTGACATTTTTTTACTTCTTTTGCTGCTTAAACAAAAACAATATCATGAAAAAATTATTACTTCTTGCTCTGGTAATTGCCATCGTTGTATCCTGCAGCTCTGATCCAAAATATGTTGTGCAGGGTGAACTGGAAGGCATGGAAGAAGGTATGGCATACCTACAGAAACGTGAATCCGGTGAATTTGTTATCCTTGATTCCGCCATGGTGGAAGAAGGCACTTTTGAAATAACAGGCGGATCAGTGGATTATCCTGAAACCCACTACCTGTCACTTTCCGGTAAAAGGGGTTACCTGATGCTTTTCCTTGAAAATACAAAGATAAATATAAGCGGTCATGCCGACTCACTTATGAATGCCCGGGTAACAGGTTCAATTAGCCAGGATGAATATGATGACTATAATGAAGGACTTCAACCTTATTACGACCGTAACAGGGAACTTTATGAGGCGATGAGGGAGGCCCGGCAAAATGAACAGGAGGAAGAAGCAAAGGAACTGGAAGAAGAGAGAAACCTGCTTTTTGAGGAAATGGAAGAATACAATATCAGTTTCATTAAATCAAATCCCCAATCCTATGCCACACCGGTAGTTCTGCGTTCTATTTCATATGGACTCAGCGGGGAAGAAATTGAAGCATATATAGCAGAGCTGGATCCGAAGTTGATGGAGACACAGATCATTATTGATCTTAACGAAAGGGTTGAAAAACTCAAGAAAGTAGCCATTGGCCAGATAGCCCCTGATTTTACACAGAATGACCCTGAAGGTAATCCCGTGAGCCTTAGCGAAGTACTGGGACCTGAACTCCTCCTGGTTGATTTCTGGGCAGCATGGTGCGGACCCTGCCGGGCAGAGAACCCTAACGTGGTGGCAGTTTATAATGAGTTCCATGATAAGGGATTTGATGTGCTGGGTGTATCCCTCGACAGGGATAAGGATGACTGGCTGAAGGCTATTGAGGATGATGAGCTTACATGGACACATGTGTCGGATCTCAAATACTGGGAAAACGAGGCAGCTCAGCTTTATGCAGTAAATGCAATACCTGCTAATTTTCTGCTCGACTCGGAAGGAAGGATACTGGCAAGCAACGTCAGGGGACCCGAGCTGAGGGAAAAAGTAGCGGAAATCCTGGGTGAATAATACTCCCGGCAGAGAGCAGTCATTAAACTATCCAGTAACCCCTTTAGCGGGTAAACCTAAACTTTACATATCATGCAAAGGATCAGTACTTATTTTTTCCTCGTTTTATTTTTTCTTCCTGCCTCCTGGCTGGAAGCCCAGAAGAAGCCTCTTACACTTGATGATATTGAATCATGGAAGAGGATAACTGAAAGAGTAATCTCAGATGATGGTGACTGGATTGCCTATAAAACCGAACCGTGGAGAGGCGACCCGAAAGTGTGGCTTTATAATAAGGATGGCAGTAAGGTATTTGAATCAGATCGTGGAAGCAATATTAAGATCACTGACGATTCAGACTTCCTGATTTTTACAGTAGTCCCGGCCTATGAACATGTAAGGGAGCTCAAACTGAAAAAAACCAAGAAAGAAGATATGCCCGGGGATATTCTTGCCATTTACAATATAGACTCGGGTAAGCTTGATTCACTGAAGGAATTCCGTAACTATAAAATACCCGGAGAATGGGCCTCTTATATCGCCTACCAGCTTGAACCGGCTGAAAAGGATAAGGATGATGAAAAAGCAGAAGATGAAACGGGGGATGCGGATAAGGAAAAGCTTAAGGAAGAGTCGGGAAAGAATGGTTATATGCTGCACCTCAGGAACCTGGAAAACGGCGGGCAGATGAGCTGGCCTTTTGTTACCGAATATGATTTTGCCGAAAAGAGCAGTAAATTAATTTTTGTATCTACAGGCGATGATAAGGAGTTTACAAAGGGTATTTACCTGTATGACCTGGAAAAGAGTGAGCTTGTGGAAGTGATGACAGGTGATCATCAATATAAGCAGTTGAGCATGGATGAAAATGCCGGCATAATAAGCTTCCTCGCGAAAAGCAGTGAAGATAAGGATTCAGAATATTCGCTTTACCTGTGGTCAGGAGATATGGCCGAAGAGATAGTGAATAACACTGATCCTGCTTTCCCTGGAGACTGGAAAATAAGTGAAAACGGCAGGATATCATTCTCTGATAATGGCCGGAGAATATTTTTTGGAACAGCCCCCGAACGCCCTGAAAGGGATACGACCATCCTTGATGAGGAATATCCTGATGTTGAAAT
>JBNJHQ010000022.1:14169-19775 GCA_051748705.1 Bacteroidota bacterium | reverse complement strand
TCCCAGGTCAAACCTGTACCTCATAAATACGTCAACGAGATGGTATGAAGGAAGTTCCCATGCATCAGGATTTCCCCCTTCAGGCTCTGCTGTACGACCCGACGGGTCGAAATAGGCGAAAAGCTTATCATAATAGTTATAGTCGATACCGAATTTCAGTCCTGCCAGCAAGTCATAAGACACGTTCAGCGCTGAAGTGATCTGTGCTGCATCACCCACATGCACATCTGCAATATATACAGATTGTGTGGCTATAAGATTCTGGTTGTCATCAAAGAATTTCGCATCAATGATATCATTCATCCATCTCCAGTCGCCTATGGATGCCATACCGCTTATGTTAAGCTTGTTAACAGGCCTGGCAGTAAAATCAACTTCTATTCCCTTATGCAGGGCATTGATACCCTCCAGGTTGGCAAAGCGGTCAACACCATTATCCCTGTAGCCAATAACCCTGGCCTTATCTTTCCATGAAGTATAATAAGCATTAACATTAGCCGAAATGAAGCTGCTGCGGAAACCGTAGCCCAGTTCAAAGGACATGACTTTTTCATTTGGGGCATCAGCGTTGGCATCATTTGTATAATTATAGAATACTGTCCTGAAGTCGGGCTGATTCTGGAAATATCCTGCATTAAGGAAAAGGTTATGAGCATCGGTCAGGTTATAGTTGGCTCCTCCCTTAAAGCTGAAACCGGGGAATTTATATTTCTCCGAATAGGCTCCCGAGCCGTCATGTGACTCCAGGAAATATTCCACCCTGGTGTAGGATTTCCTTGACAATGCACCGGCAACAAAAGCAGTAAGATCGCCAAAAACAGCTTCTCCCTGTCCGAATGCACCCAGCCAGCGTACCAGACCATCATTGTAATAAGCAATTTTATCACCAATAGCAGCTGCGTTATTGGGGTTGTTGACATCACTGTTATCCAGGAAGTACTGGCCTCCCAGCAGGTCAATAACCTCACGGAAGTGGATGCCCTTGTAATATCTCAGGTCCAGGCCTCCGCTGATAGTCAGCCAGTCGCGGTTATAGGTTGCGTTTGAAAGTACCCCTGTCCAGAAGTGGTCATTGCGTGACGACCTTATTATTGTTTCTGAACCTGCTGCTCCGGCTTCAATATTTTCATCAACTATCCTGTCAATATCCGGCTGGTTCTCCCTCAGGTAAGAGGAATCATAGAATTTCTCCAGGCCCAGTGGTCCTGTTCCACCACCCGTTCCTATTGAGAGGTAGGCAGCAGTTGATATATTCAGGCTCTCATTAACATCCCAGAAATGGTTAAGTATACCCATGGGCTTATGGTAGTAGTTTTTCCTGATGTGATAAACTTCACCGTTCTTATATCCCCAGTCCGAGTTGTAATAAATACTGTTTATCGTGGGGTCCTTATAGGTACTTATCAGCATGCTCGTGCTTCTCTGTCCGTGCCACTGCGGTGCACCAAAAACAGATAGTGCAAGCCTGTGCTTGTTATTCACCAGCTTGGAAACATTCAGATAGTAGGAATATGATTCGAACTGTGTACCGTCAACCATGCCGTCGCCACTTGATTTGGCTATTGAAAGGGTGGTTGCCCAGTTATCATCTGTAAGCCCTGAAGACAGGGTAAAACCCATCTTGTTATAGCCATCGTTACCAACCGCATAGTAAGCGTTGCCACCCTGTTCTGCATCAGTGGTCTTGGTAAGGATATTGATCGTACCCCCGAGCGATGGCAGTGCAATCCTTGCGGCGCCCAGTCCCCTCTGTACCTGCATGGTCCTGGTCACTTCCGAGAGACCTGCCCAGTTTGACCAGTATACCCAGCCGTTTTCCATATCATTTACGGGTACACCGTTTATCATGACAGCCGAGTTACGGGCATTGAAACCGCGGATATTTATCCTTGAATCACCAAATGCACCACCCTGCTTGGTGGCATATACCCCGGGAGTGGATTTAAGTATCTCCGGGAATTCCTGTGTTCCCAGTCTTTCCTCAATAAAGGCAGGCTTAATATTGGCAACGGGAACAGGCGTCTTCCTGTCGATGGCAATATTTGCAAAAACCGATACCTCGGCAAGACCGACAGCATCACTTTTCATTTCTATTGTTCCAAGGTCGATCTCAGAACCTCTCAGTTCAACTGGGATCTCCGCCTGAAGCATGCCGACAAAAGAAACGATAAGCACATGGCTTCCCCCGGCCTGTGTCCTGAGGGTAAATTTTCCCTCCAGGTCTGCTACAGTACCGATAGTTGTCCCGTCAAGGTAAACATTGGCACCGACTATTGACTCACCCTGTTCATCAATAACCTTACCCTTGATAACGGTCCTTTCCTGACCGTAAACATTAGTGACGTAAACAAATATCGCCAGCAGCGACATTAACAGAATTCGCTTTTTCATGTAGATTATAATTTAAATTAGAAACTATATTTATTGACTTTATTAACAGCATCCTGTATATAGTGTAACTTAAAAACAACGCCCTTCGAAACGGGGCTCTAATATAAAGCTTTGCATTGCCTTAGTTTTTACATTTTGGTTACATTTTATATACAAAATTACCAGCCTTTATGAACAGCTTATTAACAGAATTATGTTAATAACCTGCAGGGTATTTCCCCGTAAGCTGTGGTATAGTCATTTAATGATAGTGCCAATTATTCTCGTACTTTTGTAATAGACAAATAACAGCTTAATTATATGGTTCGTTTACTTGCCCTCGTAATTTCAATAGGCCTGCAAATAGTTGCAGCGTCTATTGCCCTGCGCTTTATGAAGCTCACAAAATACAGGCTCTCATGGATACTCCTTTCCCTGGCCTTCACTTTTATGGCAATAAGGAAAATCTTTCATCTCATTGAGCTGATGCGTGGTGAAGGAACAATGCAAATGGCCGTGCTGGATGAATGGATAGAAGCATTTATCTCGGTTTTGATTTTTGGCGGTGTGATCCTGATAAGGGAACTGTTCCTGTCGCTTAAGAGAGCCGATATTGACAGGATAAGATCGGAAAGGAAAGTCCTGCATGCCATTATCAACACGGAGGAAAACGAGAGAAAACGCTTTGCCAAGGACCTGCATGACGACCTTGGCCCGCTGCTGTCAACGGTCAAAATGTCAATAACCGCCCTGGCTGCCAGGGCAAACGATCCTGTTGATAAGGACATTATAAGTAATGCCGGCCACGTGGTGAACGAGGCAATATCAACAATAAAGGATATTTCAAATACCCTGAGTCCGCACGTGCTGACAAATTTCGGACTGGTAAGCGCGGTAAATTCCTTCATTAAAAGAATCAATAAAGCCGGTGATGTGAATTTCTCCGTAAACAGTAACGTGGGAAACAGGCGTCTCGATAGCGATATTGAGGCAGTTATGTACAGGTCAGTTTGTGAATTGATAAATAATACCCTGAAACATTCAGGTGCATCAAACATTGCCATCGACCTGAATATACATGGAAATTTTATTATTTTGCAGTATAAAGATGACGGTAAGGGATTCGAAACCACGATTCTTGACAGCGAAGAAAATATGGGAATGGGCCTGGCAAATATCAAAACCCGGGTGAAATCAGTTAACGGTATCTTTGTGCCTGAAAGCAGAAAGGGAGAGGGTATGCATGCACTAATAAAAATCAACATCAGGGAAGATTAGACAGCTTATGGAAAAAATAAAGATTCTTCTTGCTGATGATCACCAGCTCTTCAGGAACGGCCTGAAGATCCTGCTTGATGCATTTGATGATTTTGAGATCTCGGGCGAAGCAGTCAACGGCGAAGAGGTTCTGAGAATAATTGAAAACACAAATTGCGATGTTGTACTGATGGATATCGACATGCCTGTAATGGACGGCATAGAGGCCACACGCAGGGCAATTGAGATAAACCCCGGTATTAAAATCATTGCACTGTCAATGTACGGTGAGGAAGAATATTATCACCGTATGGTGGAGGCCGGGGCAAAAGGCTTTATCCTGAAGGATTCAGACATAAATGAAGTCAAGGATGCCATCATTACAGTTTATAACGGTGCTACCTGGTTCTCACAGGAATTACTGCAGAACGTTATCAGGAGAATAAAATCCAGGGAGACAGAAACCAGCCATGCCAACCTTTCAAAGCGTGAAAAAGAGATACTGCTCAAGATATGTGAAGGATTATCAAACCAGGAAATAGCCGACACCCTTTTCATCAGTAAAAGAACAGTAGACAAGCACAGGGCTAACCTGCTCGGCAAAACACAGTCAAAAAACACCGCAAGCCTTATTCTCTATGCTATTAAAAACAAGATTATAGAAGTCTGACCTCAAATTTTTATACATCCTATGGCAAATTCTCATTCACTGGGCAGGAGAGGTGAGCGCCAGGCTGTTGAATACCTGGCCGGGAAGGGCTACACTATACTTCGCACAAACTGGTCCACAAAACACAGGGAAATAGATATTATTGCCGAAGATGACAGCTTCATAATATTCATAGAGGTAAAAACAAGAATGGCCGGCTTCACCGTGCACCCGCGCGAAGCAGTCTCTGTACCCAAGCAACGGAATATTATCAGTGCAGCCCAGGCTTTCCTGCGTGAAAATAATATCGATAAGGAAGCGAGGTTCGATATAATCACAATTATTAAAGGTGGTGAGGATAATGAACTGGAACATATCACGGATGCTTTCTACCCCACCCTCTGACAGCAAGGAAATAATTCCGCCCGCCCGGTCCTGCCCCCTGGCTGACAGCAGCTTCCTTATACCAGCGTGCGGAACCGTTCCGGGATTCTTATAACAGGCTTTTCTTTCAGCATCCCTGGTTTATTAAGTGCATAGAACGGCCTGATCAGGCTCTGCCTCCTGCGTGCCTTTTTAAAAAATTCATCACCTTCTATTGCATCAGCCCTGCTGATAAGGTCAAAAAGCTCGTACCTCCTTTCCAGGTGACCCTGCCATCCGGGTCCGGGAAGCGTCCCTCCCTCTGATTTCTCCATGCAGTAATTGTAATCAACCATTCCAAAGTGGAAAAGGTAAAGTCCCGGATCAATATGAAAGTTTCGTCCTTTAACCCTGTGAAATCCCGAGCCCCAGGTAAGTGGCCTGGCAGCCACCACTGCCTTGGTGTAACGTGCTGAAACATGAGCGTAACTCCTCTGCTCCAGGAAAGGCCTTTCGTGATCCAGCGCCTCCTCTTCCCCGGGGTGCTGACCCACATCCAGGCCCAGGGCCGATAGCGAAGCCGTCCTGACAGTCCTGCTGAAATATTCATGAAAGGATTGGCTGATCGCAGGGTCTATAACAAGGAACTCGTCAATATCATGAGCTATTATAAGATCATACCTCTGAAACAAAGACCTGGCGAACAGGGAGACCAGCCGTGCCCTGTTACGATCACCGCGCGAGCGGCCCTGCTCCTTATGCGGCAGCCTTATCACGTTGATATGTTCGCTGCCCCCGGGAAAAGGCTGGTCATGTCCGTCAATAAAGAGGAAGAGGTTTGCAGCTCCAAGGTGACCAGAATAATAGTCTATCCACCTGGAAGCAAAGAAACCGGCATCCCTCGCCATTGATATCACCGCAATTTTTGGAAATCCTTCACTGATCATTGAGACCTGAGTATGTTCAG